>JAACDM010000017.1 GCA_009936795.1 Verrucomicrobiaceae bacterium | reverse complement strand
CTATCATACTCGGCACCCTCTTCCGGAGGAGCAGGATTGTTCGCAGTAAAGCCATCGTCCAAGGCGGTAACGGTGACGCCATCTTTCAAATCCGTGAGTTGATCTTGAATAAGTTCTTCTAATGTAATCCAAGGATCAGGAGAGGAGCCGGCGCCATTGCCCTCATCGCCGCCGAAGTCGATGAGCAATGTCAATTGCGCCTGCGCGGCGCTCAAGGTCAGAAACAGAAGGAGAGCCGGGGAAAGTGAGAGAAAGGCTCTCCAACAATGAAGATGAGATTGCTGAGGGAGTTTCATTTCGATTCGGAATCAAGCTACGGAAAACTTCCATTCTGGGGCAAGCTAATAATGACGTTATCCGTTGACAGTCAATAGTTGCTGCATGCAAGCTCCCTTGCCCGCCGGGAAACGCTAGTGTTCGTCTATTGGGGTTATGACTAGTGCCGACAGAAACGATGATGAAATCTAATTGGAATTTACGACTAAGGGCAATGGTAGTGGAGCCTTCGAAAAGATTTATTCTGAAAATCACAGCATTGATGTTTGGAGTTCTTGGCGCCCAAGCTGAGGTCACCATTGAACCCACCATAGTATCGCTACGGCACGTTGATTATGCCTTTGCCGTAGAGAAGAACGAGCAGGGGGTGCCCGTCATCGATTGGGACACGTTTCGTGCGCAACCGCGTAAGGTCATCACTCAGGATCGTGAGGGTCTCATTCTAGAAAATCAGTGGTTCTCTACGACGCTCATTCCATCGATGGGACGGGTGTATTCGTTTATCGATAAAGCGACGAATCAGGAACAACTCTACATCAATCGACTCGCCATTCCGTTAGGTGCGCACAATGATACCGGCTTCTGGATGACCTGGGGCGGGGTCGAGCACGTGATGCCGCGCGGCGAGCATGGAACCAGTCACGCCTTGGATTGGAAATGGGAGATCATCCAGCAAGACGCAGGGCGATGTGCCGTCCGTATGTCTTCGGTTGAGCCCCTAACGGGGTTGCGACATCAAATCACTTATGCCGTGTATTCTAATCGTTCCTCGCTAGAAACGGAGATCTTGGTGCACAATCCTGGCGACCAGGAAGTGGCCTTTTCACACTGGACTACGGCAACCTTGGCCCCCGGTGGCCGTGGCGCAGTCACGCCTCGAACCGAAATCATTGTGCCGGCGGATTCCTTCGTCCCAGATGATCGAGATTTCAATGTGTGGATGGAAGGCATGACCGGCGCGACTGACAAATCCCCTCTCCGTTGGGTCGGAAACTGGAAGGAGATCGGCGATCTCATGGCCACTCCCTTGCATGATCCCTACTTCGCCGTCTACTCTCATGAACTGGATTCAGGATTGGTGCGTACCTTTGATCGCAAGGTCACGCCCGGCTTCGATATCTGGGGTTGGGGCTACCCGCCATCCGAGAATCGGCAGCGTGAATTCACCGACCAACTTTCGACCACCGGCTATATAGAGATTTGGAATGGAACCACGAAGGGTTTCTCTGACGATGCGTTAGGGCAGATTAGCGCTGGCGAGTCGATACGATGGACCGAAAGAATGTTCTCTCTGTCCGGTATTAACCACAAATCAGACCTTCGCGATGAAATCTCCAGACGCAGCAAGGCAGCCCTAACTGTTGCCTCAACGAGTAACACCCGACCCGATCTTATCGAGAGCATTGATCTTCAAGTTATCGCTAACGGACGACCGGAGTTGAATTGGTTCCAGTCGCGCCCCACCGTGATTCCAGGAACGCCGAACACCATTCTTGTGACGACCCAAGAATTTCGCCCGTCTGAAACTCATGGCTACTACAACATCTTCGCGTTTACCAGCAACGACGGCGGGAGTTCCTGGACAGAACCTGAGAAAGTCCCGTCCTTGCAGCGGGTGCGGCAGGCCAATGACTTTGATCGAGTCGCTGGTGACCTCTGGCTCTCCTGGCATCCGCAATCAAAGCGCGTCTTGGCTACTGGAAAAACCTTCCACTTTGCCCAAGGCAAGCGCGAGGACAACCAACGCGAAGAAGTATCTTATGCCGTCTACAACCCAGCAGACCAATCTTGGACTGGTCTGCAAACGGTGACCTTGCCAGAGACGGATTCATCTGGCCGTCGCTTCGTCACTCCCAATGCCGGATGCAATCAACCTGCCGTGCTTGCCTCGGGGGACATCTTGTTACCCATACGCTATCAGAAGCACCCAGAGAAGGTGAACTACACGACCGCCGTTGTTAGGTGCCGCTTCGACGGACAAACCCTGAACTACATCAATCATGGAACCGAGTTGTCGTACCCCAAGGGCCGCGGCCTCTACGAGCCATCGCTAACGCAGTTTCTAGATCGGTTCTATCTCACACTCCGTGCGGATCATTCTGCCTATGTGGCGGCAAGCGATGACGGGTTGACATTCCCTGATGGTGTTACCGAATGGCGCTTTGAAGACGGAGAGCCCCTGGGAAGCTACAATACACAACAACATTGGGTCGTGCATCCGCAGGAGAAAGGACTTTTTCTCGCCTACACAAGACGAGGTGCAAACAACGATCATATCTTTCGTCATCGCGCTCCGCTATTCATCGCCCAAGTCGATCCCAAGACTCTGCGCGTGATACGCGACACAGAACGCGTGCTCGTGCCTGAGAATCATGCCTGCCTAGGGAACTTTGGCGCATGCCAACTTTCGAATAATGAAACGTTAGTCGTGACCTCGGAATACCTACTCCCCAAGACGAAACGTGCCGGAAAACCGAATCGTGTTCTCATGGCAAAGATCCATTGGAGGCTCTAGACTTCGGGACAGAAGCAGCCCTCCGTTACCTCCTGTAAAAGACATCCTCCATGCCTCGCTTCTTTCTTTGTGCTTTCGTGACTTCGTGTGAGAATAAAAGCCGCCGGACAAGCGGGACAGAGCGGGCCCTAACTCCTGCTGCAATTGTGCACTCATGAGTGCACAATTCGCACGCCGCATTCCAGTTCAACCATTTCGTTCGCGGTTCTAACGAATCTAAAAACGAATCCGATGGAGATCGCCCATAGCGGACAGGCTCAGGTCTTTGAGCGAGGCGCGTTTGCCCTCGGCGTAGAATTCCTCCACGCTGATCTCGAACACCTCTTCAAAGAGCGCTTTCCAATTCTCGTCCGTCGGCTGGCGTTTCCAATAATCCACCATGCGCTGGAACCCGGCCTTGCGGCAGGCGAACAGCACCATGGCCGTAGAGGTGCCGTAGTTGATCTCCGGATTCTCATACGTCTCCATTGTCGCTCCGAAAACTGCGGGCAAGGCATGACGCAATTGCGCGCGTTGCGCGTAGTGCGGATTGTTCTCAAAGTCCTTGAGATACATCGATTCGAAGACCGCCGCCGAACCTTCGATCACCCATTTGATCGTGAAGTCAGGATGCATTGAAGGGTTCACGTGGCGCTGGTAGACATGAAAGTATTCGTGGGCGATGACCGAGAGCAGGTGCGGGTGCTTCTCTTTTCGCTCAGTCTCAGGAATCTCCAGCACCATCAAGACTCGTTCCCGACCGTCCGCATCCGTGCCCCCACTCACATACTGGCCACCCTGCAGTCGCTTGCCATGGACGACTGGAGGCTTGTTTGAAGAGGGCCACGCCACGATGTCGATGTCGTAGTATCCAAGACGCTTCGTCACGTTACCGATGACACGGCGGAACGCGCGCTCCCAATCCGCAGGCACCTCGTGGAAGTGTTCCGTGGCGCAATAGGAGTCGCATTTCCTTAGGGGCGCGACCTCGTCTTCTTTGGCTTCTTTGGCTTCT
>JAACDM010000688.1 GCA_009936795.1 Verrucomicrobiaceae bacterium | reverse complement strand
TAAAGGTCAAAGGCAAGACACGAAGAGGAAGAAGGGCGAGCCCGTTGACCGACAAGTAACGCAGCATCAGGTGTTTCCAAACCTGAACTCACCCCGCGCGCCGAGCGCACTTCCAAAACTACCTCACATTTCTCAGAGGTTTTCTATGTTTGAAAATCTCTGAGAATCGCTCTAAGCGGACGTCCGCACCAGGGTCGCCACGCATTCTAGGTGACGAGTCTGCGGAAAGAGATCAAACGGTTGCATCTTCGTTAGAGCATAATCATGCTCGGCAAAGGCATTGAGATCGCGCATCTGCGTGGCCGGATTGCACGAGACATAAACCACCCGTTCAGGAGCGAAGGCAAAGAGCTGATTCAGGAAGACCTCATCACATCCACGACGAGGGGGATCGACCACCATGGCCGTTTCTTTCCCTGGGAAATCACACTCCGGAAAGAGCGCTTCAGATTTGCCCACGATGAAACTCGCGTTGGTGATGCCGTTGGACTCAGCGTTTTGGCGAGCCCACACGATGCTGCTCTCAGAAATCTCTATCCCCATCACCCGGTCAAATGCACTGGCTGCTGTGAGCCCAAAGAGACCACTACCACAGTAGGTATCGACCAAGTAGCGCGCGGTGCCAGCCGACGCCTCTTCCCGGACATAGCTTGTGAAAGCTTCGAGGATGAACGGATTATTCTGAAAGAAATCGCCCGCATTGAAACTGAAGGTCATCTCGCCAACACGTTGCTGGCAGACGTCCTTGTGTTCAGTCAAAACCGGCTGGTCACCATCTGAAGCGCGCAGAATGACCGTTGCCCCTTTCTTATAGGTCTTCGCCTTCTTGCGTATCTCCGCTTTGAGGCTAGGCAGGCGTTCATTAAGCACCGGCATGGCAATGGGGCAGTGATCCAACTCCACAGCATCACGACGTCGACCTACTTTGAGAAAGCCAATCGTCTCGATGACGCCGTCCGCGTTCGCTTTTTGAAAGTGCGGCGTGATCTTGGAACGATACCCAAAGGTCTGGGGTGAGGCGATGACTGGTGCCACAGGCACATCCATCGTCGTCATGTGGGTCAGCAGTTCCTGCACTTGACGCTGTTTCCAATGAAGCTGCTGCTCATAATGAAAGTGTTGGTATTGGCAGCCACCACATTCGCCAAACAGCTCGCATGCCGGCTCAACGCGGTCGGGCGATGGCACCAAGATCTCCACAAGATCTGCTTGGCTATGCCTCTTGTCATTGCGATAGACTCGCACTCGAACCTTCTCGCCAGGCAAGACATACGGCACAAAGACCACCCAGCCATCCACGCGGCCCAGGCCAACCCCTAAGTTTGTCAGAGCATCAATGGTCAGATCAATCTCCTGATGATACGCGAAGGGCTCAGGATGAAATTTCTTCGGCGGACGATGGGCTGAGAACTCGATCATTTGAAGGTGGCTGGTTACTCTATGGGACCATTTGCCAAGCGACGCAAGCACCCGCGGTTCATCATCACTTTTCTGTTTCCAAGCACAGGCTTCTTGCCACAGTGGTATCCTTGATCACGCTCGTAGTCACCAGCCAAAAAGGAGGCGTCGGCAAGACCACAGTCGCCATCAATCTGGCGCACTCGCTGGCTTGCCGCGGCTGGCAGACCCTGCTTGTGGACACCGATCCACAGAATTCCGTCGGCCTTTCACTCTCAGAAAAGACACGGCGCTGCCCAGGCTACTATGATTTCCTCCACTATGAGTGCGATGTGGATGAACTCATTATTCCCACACGGCTCCCCGAACTGCATCTGATCACTGCAGGACTAACGGAAACTTTCTTCAAGCTAGAAACAGACACTTCTCACTACGCTGGAGCTGTTGCACGCATGCTAGGTCAGCTCGATGGCCTCAACTACGATGTCGGCGTCTTGGATACGGCTGCTGGACTCATGGGGCATACTCGTGAACTCGTGCGTCAAGCCGACTTCGCTCTCCTTCCTCAGCAATCGGAGCCGCTCGGCGTCCGATCCATCATTCAACTGCTTGAGGGCATCGCACGACTCCGCGAAGAAGAACAGGCCATTGTCGAAGTGGCGGGCATCCTCCTCACCATGGTAGATCCACACGGCGAAGAGAGCTTGCAAGTGGCGTGCGATCTTCGCATGCTTGTACCGGGAGACACTCTCCTGCGCACAAGTATCCCACGCGAACAAGACTTTGTCAGAGCAAGTGCCCACGGTGTTCCCGTAGCCTTGCTCTACCAAAAACTTCCTCCCGCCGCTTTGGTCTTTGACCAACTTGCGGCTGAACTCGAACCCCGGCTCACGCTGCAGAAAGTTGCTTATGGCGAAAGAGAATTCACTCGGCTCATGGATTGATCAGGAGCGCATGGAAGAACTCCTAGGCGTTGTGCGTCCAGGAAGTTTGGAGAAAGCCACCCCTCCTTTGGCCGACACCATGAATCCCGGAGAGGAAGCGCGGCCTGAGAATGTTGTCGAGTCCCTACTCGCCGATGAGATTCCTGAGCATGTCTTCATGAAGAGCCGCCGCCCCAAGCTCCCACCACCGGAGCCGAGAGCGCCTCGTCGAAAGCCAAAACCTTTGCCTACGGATGCAGCCCCCCTGGAAGAGCCTCCACAGGGCCCCTCCATCAATCCACTGAATCTCTACTTCCATAGCACTGCCCCTAGCGCCGAAGCACGGGCCAAAGAATTCGTCGGTTGGGTGCGCGAGACCTCTGATTCAGCGTCCGCCTTCGTTGTCGATGCCTATGGCGCAGCCATCGCCGCCGAACCAAAGGCCGACCCAGTCTTCCTTGCCTCGCTCTCCCACCTCGCCGATGCGTTGGGCCGTGGGCGCGATCATTTCTCTCAGCAAGATCAGAGCGCCCTCCATCTTGAGATGTCCGAGAATGAAATTCTCTGCGTAGTCCAAGCCAAATGGGATGTCGCCACCGTCGCGCTTGGCCTCCTGCGCGACTCTCCCCTGCCCCGGGAAGCGGCCATTCGCTATCGCCAAGAACTGGCGAAACTCGCTCATAAGCCCCGCCGGCGACCTCGGGATTAACCGTGAGTCAAGCATTGCCGCCCCTCTAGATAAAGCGAATACTATTGGTGCTAGGGACCGTCCTATTTCCTGTTATGAAAGCCGCCCGCCCACTCTGTCTTGCTGCACTAGGAGCCCTCGTGCTATGTCTGCCGATGGCATACGGTGTACGGCAAGAGGCGCCAACTCAGCCGGAATGGATGGAGAAGGTAACCCAAGATCGCCCTGGCAAATTCGTAAATGTGCCAGCATGCGGGTTGAGCTATCACATGTCTTGGAATGGAATCGTGAAAGCAGGCGAAGCCACACTTCAGTTGGGCAAGCCCGATCCAGAAGCGCCGAAGCTCATGCTGGGAATCTGTAAAGGTAAGAGTTCGGGCATAGCCAAGCGCTTGTGGTACTACAAGAATCTATTCAAATCGCGAGTCGAGCCCAAGTCTCTCCGCCCCGTCTCCTTCGAAGCCAACGAAATTGAGAAGAAAGAACAAATCTTCACCAAAGCGCTCTTTGCTAATGGAGTAGTCACCAGTACCGAGACAGTGAAACGCAAGGGGCGCAAAGACAAGACCAAGGAGCGCGTTTTCGCCTACGATCATGCTCATGACCTCCTCTCCACCGTTCTTTATCTCAGAAGCCTTCCGCTGAATAATGGAGACGAGATCAACATGGTGGTCCATCCATTCAAGTCCGCTTACTTTACAAAATTCAAAGTGTTAGGACGAGAGACATTCAAATCTGCGCTTGGAGAGAAGAAAGCGATCAAGATTCAAATCAAACTCTACAAGATCGACCGAGACAACCTTGAACTAAAGAGCTACGAGAAATTCAAGAAGGCAACCATCTGGATCTCCGAAGACGACTATCGTATGCCTTTGGAAGTTCGTTCGGAGGTCTTCATTGGTAGCGTCCGTGCCAGTTTGAAATCTCGAAAGCCGATCAAGTAAGCATGAGGCGCGCTTACCCCATCTTCCTATCGCTTTGCTTACTTGCCTCAAATCATGCGCAAGAGCATCTCCCCACCACGAAGGAAGGCCATCATGCAGGCGCAGATCATGATCATTTCGCTGCCATCGTGCAACGTAATGGCACACTCGCCATTCATCTAAAACACGAGGGCAAACGCATCCCTGGTCTTCAGCCTATCCTGGTGAAGCCGGAATGCCACGCCTTTGGACAAACCGGAAGGTTTCGTCGACAACCCGCTCGTCTCACGACCGAGCAGGAGCCTACGAACAAGGCCGTGAAGGTTTCCTTCGAAGCCGAGACCAAGGAAGGCGTCACGTTCACTCAACACTACTTCATCGGAAAAGATCGCATCCAATCGTGGGGTGCTTGCAAGGATCCTGAAAAGCTCACTCCGCCCACGGACTACCGCATTCGCGTCCGTTTCGTCCGGACCCATCTCCTGGAGGACCATGCCCCCAAGGATGTCGTCACCGCCCGGGTAGAAGGTTCTACGTGGATGGCCAAGACGAGCAAGGGCGAGATTACGTTTCCATTCGATGAACCACAGAGTCTCACAAAGATACCGGGATTGCGTGCTGTCGGTGTGCTTGACGTCGTGTCCTCTGATTGGCAGGGCCTTGGCGTGGAAGTAAACGCGCCGCGTTCCAGACACGGCTCCCTCCAAGTGTGGAACTATCAAGAACAGCCTCTCTATCAAGGCTTCTCCGCCTCGTTTCACAAAGCAGATTCTTCCAACGATTCCAAGTCGAGCGCTGTCACGATTCGCATCCAACCAACTCGTTAGATTATTATGGCTAATACACCTCTCTACTCAAGACGACGCTTGCTCACCACTGGCGCTACGGCACTCTCTAGCATTCCTTTCTCCCCCCTTCTACGCGCACAAGAAGAGGCTAAAGAACTGCAACTCCCCAATCGCACCGTAACAAAAGGGCGTATCAAGCAAAGCGTAATGGGCTGGTGCTTCAATCCTATGAAAGCAGTCGAGCTCGCCAAAGTCTGCAAAGCCCTCGGCATGCCAGCTATCGAGGGCATCGGATCGGGGGACTATCCCTCTGTGATGGAACTAGGCCTGAAGATTGCCATCGTCGGAAGCCATGGGTTCGGCAATGGACCTGTCACTACTGACAATCACGCCAAGTGCAAAGAGGCTATACTGAAGAGCATCGACCTCGCGGCGAAGATTGGCTCACCTAACGTCATCACGTTTACCGGCATGGCTGAAACAGGTATTTCACCGGAACAAGGAAGTAAGAACTGCGTCGCGCTGTGGAAATCTGTCATTGGCCACGCAGAAAAGAAGGGGGTGAATCTCTGCCTCGAACACCTAAACTCGCGCGATGACACGCATCCAATGAAAGGTCACCCTGGCTACTTTGGAGATGACGTCGATCACTGCGCAGATCTGATCAAGCAGGTAGGATCACCAAACATGAAGCTTCTCTTCGATATCTACCACGTTCAGGTCATGCACGGAGATGTCATCCGTCGCCTGCATGGACTCAAAGATATCATCGGTCATTACCACACCGCCGGCTGTCCTGGCCGAGGCGAAATCGATGAGAACCAGGAGATCAATTATCCTCCCATCATGCGAGCAATCTTGGAGACCGGCTATGAAGGCTATGTCGCTCAGGAGTTCATTCCTACGTGGCCAGACAAGGTCGATGCGCTCCGCCACGCCGTGGCGCTCTGTGACGTCTAGCTCTCCCTCCTCGAGCCACCCTTCTCTCTGGGGCATCGGGGTCAAACACCCCGGCTGCAAGGACTCACCGGGGTTGGGTTCTGGGAACATCTCAAGAATACGGCGAACCAAGCCGCCTTCTTTCACCTACAAAGCAGGATTGGTGCTCGCTCGATCCTGTGCTCCCTTGAACGGTGGAACCCACGCCTCCCTCCCAGCACGTCCGCTCCGCCTCCAGGGCGGCGCTTAGACAACCGCTATGCACCCGCTCAGGGATCGATGTGGTCACAATCATCGTCGGCGTGAATGTCCTCGTCTTCGCCTACATGATCACGCTTGGTGATGCCGCTTTGCTAAACTTCATCGAAGAGGGAGCCATCAGTGTGGACGGCCTTCGAAATGGGAAATGGTGGCAACCCGTGACCCACCTCTTCCTCCATGGTGGCGACCTTAGCTTGGGCATGCATATCACCCATCTCTCCCTTAATATGTTGGTGATCTACATGGCCGGAAAAGAACTCCTCCTCGATGTGGGAACGCGTCATTGGCTGGGACTCTATTTGGGTTCCGGCATTCTTGGGGGCTTCTTTCAAATACTCGTAACGCCAGGCTCGCCATTGCTAGGTGCTTCCGGTGCTGCCTTCGGGCTCATTGCCGGCCTCGGCTGCATCCACGCAAATGAGCGGCTGGACGTGTGGATCCTTGGTTACCAAACACACATGTATGGTGGCTCCTTTAGCCAAGCACTTCTTTACTCATCTGGCTTGTTGGGTATCGTCGCCCTAGCAAGCACCTTCACCATCCCCCTTATCTCTAATATGGGCCACTTTGCCCACTTCGGCGGTGCCCTTGGTGGCCTCCTTTATGTGAAGATGACAGGACTCACTCCAAAGACACCAACGAAAGCGTCGCTCGAAGAAGAACGGGGTCTCAACGACGCACGCCTAGAAGCGAAGCGGAAATCATCCCATCAGATGGAGGCCTGAATGACGGCATGAAGGCTCTACGCAAAGGCATCTTCTATGCCGCCATCCTCTTGGTTGCTCTCACTGTCCTGGCCTTGATCAGCGTGAACCTCTTTCTGCGGTCACCCGGAATGCGTGAGAAGGTAGCCCAGGCGTTTGAGAAACGACTAGGAGCTGAAGTCACCTATGAAGCAATCAGTTACCTTCCTTGGAGAGGCATCAAGGTGACGAGCCTAAAAATGAATCATCAGGAAGACATCGCTCTTCTGATAAAAATGCCGTTCTTTCACGCTGATTCCGTTAGAGCAAAGATCTCGCTCTGGTCACTGGCTGAACGCCCACTTCAGTTAGGAAAGATCTACGTTCACCAGCCTAAAATACGCACGATCCAGCATGGGAACGGCTCTGTGGCTCTGCCTTGGAGCAAACCATTGAGTTCACCATCCGAGATACTCGTAGCCAAGAACGATCTGCCTACGTTGGAGCCCAAAGAATCAATCGAAAGGCTAACAGAAACCGAAAAACCACGACCCAATCTGCCTGAGATCGCATCTTCGAGATCTCCTCAAGAGTCGCCCACAAATCAGCCTCCACCCGTTACTGCGCCTCCAACCGCTAACCAGCCTCCACCGGCTCCGCGCCCCCCCCCAAAAAAGCCTCCTCGCGTCCTGTTCAGCGATGTGGAGGTGATCGATGGAGCGATCTCGCTGCTAGGCCCGAATGGCAACGGCCCTCTCCTCACCATAAAGGGAGTCTCAACCAGGCTTGATCTGATTACACTGTTTCAGCGCAAGGAAGG
>JAACDM010000687.1 GCA_009936795.1 Verrucomicrobiaceae bacterium | reverse complement strand
TCCGCCGTCGAGATCATCGTCATTTCCACTCCATTCGCATAGCGATAGTCTAGGCGGAAAGCCTCGGGAGCGTTGTAAATGCCATGTTCTCTACGCATCACCTCGCTGGGTGCCACCGAAATTGGCGCGGTGTCGTCGGTGTCATTTCCCCACTGGGCCACATCCAAAAAGTGCGCTCCCCAGTCCGTGATGTAACCGGGAGCGTAATCGGTGATCCACCGAAAGTTGAAGTGGCAACGCGCCGCTGTGTAAGGGGCGTTCGGCGCTGGGCCTAACCACATTTCATAGTCGAGCTCTTTCGGCACTATCTCCTTCTTCTCAAGACCGGTGAACTTACCATGGCGAATCTCGAACTTGGCAGGTACGCCGACCTCGATCCGCTGGAGCTTGCCAATATAACCATTTCTGACCCACTCGCAGGCCATCCGTGTGTAAATGCCAGAACGTCGCCACGTGCCGCACTGAATCACTCGCCTGTATTGTTCAGCTAGGCGGCAGACATAGCGTCCTTCGACAACGCTTGCTGCCAACGGTTTCTCGCAGTAGACGTCCTTTCCCGATTTGATGGCCGCTCCGGTCATGAGGGCATGCCAATGGTCAGGCGTGGCGATCATCACCGCGTCAATGTCTTCCCTTGCGATCAGTTCGCGGAAGTCGCCTGTGCCTGCCTCTGGCTCTAGACCGGCAGTTTCCAAGGCCTTAGCACGATGATTTGCATCCACGTCGCAGATGCCAAGCACTTCGACGCGCTTGTCCTGTAGGAAGGCCGAGAGGTTGCCACTGCCCATGCCTCCGACACCGATACAGCCCAACTGAACGCGCTCGTTAGGCGGTGTGGCGCCCTCTTTGCCAAGGACAGAATTAGGAACAATGAGAGGGCCTGCTAAGCCGAGAGTCGATTTGAGAAATCCGCGCCGTGTGCTGCTCATGCGTCAAGTCTAGAAGGCCCAATGAGTCAGAAGCAAGCTGATTAAAGTTGCCTCCGATGACTTTGAATTGCCGCCTTAAAGTTGGCCCATTTCAGCTTTAGCTTGCCGTCTTCTAAAAGTAGTCCGGGACAGTTCTTGTAGCCGAGATCCTTCCCGTCTTTGAATCGAATACGCTTCCAGTGTTGGTGGGGCACGACGTTGGCGAGAGGGATGCCATGCCGCTTCATCAGAAGGGCAACGAGTTTGGCAGTGCGATCAATCGTTTGTGGAGCGCTGTTCCCACGGTTCACACACATTTCGATTCCAATGGACTCACGATTTCCTTGACCCTGGTAGTCTGCATGCTGGCCTTGTTCAGTGTCTGGCAAGCTGCGATAAATGGATGACTGATCGACGGTGTAATGCCACGAGAGGTAGCCTAACGAATTGTGTGTGGACTTGAGGGCACCGTTGCGTCGCGCCTGCGCGTGGCGTTCCGCATTGGCTCCGCGGCTAACGTTCGCCGTGGAATGGACGGTGATGAACTTTGGCTTCAGTAGATGCTTGCGTTTCCTCGCATGTTTGCCAGGCTGGATCATCTTACTGGAGTTGATCTCAAACAAGCCTCAATGAGCTGGACAACGCGCGGTCTTGGTGAGCTGAGCTCCACTTTTGAATTGTAATGCGAGCAGAGAGAAGAGCAGCAGCGTTGGGATCGCTTTGGACAACATCGTTGCTTTGGGCAGGGGATGCCGACTTCAGTCGGTTTGGTTAGGCCTCTACCAACGGCATGGCCTTTTTCACTGCGGGTACGACGTCGTCGAGCTCGTCGACGACAATAAACTCTTTCGCGCAACACGTTTTGGAGAGCATGTCGATGAACGGAGCCCAGAAGCGTTTGCCTGTCTTCTCATCTTTCCTGTCGAAGATGACCACGGGTTTGCCTTTCATCAACGGATCGCCGTCGTGCTTCATGAGGAGGAGCGCGAGTACTTCCTGAACCGTGCCGGCACCTCCTGGATAAGCTACGAAAGAGTCTGAGTTCTCTATCATCACTTCCATGCGCGTGTAGATGTCCGGGCGTAACCAGAAACTAGAGAGTCCCTTGGGAAGGCCTTCGAGCTCGATGATGTGAGGTACGTTTGAGCCCCCGGTCCAGCCGCCGGCGTCAACCGATCCACGAACGACAGCGCCCATCACTCCTGTCTTGCCAGCTCCGGACACACAGCCCAGTTGATTCTCTGCTAATAGTTTGCCGAGCGTGTAGCCATCTCCGAGATAAGCGGGATCTTCGATGCTTGCCGAACAGAATACGCAAACATTCCCCGCATGGTCATCCGGCAAAGGAGTGTCGTGGGACTGCACGTTGCTGCTGTCTTCGCCGAAATCCTCTGCGTGGTGACGTCCTGCGTCCGCAATGCCACGTTCCTGGACTTCTTCTAGCCTTCTGACGACGTTCTTCGCAGATTTCACGGGAACGATGAAATCACGGTAGTCCTGTTTGATCGTGCCGAGCTCTTGTAAGTGTTCGAGTAGACTAAAGAGGGATTGCCAAGATCCATCTCCATTCATGATGGCGGTCGGCTTGCCAGAGAGATCAGCATCTAGGGTTTGGTAGCCAACGAAGACGGAGACGGCCTTGAACAATTCTTGTAGCGTCGATCCTCGCGTAAAGACAAACGCATCGGCCCCTTTGATCTTACCCTGTACATTTCCCAGGGTGATGAGCTCGTCGCCATTCGCATTATCAATGTCCCAGCCTCCGGCGAAGAGCATGTAGAGTAGTCGGGCGCGTTCCTCGCGGGTAGGATCTTGACTACCGTCGACTTGACCGGACAAACGAACTTTGGGCATTTTAGCAGGGGGCTGTAGGGGGGGCTTGGGTAAAGCGACCGTCTTTGCAACGAGCGCTTCTGCAAGCTGGATTACATCGACTTCAGCTTATCAACGAGCTGGTAGATGCCGACGGTCGCCATCATCGCAGACGAGATCCACAGAAAGAGGACCCAGGCTTTGCTCGGCCGCAACCGTTCTTCCGTCTGGGTATAGAGGAAGTAGAGGGCTGCAATGCACAGAAATGGTAGCATGAGAGCTTGGGCAATGGCCCCGACGAAGACGAGCCCGAGTGGGTTGCCTACAGTGACGTAAAAAGTAAAGTAGAGCGCAGGCAAGGCGATGCAAGCGATGGCCACATGACGGACTCTGCTAGATTCATCCTTGGTCTTGATCCAACCAAACATGCGTAGGAAGTCGACGGAGAGACGACTGTTAGAAGCGGTGGAAATGAAGACGGTAGAATAAAGGACGGCGAAACCACCCACCAAGAAGACCCACAACCCGACGTTGCCGAAAGATGTGGTGTATAGATTAGAAAGATTGGAAATAAGATTGTCCTTCTCAATCGCAATATTCTGTCCGTGCAGGACGGCAGCCCCTAACAGATAGAACGCAACCGTAGCCCCAGTGTAGATCACCATGGACGCCCAGGCGTCCCATTTCAGAACACGAATCCATCCCTGGGCCCTCGCGTGCCAAGCCTCGGAGCCATCGTTAGGGCCGACGTTTGACGCGTATCCTTTCTCGAGGCACCAGTACGGATAATAGATGAGTTCAGCTGCCCCGACTCCAATGACGCCGAACGCTCCAAGAGCGACGGCTAGATCACTCGGAATCTGAAATTTCAGTCCTTCAGCAATTTGACTCGCCTTGATGCCGAAGTCTGTCCAATAAAGTGAGAAGACGGCGAAGATCGTGAAGATCGTGAAACTCGCTACCATGATCGTCGAGAATTTCTCGATAAAGCGATAGCGCCCGATGAAGAGCAGAGCAGCGCACGAACCGGTGACGAAGAATGCTAGAATGGTGTCTTTGAGATCCAGGCCACCCAGTTGGAGGACTTCGGCAATACCACCTACAATGCCAGCCAATTGAAAGAAGGTGGCAATGAACATGATGAGCCAGCACCAGACGAGCCAAGACACGCGGAAACGTGGACCGGGCATCGTGTCCAAGGCTTGGAGAGTCGTCTTGCCCGTTGAGATCGTGTAGCGCCCAAGCTCGACCTGGAGAAAGACCTTCACCATGCAGCCGAGAATGATGAACCACAGCAGCATGAATCCCACATCGGCACCGAGCTTGGTGGTGACGATGAGTTCACCCGATCCGACGATGTTTGCGGAGATAATCAGTCCAGGGCC
>JAACDM010000116.1 GCA_009936795.1 Verrucomicrobiaceae bacterium | reverse complement strand
TACCAACGTTTTGGCCAGTAGGTGGCATACTGAGCAACAAACGGAACACCCTGGCCCATCCCGTAGTAAGTCCCAGTCTCCATCCACATCGTGGGTGCCTTGATTGTCTTGAAACGCTTTTCCCCGCCTGCTGACGTGATCGCCTTGCGAATGTTAGCCTCGGCGATAGGATCCTTCTCAGCGGCAATGCTCAACGCTGGCATTGCGACGAGCGCAATCAGTAGGAGGTGCTTATTCATTTCGTTCTTGAGTTTAAAATAATGAGTTCCGATCACTCAGGCTTGCGCCCAGGCTGCAAGAGATTCTCGAACAGCATCGCTTGATCAAGACCGCCCGCGACGACGTCGAGGTCTCCGTCACCATCGATATCCCCGAAAGCCACTTCATGGACGGGTGCACGATTCACCGCCGACCAAATAGGCTTGGTCTCGATCCTGCCGTGCTCTTGCAGGAACACCGACGTGCTGCGTCCGCTCCAGTCCGCCGCAGCCATGTCTAAATCGCCGTCTCCATCCACATCGGCGAAAGCGAAGCCGTGAAAGCCGGTGTCGGCGGCGCTCTCCCAAACCTTTTCCGCCACGCCATCGTGGACGGTTAGCGCAATACTACGGCCGGGCGGTCCCCAAGGACCTTTGGCGCAGAACAATTCCATTTTCCCGTCTTTGTTCACGTCAACGCAGTAGACCCGTTGCACGTGACTAACCTTGGTGTCTTTGAAGATCTCGGTTCCTCTGTCGAATTTGCCATTGCCCCCGTTTTTAAATAAAATGATAGTTCCCTCTTTCCCATAGGTGGCAATGATGTCCTGGTCGCCATCATTATCAATGTCACCAAAGATCGACGACTCGCTATACTGCCTCGGCCCGATGCGCTGGGTGATCGAACGCGAGAGTGCGCCATCGTTGTTCTCAAACAAGGCTAACTGAAAAACGGGTAACCCAGAGGCAACCAACATGTCCATGTCGCCGTCCCCATCCATGTCGCCGAAATCGATTTGATTTGAGTCGGTATAGAAGCTGGTTTCCCAGTCGGGCATGAATCCAAAGTGCTTCTCACGACTCTTGTCGTTGAGGTACACCGTGTTGTGCGATTCATGGGTGCCCGCCAAATCCGGGATGCCGTCTTTATCAAAATCGACGACGGAGATGTGGTCGCAGTCGGTGGTGGGCTTCGATTCCCAAACCGGTTGTTGGGCTAGCTTGCCGCCGTCGTTCTCGAACACTACCCAACGGCTCGGGTTTGGAGCGCTAGTCACCAAATCAAGATCACCGTCTTGATCGAAATCGATCAGTTGTGCGTTCCCATCGCCGCCGCAGTGTTCGCTGCCGCTGACCCAGACAGGCGTATCCGAAAACTTGGGAGGAACCGCCCAGGCGTTGATCGGAATCAACGCAAGCGCGACAAAGGCGAGCAATCTATTCATGATGTTCTCCAGGTTCGGGATTAAGCACCAATTCCACAGCATCCGGCAGGAGCAGTCAACCATTCCAAAATTTCACTTTCCGATCCGCGAGGTCATCGCCTTCGATGGGCAATCAAAAAGCTCCGTAGCCTCTATGACTAGTAGTTGTGGCGGGTGGGGTGGGGTTGGGTTGGGTTCGATTGCCAATTGAATCTACGAGGATGATCTATTTTGTGAATCGAAATGAAAACAGGTCGGTATGGTGCAGGACGAAACGTAGGTGGATCGGTGTGCCTGCGAGGGCGCTGAGGTCGGAGCCGCCTTTCCAAGTGACCGTGGCGTCTATCTCGTCAGTTGAGAGAGGGGTGCTCTCTTGGATCGTGAAGCCTGGGATAGGGTGCCGTTGGGCATCCAGAATCTCGACACGGATTGATCCAGCGTTTCCGAGTTGCGAGTCGTAGTTCACGGTTAGGTTGTCGCCAATAAAGATGAGTGGTTTGGTGATGAGCTCGCCGGGTTTCGTCTGGGCTCGGATCGACACGAAACCGTCCTTACGAATGGTAAACCTGCGCACACGGGGAAAGCTCCCGTCTTGGTGCGCGCCTTTGATCGCCAAGTTTTCACTAGCGTACATGGAGTAATTGGTAGGCTCGTTGGGCAGTTCAACCATCTCTTGCCAGAGATGGTTGGAGCGGATCTTGTAGCGATCTGAGGGTGCCGATTTCGAAATGACAGCATGTTCCATCCAGCGATAGAAATGGAGGCCGTCGCGACTGGATATGAGCATGGGCTCGACGGAACCATTGAATTGTGCAGGAAAGCCGAGGTAGATGTGGGGGGCGCGTTTGTAAGGCTTGATTTCGTTGGTGTAGAGGTTTTCTAGATCCATGCCGTCCCGGCCATCATCCCGGTAATAGACGAGCCACTGAGGTTCGGTCCAATTGATGAAGTCTTTGGAGAACGTCACGAGGATGTCGCGTTTCCAACCGGGTGCCTTGATCCCTGATTCGCCCTTGCTATTGCGCAGATGGCGAAAGTAGACAGCATACCGTTTTCGTTCCGCGTCCCAGAATCCCTGATTGCAGGAGTCCAGGGAATAATTGCTACTGACAATCGGTCCGTCACTTGCGATTTCCCAGTGAATACCGTCCGCTGATTGGTAGGCGTAGAGGCCGGTCTTGCCGCAATGGTGCCCCTGACCACTGAAGCCTTTGTATTTCGCCGCCGGCGACGTGGCGGGATTCGTATCGATGAACGGGTTGAATTGATGGGCAGCGATCCAGCCTTTGCCGTCTTTTGCTTGAAACGTGACATCGTCGAATAGCACGTTGTTAGACGTCGATCCCATCCAATCGTAGATCCCGAGCTTGGGTTTGGTGAAGGTAAGTCCATCCGTGCTGAGGGCGTAACAGAGACGCCCTCCCTCTATCCGTCTGTCTTTGTTAGCCTGGTAGGTGTGGTGTCCCATGTACCAGGCCTTGATCACGTCTTGGTCCTGGATGTATTTCGCATAGCGACACCAAGGGCCCTCCCAATCGGCATCATGGATCATGGCGACGTCCTTGGTCTCAGTGGTGGCGGGAGTCATCTCGAACAGGTGTCGGCCGGCACCCCCGCGAAGGGCGCCAATGATGTGGTTGTCGACGAAGAGTTCTCTGCGGGAACCTAGATTGAGTGGTTCCGAGTTCAAGGTGGGTGCCTCCAATGCGATCGGTCGAGGAGTGATCTCCTGCGCGGTGTCTTCATTCGCCAGCAGGATATTCATGTGTCCTAATAAGAACAACGTTGTCCAAATCAGCGGAATTTCTGTGTCTATGGACGGTCTCATTTGATGTGATTGGTGATGACTCTCATGGGCTCGCAATTCCTGGCAGCCAGAAATCAGAGCTAGCCCATTCCCATCCGACTTACCAAGCGCGAGAACGAAAGTCTCTTCCAAAGAACAACTACCTGAACTGCAACTTTTTCACACTACTTAAGTCTGCAGGACACTTGAGGTGTCGGATCATCAACGGATGACGACGTCGTCGATGGACCATCCAGCACCGACTTCATCATCGCTTGCGGTGAGAAAACGGAATTCTAGGATGACTTTCTTTTCTTGAGCTTCCGGTGGCACGCTTAGGGCAAAGGAGGTCCAGTTTTCGGTTTTTCCGGAAAAGATCTGTAGTAGAATCACAAGACCGTTGTCGTCTTCATCAGGGAAACGCAGTTGCCCTCCTTCCGCATCTTGAACGGAATCAATATAATATTGGAAGCTGAGCCGGGGGCTAGGAAACGAGGTGAGATCGATCAGAGGTGACTTTAATTTGGTGACCACAGCGGTGCCGTAGTCGCTATCAAAATCCGTTCCCCAGGCATGGTCGCCGAGAACTTTCCGGTCTCTTGTTTGGAGTCGAAGGTGATCCTGACTTGGCCCACGGCATTCGGCGCCAGCGAAGAAGGTGTTTCGTCGATCGTGAAGTGGTTGGCCTCTTGGCCTCTCAAGGTGGCATCGGAGAGGTTGAGGACTTTGGTTAGACCGGTATTTCGAACGTCGAATGAAAGTGGACGTGGCGTCGGTTCAGCGGCCACGATTCCCAATGAGGCCGACGGCGAAGCGACCAATCGTGGATCTGGCGTCTACATCACCTCGGTCATTTGTTCACGTATCGCCGCATCACTCAGCGCTTCGTTGAAGATTGTGATCTCATCGAGAGCACCCGCAAACGAGCGATCGGCCTCCAGACGAGTCGTTCCAATCAAGACATTCGTTGTGTTGTCGAGTGGGTCTTTGTCTCCTGAATTCACCTCTTCGCCGTCGACGAGGATGGTTTACAATCCACCTTCGTAGCGAAAGGCCACATGACGTCATTCACCTACAACGACTTCGCCGCCTCTAATATCATTTTCCCCAATGCCCCATGTGATAACTCTTTTGGCGAACCCCGTGGTGAAGGGCTTGTCCACTTGGCTTCCCGAAGATCATGTTGTCGCCGGTGGTGTCACCGCGATTTATCCAAGCCATCATCTTGTAGTCCACCGTGCCGTTCACCTCAAGCTCATCAGAGGTGAGATTCGTGTCGAGGTAAATGACGGCGTCCGGAATGCTCAGGGCCCGCCCAAATCTGTCACGACCCCATTCGTAGCCAGGTTTGGGCTGATCGGCCCCAACCAACGTTCCCGGCTCGGAGGTAGATCCATGATTAGTCACCAAACCACTGGCAACGTCATCATCTTCGAAGTTGTAATAGAGAACGAGATCGGCTCGTACGCCTGTCAGCAAGATAACGAGGCTAAGTATGGGAAAGTAGGCTTTGAAGGACATCATGACACGGATTGGATTGGCGGTGGTCAGCGATTGATCTTCAACATCCTTCGAGTTTCATCCAACCTGATTTCGTCACGAAGTTTCCCGACAGTTGGCGTAATGAAGCACGAAGCAACTCCTCATCATTGCCCTTCTCTTAAATTTGGCGAGAATTCCCGAGATCGAAGCTATCTTACAACCCGCGAAGCAATCCTGTGAAGGCAAGATCCCGGAACATCCCCAAGGCTCTCCAATCGAAAACTATGAAACGGATGCGTGCACAACAGCTTATTCTGAGCGCGATCGCTTTCAATATTCTGTCAGGCCCATTGGCCGCAAATGATGCCCAGAACGGAATACCGTCAGGGGAACTCTTCAGAACGGAAGTGGCAGCCTCCACCAATCCGCTCATCGCGAATTCGAAATATCAGATTTGGATTCCTGACGATGCATCAACATTTCGCACACTCTTTGTCTTCAATATGCGAGGCGCTGGTAAACACCTTGTCGCATCGGACCACGAATGGCGCGCGCTGGCCAAGCGCACGCAGTCGGCCATGTTGTATTGTGAATTTGAAGCTCACGGAGTGCGGGACAACGGATACGCATCATCGATGCTGAAAGCCTGTGAACAGTTTGCCGCTGAATTGAATCTTCCCGAGTTGCCGCAGGCGCCATTCGTTCTCTGGGGGCATTCGATGGGTGGTCGAGTCGCACAAGACTTTGTTCGTTTTCGACCGGGACGCGTGTTAGCCTTTCACATCGCGCTCCGTGGAAACCCCAGCGATGCGGCGTTTATGCAAGAGGAAGCCGCCGCCAGGAATGTCCCCGGTCTCTACCTCATGGGTGCCAGCGATGGGAAACCGAAAGACATTCGCGAACACTTCGAACGTTCACGCAAAGCGAAGTCGCCCCGCGCTTGGGTTTGGCTTCCTGGGCAGAGTCACTGGCCGAAAGGCATGCACTTCAAGAGGAACCAAACGACGCCCAAGGATTGGCGCGCGTGGGCCGCTCATGACTTCGTGATTCCATGGACTGAAGCCATGATTCGACTTAGATTACCAACGGCCACTGACATAAATGAAAGCATTGTTAACTTGCGTGAGATCCAAGTGGAGTCAGGCTGGCTCGGAGATATCAAGACGGGAGCGATTGCTCCTTACCATAAATTTAGGGGTAAGAGATCCACGGCATCGTGGTTCCCCAATGAACAAGTCGCACGAGCTTGGGTTGCCTTTGCTTATCCTGACGATAAACAGTTATGAAAGATGACTCCGTGAGGGGAAGAATGCTAGCAGCGAAGTAATCGCTTCACACGAAATTCTCATCAAGCCTTCTTTGCCTTTACGCCCTATCCCAACTACTAAATCCTATGAATAGAAAACAATTTATAAGGCGAGCCACGCTCGCTGCCATCAGTTCGAGCACCGCGCTTCATTCCAAAGCGCAGGATAATAAAGACAATCGATTTTCGGTCGCACTGTCTCAATATTCTTTGCGCGCGCTATTGGCTGATAAAACGTTGGCGGCGCTGGATTTCCCAGCCTTCACCGTGGAGACTTTTGGCATTAAAGCGATCGACTTGTGGGAAGGTGGCCTACCGAAGGACAAACTGGATGACCCTTCCTATTATACGAGACTGAAGTCCCGTTCCGATAAGGCTGGGACCGATCTCTTCCTGTTCATGGCGGGTGCTTATGATTGTGGTGCTGATAAACGCGAAGCGAGCTTGCCGGGGATCTTGAAATCGCTCGAACGTGCTGCCTCTCTTGATTGTGATTTCCTCAGGGTCTTTTTAAGAGCGCCTACTACAGAGGAATCTGTTGGCGTTGATGCCTGCGTCGAAGCACTCAAACCTCTGCTTGAGGCTGCGGCAGAGAAGAAGATCACTATCGCCATCGAGCCTGGAGCTTCACTCCTTTCGAGTCGTGGAGCGTTCTTGGCAAAGATCGCGTCACAACTGAAGCATCCAGCGTTAACGCTTATGCCTGATTTCGGAAAACTAAAGAACAATGTCTACGAGGGAACCGAGGCGATGTTACCTCACACTCAGACGATCTCCTGCAAGATGCACAGTTTTGACAACGAAGGCAATCAGCCTGACTTCGACTATCCTCGGCTTATGAAGATGATAGCGAACTCTGAGTATTCAGGATACCTGGCGATTGAATGGGAAGGCAGCGCCTTGGATCCTGTCAAAGGGGTTAAAGCGTCTCAAGCATTGATCAGCCGTTCGCTAGCAACACTTAAGGGTAACTAGTTCTGTTTTGCTAAATCGAAGAAATCGTGCGAACGATTGTGAAATTGGTTTTCAGCCAGTTTCACAATGGGGCCTAATTGTTTTGGAAGGGCTTGCTTAGGGCAACGGGATGGATGAGATCGCTCAAGCCCCCTTTCTTGCCTTCGAGTTGAGCGAGAATCTCGTCAATGCTGGGCCGGTAACCGACTTCTAAAACGCGTCCAAGGGCGTAAGTCACCAGTTTCTCGGTTAGGCAGCGGTTGAACTGATCCTGGCGCTCGACCGGAAGTTTGCGGAATTCAGGTATGGTTCGAAACGGTTCCCCGCCTGGGAGTTTGCCGGTGGCATCGATCGGTATCTTTCTTTCGTAGTGGTCTCTCCGTCGAGTGGCGGACGTCTAAACGCCTTTTCAGCGAAGGCTGCCAGTCGTCGAGCAATCGTCGTGGCCCTCAGTGTGTTAGGCTTCAGATTGCCACACAACACTCGATGACCGGCAGTCGGCCAGGTGTCAGCGTGAGGACATTTGACGCCGATTTTCCAGATCCGCAGACGCGGCCCCCTCTACGCTTTGAGAACGCCGTGTGCCCTCTCGAGCTTGTTCTCCATATCGATAAAGGGCTTATATTCTGGTTTATCGGCGGCCTGAGTCGTTAGGAGTCGGACCATTCGCTTGGCTGCCATTGGGCCGTTGTGAAAGCGTACTTTAACCTCGTAGGAGGCTGCCAGGTAGACGTCCCACTGAAACCACTGCGGTTCTTCATTGGTCAATCCGATGCGCGCCAGTGATGTCATCTCGGAGACGTTGCCAGTGCTCGTGACGCTGCCTTGCTGATCAACCGCAGCGACTTCAATGACTAGCGGATCACCGTTTCTAAAATCGCCAAGAGCTTTGCCTTAGGCATGGACGCGGCTCACGGCTGCCGCTCGCACACGAATGGTGTAGATGCCGCTGTGAGCGGCGTCACCTTGTCGAAACAATGGCAGGAAACCGATGTGTCCGCCGCGACAATGACGGCCGTGGAGATCGGTGTAAGGCGCCTCTGCAATAAATCGGAAGCGATCGGTTTGGAAAGACGATTCATCAACTTCAACACGAAGGCGCAAACGGCTAACAATCATTGTTTAGATAATGCGGGCGGGGTGGCGCTAGCATTGAAATTATATCCCAACGCCCCTCAGGCGAAAGAAGCGCTCGCCTGGCTCGACTGCCTCTGGAAGCATCTCGCCTCATTCGGTGATTGGAAGGAATGGAACTACTATCCCCATGGCCCAATCTTCTTGCATGGAGTGCTCGACATAGCGGAAGCCACCGGTTGGATTAGTTCTGATCGTGAACTGATCAAGTTAGTCGGGCAACGCTGCCTGTCCTTTATTCATGGAGGTAATGTGCGCGGCAATCCGAACTCCGGTGTGCGAATGCGTATGAGTTATGAGCAAGTTTACGTGAGACAGGGGCGTCTGTGGGACCTCGGTGATGATTCCTGCCATTCGCGGCATTTCGTTAGGTAAAGTCTTGTAAAGAACGACATCGCGGGCAGTCGGACGTTCGTCCAACTCCATGACCCGGAGACGGCCATTGCCTTCTTCAAAATTGAGCAGTAAGTAAGCAACATCCCCAAACAGAATCCTCTTGGAGAAGAATGGGAACCCGCGAGTTATCGTAGAGTTCTTTCTCCCGGTGGTAACGAGGAAGTGCCGTACTAGTACTGACCGGCGTAGGTTCGTTTAGGTTGTCGCTGGGAATCCCTTGAACATCCATTTGAAGGGTTTTGCCATGGTCGTGTT
>JAACDM010000686.1 GCA_009936795.1 Verrucomicrobiaceae bacterium | reverse complement strand
GGCGTGGCCAAACTTGATTTTTGGGGATTACTATACTCCCAGAGTTTAGAACGAGATCGACTGCCGGTTGGAAATGATATTGCCGTCGGGTGAGCGAATTTCGTAAGTGAATGTCTGGCCACCTTTCAATCCTGTATTATCACGTTCAGACGAGTCATTGGCAGTGATCACAATACTCTGAAATGGTCCCCCATTGGTACTGCGCCAGATGACAACATCATTGAGCGAGCCACCTCCAGACCAAGAGAGGTCAACATAGATAGTTCCTCGTCTCTTACCTCCAGAAAGAGTTCCGAGCGAGAGACCATCCGGCGTGGTAACCTCATTAGACACGACTGACAATGTCTCAAAGCTTGGGCTGTATGCACTCACCTGGTAGCGATAGCTGGTGGCGGGCGAGGCAGTGGTGTCAGCAAATGCGGTGCTGTTAGCCACAACGTTACCGATCTCTTGCCAATTCACAGAATCAGTCGATCGGTAGATGAAGAAGCCTATCTCGTTGGTCGAGTTGTCATTCCATCTTAGGTCTACCTTGGAAGCAGAAACTACTGAGGCAGTGACGGCGGTGGGTGCTTCAGGTGCGAAGTCGTTCGGATCGATATCCGTCCGGATGTAGAGCTGGTCGATGTTCACACTGTCAAAATTACGATTACCCTGGCTGGAGTCCGTATCGATAACGCGCAAGTCGATGTTGCCCTGAGTGCCCCCCGGGAAGAAAGCGGTGAATTCAGAACCGGGGCTAGAACCGTTTTCGATGATCACCTGAGGTGAAAACTTGTTCCAGGAGGATCCACCGTTGGTGGAGAACTCGATCTCGAAGCTGTCTCCCTCAGAGTTGGCCGGGGCATCACCGGTGGCATGAAGTGAGACGGCAAGCCCTCCGCGAACATTTAAGAAACGCCAGCGGTGATCAAGAAAACTGTAGCGCCGTGATTTCCTGCCGCCACTTTCTCTCTCCGTGATGGTCTGGAGTTGTGAATCAGCAGCGTGAGTGGCGGTGTAGTTCCCTGCGACCGAACCACTGACAAACCAGTCAGAGTCAGCTACTGCGTCTTCATAAGGTGGTGGCGAGTCCGTGGTGGCTGAAGCCACGCCAGAAGTGCCAGCGCCCTGGGCGTTGTAGGCACGGACACGGTAGTAATAGGTCGTTGATGCATTGAGACCGGAGTCCCCGAAGGATGTTGAGTTTGCCGGCAGGCTAGCGATGCCCTCTTCCCAGCCAACTGAGTCCAGCGAGCGGTCCACCAAGAAGCCGTCCTCGTTATTTGAGGCATCGGCCCAAGTAAGATCAATAGCGGTGTCTGAGCTAGCAGTGGCGGCAAGGTTGCTTGGGGCCACTGGCGGTGGTGGTGGTGGATCAGTAGTGGCATTTGCCGTGTTGGTAGGATCAGATGCCCCTGATGAATTGCTAGCAAGAACGCGGTAGAAGTAGGTCGTGTTAGCGGATAAACCGGTGCTCGCATAAGATGTAACGTTGGCACCTGTAGAACCAATTTCGGCGAAAGAATCACCATCAGAAGATCGCTCAATCCGGAAGGATGTTTCATCAGTTGAGTTGTCACTCCATGATAGATCGATGCGTGTGTCCGATGCGGCGGAGGCGCCCAGGTTCGTAGGTGCTGCTGGAGGTTGCCCAGCACCGACGACTTCAAAGTTGAAGGTCATGCTTGAGCCTGATGCGCTGATGTTAAAAATACGGTTGTTAGTAACGACGATATTACCACTTTGGTAGCCATCAGTGTTAGGCGTCGTGTTCGGGCCAATCTCTGAGACATCGCCGGCATGGTAGGCGTCTCTCGAGTCACCTCGGTCAGCCCCCCGCTCAAGATCATAAGTCCCATCTGCCTGAAGAAGAGCCACACGATAGTGGTTTCCATTTCCTGGCCAACCTGTCTGGCCAGGGTAGCCCTCGGTGGTGTAGCTTGCTTGTTCATCAATATGGAAGATACAGAGCCCACCCTGAGGCATCGCTGAGTCAAAACCGACTGGCTGGCGGTTCTCAATGAGCAAATACTCCCCTGAAGCGTAGCCTAGATCAATGCGGTATGCTGTGGCAGATGTCTCCGCCTGAGCTGCGGTGTAGTTGCCACCGCTCGAAATAACAGTGGGTGTCACCCAGCCGAGGTTGATCTTACTCCAAGCACAAAGGTGTGGCGGGTAATACTGAGAGCCATCAAAGCCCCAGGAGTTCGCCATCAGGCCCCAAGATCCGATACCAGATCCGCCCGAGCCGTCATAGAGGTCGGGGAGACCCAGGAAATGACCAGTCTCGTGAGCGATCACACCGATGCGGCCGATGTTGTTACCCGAAGTACCCCAGATAGCCGGGCTAATGTGATATTCGTAGACGCGCACACCGTCGCTGGAGAACCAAGCACCACCAATCGCCCATTTGTGAGACCACATGCGGTTTGTGTAAAAGGCTCCGTCGCCGGAGGTGCCTCCAAACTCAGCCGCGTAACCCGAGTGAAGAAAGGTGATAGCATCAATCCTGCCATCACTATCCTGGTCAAAGTCCGCAAACTGGAAGTTAGGATCGGCATCGAGTGTAACCAAGGCATATCGGAGTGCTTCGTGCGTCCTCGAAGTGAGGCCGGAGTCGTTATTAGCGTAGTAGGCCTCGGTGTTGGGAAGGGTGATCCAGTAGGCCACGGTGGAATTCAGAGTAAACTGGCCGTATGAGTTTTCCAAGAAGCAGTCCCGCACGCTACCCGTTGGCGCGAGGTCCGGATCTCCGCCAACGGCATTCATCAGCACCTCAATATCTGTGGTAGGCGGCACATCACGGGAGGCGTGATCAGAAAAACGGAGTAGGATCACGAGGTTTTTCATGGCGGCAGGCACGGCGGCGGCTACACCCTCTGATTCTGCTGCAGCTGCAGCAACGCCTCCAGCTTGCTGGGGCATGGACATGGCCTGTCTGCGGGCGTTACGGATGGCAGCATCCGGGAGAATATTGCCTGAAAGACCGGCCCTGGCGGGGTCTGACTGGCCGACGCGCAAACCCGTCGGCACGAGCCGTCCATGGTCACCTTTCCTGGCATAGACGAACCAGTTCCGGTCCTTGACCACGGTGTAGCCACGGGTGTCATGGAGGCGGTGGTAGTACTCGTCTCCCTCGAGGTGAAGATGGACCTCTGAGCCATCGGGCTGGGTTTCAGTAAATGCACCAGGTGCCGCTGACATGGCAGCGAGTTGGTCGGTGCCGGAGAACAGGAGTCCCGCCACAAGGGTGAGGATTAGGTAAGCGAAGGCTTTCCTAGAGTGAAGATAAGGTTGTTTCATGATTGCTGGGAAATTGCTTTTCGTCTAAGGGGTCAGATTCGCCGCATCGCTAGGGTTTGGAGGGGGCAGGGGGAGGAAAGGGAAGCTGCTTCTGTAGGTTGCTTATTCTGAATACGCCCATACCATCAGAATTCGGCATTAGGATTGCTCACCCTATCTTGCCTCTCAGTACGCGTAAATTGGCACTATTCTGTATCCAACAGCCACCTGAAGAAACTGACAGAAGCCCTTCAAGATCAGATTCCGTGAATTCATGTTTGGAGAAGTGTATCTTTTCTTGAAAATTGCTGGATGCTTGGTGGAAATATTAGGAGGCATACATCTGGCATCGTGCCGATGACCTCGCCATTGGCGGCTTGCAACGCGAAGTAGATCTTGCCGTTTTTCTCCTGTGGTTCCTGAAAATTGACAGCAGTCGGAATCATGCCGCTTTTCTCGCCTAGAAATGATGCAATCCGCCGACTTTGCGGAACGCTACCCCATCGCGGTTTTGCGGCGGATCTGTCGCCCTCGGCTCCAGACAGTCCTTCTCTAACGACAAGTGTGTGCGGCCCCGATGATAGTAATCCAGGTAGGACTTGAGGATTGTTCGTAGGTGTCGCTCATTGATGATGATCACATGATCGAGGTAGTCTCGGCGTATGGATCCGATCAATCTCTCGGAGTAAGGATTCTGCCAGGGAGAACGATAGGCCGTTTTGACTTCCTTAATGTTCATCGCTTGCACTTGTGCAGAAAATTGGCAGCTGTAGATGCAGTCGTTGTCTCGAAGCAAGTACTTCGGCGTGGTGTCCCAAGGAAAGGCCTCGACGATCTGTTGGGCACTCCAACTCACGGTGGGATTCTCGGTGACATTGAAATGCACAACTCGCCGCCTTTCATACATCAAGACGATGAATACGTAGAGGACGCGAAAATTAGCCGGCGCTACAGTGAAGAAATCAATGCTTGCGATCCCTTTGGCTTCATTCGACAGAAACGTCTTCCAAGACGGAGGCGGCGGGCTTTTCTTTCGCAGGCGATACCTGTCAACCGTCGCCTTACACACGGTGATTCCAAGTTTGGCCAGTTCCCCGATGATGCGCGGTGTTCCCCAGGTCGGATTGG
>JAACDM010000685.1 GCA_009936795.1 Verrucomicrobiaceae bacterium | reverse complement strand
TCGGCAGGGAAAGCAATGGGGGTGGTGCATAGGACGTCGCCTTCCTTGAGCCCCGAATCGTGGGCCACGACAATGATCTCTTCGGAGAGCCAGAGCGGTTCGACGGGGCGTCGCCGCATCTTACTTTCCTTGTCGATGAGGATGACTTCATTGCTAGCCCGGACGGCGTTTCTCGGTAGAACAAAGACGTTCTCCAACGTGTTTCCCTCAATCTCGGCCTCGACGAAGAGATTGATCTTGAGAGGTAGCGTGCCGTCTTCTCGGTGACTGTAAGGGTCGTCAATTTGTGCGACAGCAAAGAGTTGTCGTGAACGTGCTTCCAAGGCGCCTGCAACTCGGACGATGCGGCCTTCCCAGACCGAGGCCCGCCCTCCTAGCTTGCCTGTCAGTGTGACCTTGGGCTGATTGATGCTCGTGATCGTTTCATTTCGATAGGTCTCAGGCAGCTCAAGAAATGAGAGGTCATCATTGCGAATGGGAAGGCGCACCTCCACGTAATCGATTGCATAGATCAGTGCGAGGGTTGTTCCCGTGTTGACGAATTGTCCGACGTCCACCTGTTTCTCCAAGATGCGTCCGGCATAGGGGGCACGTATAAGCGTGCGATCTAGATCGCGATTCGCTTTGACGAGTTCTGCTTCCGCTGCTGCCACTTGAGCCTCAGCTTCAGCCAGCTGAGGTTTCCGCAAGGCTAGTGGGCTTGGATCTCCTTCTTTCCCTAGCCGCTTCCAATTCTCCACCGCTTGTTGGGCACGGGCTTGCTCTTGCTCAATGAGCGCCTTGGCCTGCGCAACGTTTCTTTGAGCGACTACGATCCTCGTCTTGTAGTCCAGCGGATCAATCTTCAACAGCACATCGTCGGTTTCAAAGAAGCCTCCTTCACGGAGCGAGGGCGAGATCTCGATGATCTTGCCAGGCACTTCAGGTATCAGAGTGCTCTTGGTGCGAGGCTCGACCACACCTTGTGAAAGCACGGTCACTTGATAGGACTCTGGATTCAACGTCTTGCCTTCCACGCGAGTTTCTGTAGGAGGGCGTTTGAAGCCTTTAGGATCCTCTTTGCTCGCCAATAATAGCATCACGATCCAGGCCGCCAGGGCGAGGATGATCAGCGGGAGGAGTACGCGGATAACTGGTCTCATGTTTGGGAAGAAATGGTGGGGCGATGATCGAAATCGCCACCCAAGGCCAAGTAGAGATCTAAGCGATTCTGTAGGCGTTCGTTGCGCACGCGCAAGAGATTGCTGCGCGAGTCGAAGGCACGTCGCTGAGATTCGAGCACGGTGATGATGTCTACGAGTCCCTTCTGATACTGACCAAGCGCTAACTCTTCCGCAAGGTTCGCTTGTTCGACTGCGGCTTCGAGTTTGCCTTGTTGCTGGAGGTAGTAGGCTTCTGCCGCTAGTGCGGTTTCGACCTCTCGAAAGGCCTGCAACGCCGTCTCAGCGTAGCGTGAGGCGATCTCTTCGCGCTGGGCTTTGCTCAGCTCGACACCAGCGACTAACCGGCCACCCTGAAACACGGTTTGGCTGACTCGTCCGGCCAAGTCCCAGACTAAAGCCTTTGGATCTAGCAAATCACTGAACTTGTTTGTTGTGCTGGTTCCTGCTCCAGAGTTGATCGTGAAGCTCGGCAGAAGGGCCTTCCACGAGGCCTGCACGTCTTCAGTCGCAGCGATTGCTCTCTGTTCTGCGGCGACAATGTCAGGACGTCTCAGAAGGAGTTCCGAAGGCAAGCCTGCGGACACCTCTCGCTTCAGGGTAGGGAAATCAATCAGAGCTTGGATCGCTCCTTCCGGGTAACGACCTAACAGGGATTCGACAACACGTTTAAGTGCGTCAGCCTGGCGTTGGCTCGCTGCCAGGCTTGCCTCCGCCCGAAGCACATCCGCACGGCTTAGAGTGATTTCTAGCGCTGTCCTATCATCGACGTCTCCGGCTTCAAGCTTAGCATCCAGGATATCTAGGTTCGTCCGCAGACTCTTGAGAGACTGCATGGTCACTTCAGATTGTTGCTGCACCTCAACGAGGTTGAGGACGTTGCTAATGACATTCACCGCGAGTGATAGCCGCACTGCTTGGTAGTCCGCCTGTGTCGCTCGCAAGTCTGCTAGAGCACTCGACTTTAGGTTGCGCAGCCTTCCCCAGCCATCGAGTTCCCAGCTAATGTCAAAGGTCGTACTAAACTGGTTCGCCGTGATCTTGTCAAAATTCGAACCACGCAGTCGCTGGGAGCGTGATCCTAACAATCCGGCTGTTGCCTGTGGAAGGAGCGCGGCACCCGCGATGTTCGCTCGAGCGGTTGCCTGTCGAACTCTGGCCAACGTTGTACCAAGATCGTAGTTCTTACCGATGGCTTCATCGACGAGCGCTCGTAAGATCCTTTCCTGATCGAAGTCCTCTAGCCAGCCGTCTACTGCTCCATTGGACCCGTCCACTGCGGTCCACGCATTGGGAGCACTCGGCTTGACGAGAGCAGGGTTGAGATTCGTGAACGTGCTGCACCCGACCAGCCAGAGGCTGGCCAATCCCCAGATGATCGACGTAGGGCGTAGCATCAAGCGGGAGAGAACGGTCCCGCTGACCAAATGTCAATGCGGTGCGGGAACTGTGAGATCTAAATCTCGTCGTGGCCCAATTCTTGTTGCCGCGCTGAAGCCATTTGGGTTCGCACTGGGCCTATCGCCGTTTCATGACCCAATACAGGCGATCCGGTCCCGGCGGGTTCTTCTTGTTTGACCGAACCAGTGCCTACCGCTCCTGCCATGAAGGCTATCGTAGACAAGCAAACCCAGCAAAGACACGACTTGAGGTTCATGGCATGATGATTGCCTCAAAAGTAGAGATCTCAAGTTTAAAGTGCTAATTTATTAGCAAACGGGTCCTTTCGATTGCAGCCCCTCTGAAACCTGCAAATGTTTCTCTATGAACTTCACACGGTCCCGTTTCTTTGTCTTCCTTCTCGCTGCCCTGACTTTCAATGCAGTGTCTGCTGAGGAGAAGAAGTCGACCTTCAAAGCGGGTGGCTTACAGTTTGCTGTTACGGAAGGCTGGACTGCCAAAGCAAAGGCGCGCGCCATGAGTGCTGGCGGATTGACGTACAAGATCGCGGAGATCAAAGAAGGACTGGATGCAGACTTCTATCACTTTGGGGAAGGGCAGGGCGGCTCGGTAGAAGCCAATATTGCTCGATGGAAAGGGCAGTTCGAAGGCGGACCCAAAGAGGTCGAATCTGCCAAGCTTGCTGGTGGCAAGATCGATTTCCTCCATCTGGAGGGGACGTTCATGAGTGGCCCTCCATTCGGAAAGAAGACTCCGAACAAAGATTATGCCATGCTTGGCGCGATCATCGCTCATGAGGGTGGCCCGGTCTTTGTGAAGCTGACTGGTCCCAAGGACGAAGTGGCGAAAGCTATCGTCGCTTTTAAGGTGCTCGTAGAGAGTGCCTATAAGAAATAGGGAATTGGACATCTTAGAGTAATTTCTTGTCCGAAATTGCTGGGCGGCGGTGAATAGGACGTGAGATGCCTACTGACAGCGAACTTCTCCGGCAATTTCGTGCCACACGCTGCGAGCATCCGTTCGAATCTCTGGTAGAGAGCCATCTAAGCTTGGCTCACGGAGTCGCGCTTCGCGTGACGCGTGGTCCGGACTTTGCTAGTGACGTCGTTCAGGAGGTCTTTGCGAAGAAGGGGGGAAGGTGCTGAGCCAAGATGTTGGAAAACGGGAACGGTGAGATGGAGAAAAGGCGAAAAAGAAGGAAGCCTTTGGCTGGCTGCTAGGAATTTGCTTTTGAGGCGCTACGGTTCAGGGCGTCATTGGAGGGATCGGAGAGGGGAGAAAGGGGGGGGAAT
>JAACDM010000684.1 GCA_009936795.1 Verrucomicrobiaceae bacterium | reverse complement strand
CCCCATGGCCGTTTAAGATAGTCGGCAAGTTCATGTCCGATTCACCCGCCTCTACTTCATCGAGCCTCAAGCACGATCTGCGGACGCCGCTCAATCACATCATTGGTTACGGTGAGATGCTCATCGAGGAGCTCGAGGACGGCGACGACACTTCGGGCTTGGCGCCGGATTTACGCAAGATCCACAGCGCCGGGCGGCGTTTGCTTGGCGTGGTCCACGAGCTATTTGATGAGAGCATTCCGGAGTCGGACCGCCTCAATGAAACGCGACTTCACCAGGAAGTACGCACGCCGATCAACCAGATCATCGGCTATGTGGAACTACTCCAGGAGGAGGCCGAGTCCATTGAGGAGGCTTTCATGGAAGATCTCGGCAAGATCCATGCAGCCGCCCACCGTCTGCTAGACCTCGTGCTTACCCACTTCGGCGACGGGCGCTTCCCTGTAAGCGCCGCCGAACGCGTCGAGCAGCGAGCCCCTACTACTTTTACCACTCGCACCGAAAGTGAGAGTAGCGGCACCCAGCAGGCCCGCCGCCAGGGAGCTCCCTCTGCGGGCCGACTCCTGGTAGCCGACGACGATCCCGACAATCGAGAAATGCTGGCCCGGCGCCTTCAGCGCCTCGGCCACGAGGTCGAGACCGTGGCCAATGGTAAGGATGTCATCGAGCGCGTGCGCTCAGGCGGCATCGATCTCCTCTTGCTCGACATCGTCATGCCCGAAATGGACGGCTACGCCGTTTTGGATCATCTCCGGATCAATCCCCCCCCCGACTTCTTGCCCATCATCGTGCTCTCGGCCTCGGACGATTCCTCGCGGGTGGCTAAGTGTATCGAGATGGGTGCCGAGGACTACCTTCCTAAACCTTTCGATCCCCTTCTCTTGCAGGCGCGCATCGAGTCCAGCCTGGAAAAGAAGCGTTTCCGGGATCGGGAAGCCACCTACCTGAAAACCATCAAGAAGGAGAAACAGCGGGCCGATGATTTGTTAGCCGTTATCCTCCCCTCCGCCGTGGCAGCCGAACTCAAGATGCGCGGACACGTCAAGCCTCGGCGCATGGAAAGCGTTTCCGTCCTTTTCACCGACATCGTGGGCTTCACCACCTACTGCGAACACCGCGATCCCGAGACCGTGCATCGCGACCTGCAAGAGTTGGTGGAGACCATGGAGGACGTGGCCACTGCGCACGGCATGGAGAAGATCAAGACCATTGGCGATGCCTTCCTCGGAGCGTGCGGCCTCCTCACCTTCACCGACAACCCCACCCGCGATGCCGTGCAATGCGGTCTCGCCATGATCGAAGGCGCCGAACAACTACTCACTCCGTGGAAGATTCGCGTCGGGGTGAACACCGGTCCCGTGGTCGCCGGGGTCGTCGGACGGCAAAAGTACCAATACGACATTTGGGGCGACACCGTGAACACCGCCGCACGCATGGAATCGCAGGCCACGCCGGGCACTGTCTGCGTCAGCGATGCCACCTACGAGCTCGTGAAGTCAGATTTTAAAGGCAAGTCCCTGGGCACCCCTGAGATCAAGGGCAAGGGCACCATGGAACTGTTCGAGATCACGGGGATGTCCAATGCGGAACCGTATTAGAAAGCGATAGGGATCTCATACAAAGGCGCGAGGACACCAAGGATTGCCTATTGGGAAGAGCTTCAGTGCGTAGCATGTCCAGGAATTCTGCGCCGGCTGGACCATCTTCTTGCACCACCCAAATGATCCGGGCGGCCCGTGATAATGATAAGGCTCCGGCGAACAGCCAGACTAATAGTATTGTAACAAATCGATGGTATTTCTTCATGGTTGTGAATGGGTTTTCAGGGTTCAGGTCCAGGCGTTCTTCTTGATACCTTTGCCTATCGCCCAGATCACTCTGATACTCAGAGCGCCCGGCTGGTGGGGAGCGCACTTCATGGCAACTTCCAGCTCATCTAAGCTGGCGTTCTCGAAGTTTGGCTCTGTTTTGGCTCTGTGACAGCACGCCCTACAGGCCCAGCCTGCAGATCTTTAGTGAAAGTACAAGAACTAAATCAGAAAACTTTTGAGAATCGCTCTAGAACGACAGAACCCTGACAGAGGTCCAAGCAGTCTGTCAATGGCTCGAAAAACAATCATCCTACAGGAAGTGGACGAGAATTTATGGTATCCTAATATTGATGCAATCAAGCCACCTTTAGCACACCTGTGCTATCAGCAATGCGATCCGTTTTGACGCCCATGGTTTGCGCCATGGTGAGCCAGAGATTGGCAATCGGCGTGCCTTCTGGTGATTGAACATGGCGATCGGTTGCAATCGCACCGCCACCTCGGCCAGCCACCACCGTCGGCAGATCGGTGTAGATGTGCAGCTCACCACTACTCAATCCAGAGCCCAAGGTAAATATCATGTTGGCTATCATGATATTTACCTTCGCCTTCTTCAATCGCATCCATCTTTGCCACCAGATGCACGAACTGTAGGATGTGTAACTTATCCAATTGCTCCAACTCTTTGCGCACGTCTTCTTTGCCCTGGGCATGGGTCACGCAATGATGCTGCACTGGCTTTTCAAACAAGCCATGCACGGTGAGCGGTGCGCTCCAACGTTCAGGCCCTGACATTAACGTCGCCAGCCGAGTCAGGTCTGTTTGCAAGGCCAAGATCATCAAGTCCCCCATCACCTGGATGAATTCGTCACGGGTCATCGCCTACCACGGTTTGGTCGAAGGTTGCAACTTGAGTGAGTTGAACCCCTCCAATCCCTAACAATGAGGCGCATCTGACCCCATAGCCGAAAAGCAATTTCATAAGAGTTAACGAGTGGAAACGCAGCTAAAGTCATCAACTTCATGACTAAAACGGCTGTAGCTACAGGTAGGCTTCGCGGGTGTAAACGCCGGACCAAAACCGGTACGGTCGCCGGGTGAAAACCGGTACGGT
>JAACDM010000683.1 GCA_009936795.1 Verrucomicrobiaceae bacterium | reverse complement strand
CCAAACAGACCGAGGCTTCGCTCGACTGCGCATCACCAACGATGATTGGAACTACGAATCGGTCACACCGGTCCAAGGTTGGATCGAAACGTCACTCCGCGAAGGTTTCCAAACCCACGGAATTAGCTTAAACCGCCCCGCGGTGATCAGCTCAACCGTGGACTCCTGGACTGAGGACGGCCTCAGCCTGGCGACCGCCAGCGTCACAGGCAACGTCGATCCAACACAGCCTCACTACCTTGAAATCATCTCTGGACCACTCTCCGGCAATCGTTTGGACGTCGATCTCACCGAGGCAGGTTTGTTAGCGATCGGTTGGAGTGCCGAGCACAACACCCTGATATCCATTCCTGAGGATAGCGGTGATTGGTTAGGCCATCAAGTTGTCGTGCGACCTCACTGGACCCTCAGTCAGGTCTACGCAAAAGATACGTTCATTGGAAGCAATGTCCCCGAAGAAGCCGATCAGGTCCTGTTCTTCAATGGAACCAACTTCGATACCTACTTCCTACTCCAGGCCGAAGGCTATGATCAATGGGTCGCGCAAGCGGACGATGAACTGAAATCCGCAGACCATCATATCATTCCTCCCGGGGTCGGCAGTTTCATCCAACGTCCTGAAGGCGCAGAATCGATCGAACTCATACTCACAGGTGAAGCCCGTGCCAGCGCCTTTGCGCAACCGCTTGTTGCCGGCTACAACTTGTTAGCTTCACCCCGCCCCATCGATCTCGACTTCGAATCACGAGCCTTGCTCTTGAGTGACGGTTTCCTCGGCAGTCGCGATCCCGACGCTACGGATCAGATCCAACTCTGGCAAGGCGGCAACAATCCGAGCCGGCTTGGTTGCGAAAGCTACTTTTTATTGGATGCCGGTGAAGGCCATCAACACTGGACTGAGATTGGCCCTGACTTGCCCAATGTGAACGCGACCAAACTCTTATGAGGCAATCGTGCCTTCTTCCTCAAGCTCTCCGGGCCATCCCGTCTCGACTACCTGATACAGGCGGTTGACTGATCAGATGCATGAGCATTGTGTAACATGGCCTTCTAGTCCATGACTCGCGCTGGAAGCTCAAGCCACCTTCCGCGTGATCCTATAGAGGTGGCCAAAGGTCGCGCTGGATTCGCTGAAACAAAGCCTCTCTACCATCATCCCTTGAAGCCTGTCATTCTCGTTAGAAATTCGTGAGGTGGGCACATGTTCATTCGCCTCAATTGGATCCTCCTGCTGACGAGCTACCTTCTGGGTTGCCAAACGTTGTCCGACCCTCAACAGGGATCAGCGGAGAGCACGATTCGCGCTTTGCTCGCTAGCCAAACTGCTGACTGGAATCGGGGAGACATCGAAGCCTTCATGGTAGGTTACGTAAACTCAGAAGACCTCCGTTTTGCAGGGGCTACTAGGGTCAATCGAGGCTACGCAGCGACCTTAGCCCGCTACCGCAAAGCCTATCCGAGGAAAGCAGGTATGGGACAGCTAAGGTTTTCTGACTTGGAGATTGTCTTTCTCTCACGCAAACACGCAGAGGTCTTTGGTCGCTACCACCTGAAGCGACGCAGGTCTTACAAAGACGCGACTGGCCTCTTCACACTCTTACTTGAGAAGTCACCAAACGGTTGGAAGATCTTGCATGACCATAGCTCTGCTTTGAAGAGCTGATTAATCAAACTAGTAAGTCTCCACGGGTGAGCGCTTGCCGTCTTCAACGCTGAGAATCTTGGCCTTCTCTTCTCCTAACGTGTCCACACGGAGATCCCAGATCTCTTTGTTAATCGCCTCGAAAGCTTCCATACTAAACTTCGTGGGAGCGACAATGCGCGCCTTCAATCGCTCGATACGGGCGCGGGCATCATCGAGGACCAGCTCTGGCAACTTCGCCAAGTGAAGCTTGGCTTCCTCGACCATTTCCACCCGATGACAGATCATGGCCATGTCATTGCCAGCGAGGATGCACTCTTTGATCACATCTTCAAAACCAACTTCATTGAGAATAGCGCCCATGTCGAGGTCGTCTGTCATGACAAGACCGTTGTCATACCCCAATTGATTGCGTAGCACTCCTGTAATGAGATTCTTAGACAGGGACGCAGGCCAGCGTGGGCGATCTCCATCGAACGCTGGGTAATGAGAATGACAGACCATAACACTGTCTAAATCTGGGAGCATCGCCCGATAAGGAGCGAACTCTTCCTCTTCTAGCTCCTCGACCGTGCGGTTGATTACCGGCAATTCATGATGCGCGTCACAATCCGCATTCGCATAGCCCGGGTAGTGCTTTCCGCAACTGAGAATGCCTTGCTTGCGCATGGCGTGATTGAACGTCGCCGCCTTCTCAATCACTTCATTTACTGAGGTGCCGTAACACCTGCCCATGAGCGAATTGTCTGCGGTGTCATCATGCGACACGTCCAGCACGGGACATAGATCGAGGTTGAATCCGAAGAGGCGGAGAATTTGCCCAGTCAACCGACCATGCCGCTTGATCAGACCAAGGTCGTTCTTCTTGCGGAGGGCCTCCGCATTGGGGGGTTCCTGGCCAATAAGACGTAAACGAGACACACGACCACCCTCTTGATCGATAGTTAGGATCGGCTCGATGTCACTAAGGTCACGGAGATCATCCATGAGCTTACGTAGCTGCACGGGAGACTTGATATTGCGCCCAAAGATGATGAATCCGCCAGGCTGCAACGCTTTGAGACGCCTAGCAGTATCCGCATCCAGTTCCGCGCCGGGGATTCCCATGAGGAGAAGTTGACCCAAATACTTATCTTCCATAAGCTTCGGGTATAACCGTGTCCTCAGTGAAACTCAAAAGCTTTCTTGCCACTCTCACTCTCCTCTTCGGTTTAGCGTCGTGCGTGCCGCGACAGCATCCCAATCCGGGCCAGCAACCTTCTACCCCTGATCAAGGTGGGCCGTTCATGCTGGGAATCGATGTCCTTGAGTCCCAAGGATTCCCACTACTTGCCGGAAGACGCGTTGGACTCATCACCAATCACACGAGCTACAACAGCCGAGGCGTCCGAACACGCTCGGTCTTGCAGCGCGCAAGGAACGTCAATCTCGTCGCCCTCTATGCTCCTGAGCACGGTATTGAGGGAACTGCGCCGGCAGGCAAGTACATCGCCACACGTCGAGACTCCATCACCGGCCTGACAGTACATTCTCTCTACGGCGTGACCCGTAAGCCGAGCCCGGCCCAGCTCGCTGGCATCGACATGATGGTATTCGAAATGCAAGACATCGGCGTGCGCAGCTACACTTACATCAGCACCATGGTACGCGCCATGGAGGCTTGCGGTGAACGCGGCATCCCGTTCGTCGTGTTGGATCGCCCCAATCCCATGGGTGGGCAAGGCGTCTTCGGACCTCCGCTAGAAAAACAGTGGGAATCCTTTGTTGGACAAATTCCTGTGCCCTACGTGCATGGCATGACGATCGGTGAGCTCGCTATCATGACGAATGCCAAGGGTTGGCTGGCACGGCGGCCACAGCTCCATGTGGTCAAGATGCGCGGCTGGACTCGCGGCATGCTCTGGGACAACACAAGACTTCGTTGGCATCCAACCTCTCCTAACATTCCCAAACCCACTTCCCCGTTCTTCTATGCCATGACCGGCATGCTCGGCGGGCTCATGCCAGTCGATATCGGGATCGGGACGAAGGACGCCTTCGAATTCGCCGCTGGCCAAGGCGTGGATCCGCACGAATTCTCTCAGGCCATGTCACGCTACGGCTTCCCTGGTACCACCTTTCAGCCCTATGTCAGCAGCACACGTCCAGGCAGAAATGGCAGCCGGATTCTCTATAATCCCCGCTCGGGTGCAGACCCGGTGGCCATCGATGTCGCCTGCACTTTAGAGTTGCATCGACGGGTTCCTGGGGGACTCTTATCCCGCGTTTCGGCTTCTGGCCTGAGCCTATTCAACAAGGTCTACGGCAGTGATCGACTTGAGCAGGCGATGAGACGAGGGAGCAATCCTCAACAACTCATTGACTCCTGGCGCTCTTCCAACGAGCGCTTCCGCCGGGATCGCCAACGCTACCTCTTGTATCCTTAACTTTCATGTCAACGACACCAAATCCCGGCGATCAAATCGTCGGCGCTGAACTCGCCCGTGCCTGCGGCCGCTTCGCCGATGAGAAGCAAGCTTCCGAGGTCACCATTCTCGATCTGCGCGGCCTTTCTCAGCTCTGTGACTTCTTCGTCATTTGCACGGCCGGATCCGAGCCCCATCTCAAGGCCATTCGCGAACACGCCCTAAAGAGTCTCACGGATCAGCATGCGGTAAAGACGAACCACCGCGACGGCGTGGCTGAAAGTCAGTGGATCGTGTTAGACTTTATCGACGTCATTGTTCACATCTTACATCAAGATCGCCGTGAATTTTATGCTCTGGAGGATCTCTGGGCAGATGCACCACGCCTCGACTGGAAGACCGGCGAAGTGCTAGAGAGCACGGCGTCGACTCCCGCGGATGAGACAGAAATGGCAATGACTTTCGTCGAGGAAGACTAGCCACTGGTTCATGCGCGTCGATCTGATCAATACTGGCACCGAACTCGTCCTCGGACGCACGGTGAATACGCATCTGAGTTATCTTGGTGAGGCTCTCTTTCTTGTGGGGTTGCGTATCCAACGTCAGATCTGCATTCCCGACGGCGACGTCATCGGAGAAGTGCTTAGCGAGCGTATGCCCCACTCGGACATCATCATCGTGACCGGCGGTCTCGGGCCGACCAGCGATGACATCACACGCGAATTGATTTCCGAAATGCTAGGGCTGGAACTGCATTTCAATGAGGCCGTGGCCGACAATGTGAAGAGCTACTACGCGCTTCGCAGCCGCCCCTTCGGTGAAGGAGGCAAGCGCCAGTCCATGGTCCCGGCGGGTGCGATCGTCTTGCCTAACAGCCATGGCACGGCACCCGGCCTTTATCTTCCCAAGACAGAGAAGAATCCTCACCTCTTTCTCCTACCTGGACCGCCTCGCGAACTCTATCCGATGTTCGAAGACGAAACCCTTCCGCATCTACGCAAGATCGTGGGCCAGACCGACGTGGAGGCCAAGGAGTGGAAATTCTGTGGCATGGGAGAGACCGAGTTGGCAGAGAAATTAGAACCGTCTCTATCCAAGATCCCTAACTTGGAGATCGGCTATTGCGCCAAAACGATGGAAGTACATCTGCGCTGTGTGGGCAACGCGAATGCCCTATCACAAGCAGACAGCATCGTTCGAGACAGCCTTCCTCACCAATTGGTCAGCAATGATCTCAAGCTTATCGAGGAGGTTGTGATTGAGCTACTCAAAGCAAAAGGCCAATGGATCACCTTCGCAGAATCCTGCACCGGCGGCTTGCTTGCCCATCGTCTCACCAACGTTTCCGGAGCCTCCTCAGTACTTGCGGAAGCCCATGTGACTTACGCCAACGACGTGAAGACACGTTTGCTAGGCGTAAACTCCAAATCCATCGAAGCGCATGGTGTTGTTAGTAGTGAAGTCGTGACCCAGATGGCTGAAGGTGCCTTGAAAGTTTCCGGAGCAGATCACGCACTGGCCATCACGGGTATCGCGGGTCCCACCGGAGGTTCCGCTGAGAAACCTGTCGGTACCGTCTATCTTGGTCTAGCCAGCAAGGACGCCGAAACTCACGCCGAGAAGTGCTTCTATCCAATCGACCGCGAAACGTTCAAATGGCGAACGACACAACGCGCCTTTGATATTCTACGCCGACGTTTGTTAGGCTATCCGCTTATCGAAGGTTAATGTAGCATGGGCTTCCAGCCCGTGTATCGACCAAGGTAGCCGATCTACTCTACCGGTAGCCCACAATCAAGCCACAACCCAAGGTTTGCAACAGGCTCCCCCGGCCAGCCGGTTTCGCTACGCACGACACCTTGAAAACGAGTGGCGCCTTCGTCAGGAAACGGATGCTTGGGCATCTTGAATGTGTAACGCCCTTCCTTAAATTGACATTGATGCAATTCATTGGAAGCCGTCCAGCCATTCCAACTGTAGAAATAAAGCGCGTCTGGCTTCGGTAAGTCTTTTTGTTCCAGCCCTGTCCGCGGAGACAACGTCAATGTGAAAGACGTCGCCGTTTCCGCTACGTTCGCTTCCCACCCTTCGATGGCTTTTGGCAAGGCAGCTCGAGTATGGGCGAATCGCTCGTTCCAAGTGTCATCGGGGACGACTTCAGATCCCACCTGCAGCTTCATCTCTAAATCCTCGAAGCCTGGCGTGCAGCGCTTCTGTGAACAGCACATGTAACCGACCTTTCCCGCAAGGCATACTGAGGAGGACGTTGCTAGATCTTTGGGAGGTGTAATCGTCGCCAGGAGCAGTGTGTCTTCGTGATAACCATAAGCGCCGTGCCCACGCATGTCGACTTGCTCCGGTGTGGGCCATTGAAGCGGACCCGATTGAAACCCCTCTGGCAGGTCCCAAGTTACATTGGTGGCCACCCCAACGATCCCAGGAAACTTGTAGTAACTGTGATGGTGCGGCGCATGCTGAAGAAAGATTCCCACCGTGAACGGCTCACCCGGGACGATGGTCGTGATCTCCGAGACGAGTTGCAGGCGCACCGGGACGGGAAGAACCTCCTCTTCAGCAGCCTGCAGGGGTGCCATCACTCCAAGGCAGAGGAGCGAGATCCACCACTTGCGAATTGGGACCGAGGTCATCATACTGAACTAAACCGCAGCCTCTACCCCTTCGCAACTCAGCATGAAATCCGCCTACGAACTCGCCATGGAACGCCTCCAGCCTGAGGGCCCCACCGTGACTCTGACAGACGAACAGCGGGCGCAGCTTGCCGAAGTAGATTCGCTCTACCAATCCAAGGTCGCCGAGAAAGAGGTCTTTCTCTCTGACCTCATCGCTAAGGCCATGGCCAAGACGGATTTCAACGAGGTCGTGCAGCTTGAGGAGCAGAAGCGCCGTGAGATCGCTCGCCTTGAGGAGAAACGCGAGGAGGAGAAGGAGAAGTTGCGCAAAAGCTGGAGTGCTTCTTGAGGCTCCGAAAGGCAGATTCTTCTTGGTAAGCGGGGGTAGAGATGCTTGAGGTGACCCATGGAAGAAGGCGTTACCGAACAACAGCTCCTGCAGGTCCGGCGGGAGAAACTGCAAGCCCTCCGAGACCAAGGTGTCGATCCGTTTGGCGGAAAATTCGCCGTCACGCATGATCCTGGTCCCCTAAAGGCGAATTTCGAGGAAGCGATCGACGTTGTCCTCGCAGGTCGCATCGTCGCCAACCGCGACATGGGGAAGAGCCGCTTCTTCGACATTGCCGATGCCCACGGCCGCATCCAGTGTTTCCTCAATGCCAAGGGCGTAGGTGAGGATGCCTTCGCAATCTTCAATAACTTGGATCTTGGCGACTGGATTGGCGTCGAGGGCACGACGTTCATGACGAGGAAGGGCGAACCTTCCGTGCGCGTGGCGAAGTTCACCGTTCTCTCCAAGTCCTTGCGTCCTATGCCAGACAAGTTTCACGGCTTGTCTGACAAAGAGACACGATACCGCCAGCGTTACCTCGATCTCATGTCAAATGAGGAAAGCCGCGATATCTTTATCAAGCGCATTGGCATGTTGTCGGAGATGCGTCGATTCCTCGAAGATCGTGGTTTCTTGGAAGTCGAAACACCCATGCTCCAACCTGTGGCTGGTGGTGCTGCCGCTGAACCATTCAAGACCCACCACAATGCCCTCGACATGCCGCTCTTCATGCGTATCGCACCGGAGTTGTTTTTGAAGCGACTGTTAGTTGGAGGATTCACCAAGGTCTTTGAACTCAATCGTAACTTCCGCAACGAAGGCATCTCACGCCGACACAATCCGGAGTTCACCATGCTCGAAGCTTACTGGGCCTACGCCGATTTCGAGACCATGGCCAACCTGGTCGAAGAAATGGTCTGCCACTTGGCTGAGAAGTTCTGTCGTGGTTTGCAAATCGAACACAAGAACGAAGCCGGCGAACCCATTCGCACGATTAATCTCGCCCGACCATGGAAGCGCGCTGCCTACCGCGACCTCATTCGTGAGATCGATCCTGACTGGTTCAACCACACGCCAGAGAAGCGTCGCGAGCGATGCAAAGAACTCGGCGTCGAAATCTCCGAGGCGATGGAAGACCATGAGGTCACCCAGCAAGTTTTTGAGAAGCTCATCGAGGAGAAGACCTTCGATCCTTGCTACGTGACCCACGTTCCAAAAGAGCTCGTTCCCCTGGCCAAGCAGAACCGTGACGATGACAGTCTTGTCGATGTCTACGAACTCATCATCAACGGCCAAGAAATCTCTCCAGGGTATTCCGAGCTCAATGATCCCATTGTACAACGCGAACGCTTGTTAGATCAAGCCGGTGAAGAAACCCAAGACGTAGACGAGGAATTTATCACCGCACTCGAGCACGGCATGCCACCTGCAGGCGGCATCGGCATCGGCATCGATCGCCTCGTCATGATGCTGACCGGCGCAGAGAACATCCGCGACGTCATCTTCTTCCCTCACATGCGGAAAGTGTGAGTTGCGGGGCGCGTGCCCAACGTCACCTACCTGAGGCCTGAATGCTCACGCATCCAGCTGCGGAATTGCATCGCTAGAACTCAGGTGCTTCCACCTTCTGCTCCATCCCTGGCCGCGAATCTTCACCCCAGAAGAGTGCTTTCACATCGAATCCGGTGATGAAGAGCATGAAGCCCATGAGAAGGATGGCGCATCCTCCGTAGGAGATATCTAACAAACGTTTACTAAGTGGACGCTTTCGAATAGATTCGAGAATCGCCATGGTAATGTGACCACCATCCAACACAGGCAACGGCAAGAGGTTCATGATACCGAGGTTGATGTTCAGGATGACGCTAAACCAAAGCGCGCGACGCCAGCCATCTTTGTCTTCAAACAGCCGATAGTAGAGATTCATGATGCCCACTGGGCCACTGAGGTGCTTTGCGCTAATGTCAGATTTCGGTGAGAAAACAGCCCCTAGGGTATTGGCCATCGTCTTGAGTCCATCCTTGATCTGTTCCATTGGTGTCGTGCGCACCAGCTCGGTGTCTCCCGTGAGATCCCAGGCAAGTCCAATCATCGGACGGTTGTTGGCCTCGTGAACCTTGTCACGGTTCGATGGATACGAAGGCGTGACCGTGATCGGCACCATCTTTCCCTCACGCTTGACCGTGATATTAAGCGGGGTGACACCAGATGCCCTAATGATATCATTGATCTGCATCGGACTAGAAATCCTCGTCCCTTCGACTTCAACGATCGCATCGTTCTTCTGTATCCCAGCCTGAGCTGCAGGTCCTTTCGGCGTGACATCTCCAACGAAAGGAACGGATACCGGCTGCACGCCCATCATGTCAACCATGCGTAGTTCCGGACGTTTGAAGAAGCCACCAATAGCACCAGTGATCCCTCCTGACTCTTTCGCGTCCTCCGCTTCACCTGGCTTCTCCGGTGCAGCAAGTTGAACAACGATCGGCTCGGCCGCACCCTCACGCTTTACTTTGAAAGGAATCGTGTCGCCACCGCTGCTGATGACATTCCAAACCACACTATCAACCATCCCACGCCAGGAGTCGACGTGCTTGCCATCCACCTCGATGACCTCATCACCTACTTGCAGCTGCTCGGCACCAGCAACAGCCTTCTCTGAGATGTAACCAATCTCCGTCGTCATCGACGACGTGCTCTTGGGATATTTCACGCCCCACACGAGAACCGCGAAAACGAAGGCGAGACCGAAACTGAAGATAGGTCCCGCAGCGGCCACGATGATCTTGTCCATCGGGGAAATCTTGGGAAGAGGTTCACTGCTAGTGGAACCACCCTCGAGCATCTCCATGGGGTTCATTTGCGGTAGCGCCACGAACCCTCCCGCCGGAATCCAACCAAGCCCCCATTGGACGCCATTGACTGTCTTCGACCAGATCGGCTT
>JAACDM010000682.1 GCA_009936795.1 Verrucomicrobiaceae bacterium | reverse complement strand
TCGAATTAAGCCACATACTCCACCGCTTGTGCGGGTCCCCGTCAATTTCTTTGAGTTTTAGTCTTGCGACCGTACTCCCCAGGCGGCACGTTTAACGCGTTAACTCCGGCACGAAAAGGGTCGAACCTTCTCACACCAAACGTGCACCGTTTACTGCCAGGACTACAGGGGTATCTAATCCCTTTCGCTACCCTGGCCTTCGAGCCTCAGCGTCAGTAAGTGTCCAGCATCTCGCCTTCGCCACTAGTGTTCCTCACGATCTCTACGCATTTCACTGCTACACCGTGAATTCCAGATGCCCCTCCACTACTCTAGTAAGGCAGTATCGGATGCAGTTCCAGGGTTGAGCCCTGGAATTTCACATCTGACTTACCTCACCGCCTACGCTCCCTTTACGCCCAGTGATTCCGAACAACGCTTGGGACCTTCGTATTACCGCGGCTGCTGGCACGAAGTTAGCCGTCCCTTCCTCTTCGAATACTATCAATCTCACATACTATTAATACATGAGCCTTACTCTTCGATGACAGGAGTTTACAATCCGAAGACCGTCATCCTCCACGCGGCGTCGCACCGTCAGGGTTTCCCCCATTGCGAATGATTCTCGACTGCTGCCACCCGTAGGTGTCTGGACCGTGTCTCAGTTCCAGTGTGACTGGTCGTCCTCTCAGACCAGCTACCCGTCATTGCCTTGGTGAGCCGTTACCTCACCAACTAACTGATAGGCCGCGAGCCCATCCAGAAGTGACACCCGAAGGCATCTTTCATTCCCGCGAAATGCTTCACAGGATCACATATGGTATTAATTCGAGTTTCCTCGAGCTATCCCTTTCTTCTGGGCAGGTTGCTCACGTGTTACTCACCCGTCCGCCACTAAACTTACAAAGCAAGCTAAGTAAGTCCCGTTCGACTTGCATGTCTTATCCACGCCGCCAGCGTTCGTTCTGAGCCAGAATCAAACTCTCCGTTAAAAAATCGGTTTGTCTGATCCTTAAGCTATAAGCACTTTAGGATCTCTTTTTTGAAATTGTTTCGGTTCCCCAAAGCTTCCGATTTACTAAGCTTTGAGGCGCCGCTGCATCTCAACCTCCCTGTTAAAAAAAGTTGTTCACACAGCACACCTCGTAGCTTTCGCTTCTCGTTATTTCCTAACCAATAGTCTCTCTCAAAGATCGTCTCTCCTCTGGAAGAAAGCCGTTTTGCCAAGTGGCATAGTTGACTTACTCTCCGTCTGGAGCCCCGTCGCTTCGGGCGGGACGGCGACCTTAGGTGGCCGAAGAAGAGATGCAAGTGGCTTTTATGTTTTTCGATGAGATTTTCGACTCAAATTCATGCGGCAGCTACCCGACGGCTTCACGGGAGCCGGTTTGCCATAAAATCTATTAGTAAACTGAGGTTTCTGGAGTGATTTGAGTGACGGCCAGTGGGACCGTTCAGATCATTTGAGAGACCCTCTTTGCGATTTCCGGGTCAAGATCGATCATTTCGAGGACTTCATTTGCCCATGGCGTGAGCGGCACGAGCCTCCGAAGTAGCCAAAGTGCAACCACTTGAGTAGCCGGTAGGGTGCTCCAGATGGCTGTTTCGAGACAGCGCCAACGCTCAGGCTGAATCTTGCGCGGATCTCTGATCTGATCATTGCAGGTAACGCAAAGCAGAAGCATCTGATCCAAATCGGGCTCAACAGACACCGGAGGGATCTCGAAAGGGCGGAGTTCAGTGTCGGAGGTCTCGCAGAGTTCGCAACGCCGCCCTGCGCGGCGGGCAAGAGGTTTTCCTAGAAGACCGAGTAGCTGGAGGCGTTCTTGATGTTGTTGGTAGCCCTTGGCCATGCACCTCGTTCTTTATATACCTACCTTACGCCTTGCTGGAGAACCTTGAGATCCTCGTCCGTAAATTGGACAACCTCGTAGGGATCATCGAGAGCAAGTAGCTCACTCACCGTCAGAAATTCGTAACCGCGGACCAGGAGGGCATCGAGTGTGGACGGAACGGCTGCGACGGTAGATTTCCATAGGTCATGCGAAAGGATGATTGCCCCGTTGTGCACCTGACTCATGACACGCCTCTTGAACGTCGCCGGACTGGGCTTGCGCCGGGCTCCATCTCCAGGATCAACACTCCAACGGACATCAGCATAACCAAAAGTCTCGTGCATCCACTGAGATTGCTCCAGCGTGAAGAGTCCGCCTGGAGGACGCATGGTGCGTGGGGCAATCCCAGTTAGTTTCACGATAGTTTCGTGCGCCAGCCTAATCTCTTTTTCGACGACTCGAAGGGGAGGCGGATTTCTGCTCCGATGAAGGTAAGCATGGGTCATCGTGTGATTTCCTAACTCATGCCCCTCGTCGACGATGCGCTTGACCGTTTTTGGATAATTAAGTGCTTCGGTTCCGACCACATAGAACGTGGCCTTGAGATTTCTTTCCTTGAGAGCGTCTAACACGTCATGAGTCCAAGGGCGTGGCCCATCGTCAAACGTGAAGGCGATGTAGGCTCCCTTGCCACGAACGCTGAGGTAGCGATTCTTCGGCGGTTTGTAGGTAGGAGTAGGTAACTTCTTGAGAGAAGCCTGGCTCCATTCTCCATAGGAAACATCTTCCCAGGGCAATCGTGTTCCCAGAGCATCAATTGCGACAACATCGCCAACAGCACCCAAGATCAGGAGCAAGATGAAGAAGGGCATCATTCCACAGGCGCTAGGACTCGAGCCGGCACAACTGGGATCCCGCTAATTTCAATATTAGCATCAGCAGCAGGTGAGGGTTGGGTCGTGATCCGCGCCGGCATGACCATGAGCTGAGCTTCGGGTCTGTCTAAAGCAAGGAGTTCACTGACGCGAAGAAAGTGGTAACCTTGAGCAACGAGAGCGTCGAGTGTCGCAGGCATCGCCCTTACCGTGGGTTGATGGAGATCGTGCGCCAAGATGATGGCACCATCATGTGCTCCTTGAACAACGCGATCTCTGATGACACCTGCGCCTGGACGCTTCCAGTCAAGTGGGTCGACCGACCACATGATGTTTACGTAGTCCCATTCGTTGTAAATCCAATCGCTTTGAGCACGTGTGAAGCTCCCCCCGGGAGGTCGAAATACGCGCGGGGCAACACCCGTGTATTTCACGATAATATCGTGGCATGCCTGGAGCTCTTTGCGCACCACTCGTTCGGGCATACGGGCCATGTTCTTGGGATGGCTCCAGGTATGATTGGCGATTTCGTGCCCCTCAGCGACAATCCGTTGGACGACTTCGGGATAGGTCGCGACCGATCTACCCACGACAAAGAAAGTGGCTTTGATGTTGCGCTGAAGTAGCGAGTCGAGCAGGTCCATGGTCCATGGACGCGGGCCATCATCAAAAGTCATGGCCACGACAGGACCGTGCCCTTTGACGCTGAAGTAGCGGCTCTTCGGGGGTTTTAGTGCGGGCGTCTGATAGGGGCGCAACGTCGATTGAGCCCAATTACCTGCTGCTGGTGGCGCTTGCAGCAACTGAGCCTGCTCTCCTGGACGAGCAGCCCTTTCCCAGGGCATCTGCCAATCGACGCTGGTGCATGCGGTCAGACATGCCGGGGCTAACAGACCCATTAAGATCAGGATTTTATGAGAAGGCATAGTCATCTCGCGCTGAGGCCGGAACGTACAGGGAGCGGAGACTTCTACAAGTCTGTTTCCGAACACGCCCCCTAGAGGAATCGCCCAAGAAGCGGGCGAAGTTTCTCGGCGGCGCCGGGTGGCCAGACCGCTTGCTGGGTGACAAGCGCGGCGTCGAGCGCCCGGTGCTCCGGCTCCGTGACTTCCATTGGAATGCTAGGAATGATCTGCGCTAGCAGGCGTTTTGCCGTATCGGCATTTGCGAGAAGGTGGCCAATCACCGTCTCTGCCGTGACTGGCTCCTCGTCGACCTTCCAACAATCATAATCCGTAACGAAGGCGAGTGTTGCGAAGGCGATTTCTGCCTCCCGGGCGAGCTTGGCTTCTGGAAGGTTCGTCATCCCAATAACATCGAAACCAAGGCGGCGATTGGCTTCAGACTCAGCTCGAGTTGAAAAGGCGGGGCCATCCATGTTTACATAGACACCTCCTTCATGAACGGGAATTCCGTCAGCAGCAGCGGCTTGCGCGATGATCTTGCGAAGGCAAGACGATGTGGGTTCCCCAAAGGCTATATGAGCAACGATCCCATTTCCGAAGAAGGTATGAGCGGAGCGATTGCTGGTCCGGTCAAAGAACTGGTCAGGAATGACTAGATCTCGAGGCCGGTAGGCTTCACGCAGACTACCAACGGCGGTAGCAGAGAGCGCCCAACGAACGCCCAGCGAACGCAGTGCCCAGATATTGGCCCGATGGTTGAGTTCCGTAGGAAGGAGCCGATGCCCGCGGCCATGCCTGGGGAGAAAGTAGACCTTCCGCCCAGCAAAGGATCCTCCAAAGATGATATCAGACGGAGAGCCAAAGGGTGTCTCGATCACATGTTCAGTGGAACCCTCTAACCCATCGAGTTGGTATAGGCCACTACCACCAATCACTCCGACCGCAGTTGTCTCGTTCATGCAGTGCTCATGGTCGAATTCCCAACAAATCGCAAGCAAAGGCAGTCATTCCAGTAATTCTGCACACCCTTACAGACACGTTGCCCTAAATTTGCATCAGGAAGGCACCTTCATAACATTCTTCTAGGCTCGCAAATCGCGGTCAGTACAAACCACTAAGAACCATACTGAAGACCTGGCGCTCGCTACTATTTCTACTGTTTCTCTCATTGTTTACTGTCAATTACTCCAAAGAATCCGACGACGTCACCAACGTTGACCCATCAGAAAGCGAGGAAGAATCCTTTTCCCTAGAAGAAGAGGAGGAGGCACAGGAAGAAGACGACGAGGAACGTCGCCGGACTGTGGCAAAGATGCGCGCGGAAACGGAAGTCAGGCTCGCCCAGATGCGCGCCGACGCTGACAATAAGGCACAAGCAAACTCAGCCCACGCCAAGCAAGCGTGAGCAGCAGCCAAGATCGCCTCCCGCAAGACTAAGGCGGCCAGGGCAATCATCGTGAGCAAGACCCTAC
>JAACDM010000681.1 GCA_009936795.1 Verrucomicrobiaceae bacterium | reverse complement strand
CCATGCTGTAAGTCCGCGTGCGGCCGAGAAGGGACTGCATACCTCGTACCGCGTCAGGGGTCTCGATTATACCAGAGTAAGTGCGTTCCTCAAGAAACTCATTGTGTCCTGTGTAAATGACGAACACGTCCGGTTCGTAGTCGATGAGTTCCTCCATCAACTTAGCGACGCGATAGCTGGCGTAACTGATACCGCCCGCGTTGATGACCTCCCATTCACGTGAAGGATCGGCGGCGGGGAGATACTGCCTGAGCCACCCACAGAAAGAGGTCGCATCTGTGTAAGGACGACCATAGGTGGTCGATCCGCCAAGGCAGAAGACCCGTGTGGTGCCGTTTGATTTGTCTTGTGCGAAACGTTGGTCATTGAACCAACGAATCTTATTTTGAGCGGTTACGCGGTTATTTGCGGAACCCTCGACAAAGAGAGGCACGTGGGAGGAGAAGCCGACGTGAGGATCCTCACTATAGAGGAGCGGACGCACGCCCATCAGCATGAGGCCGCCTTCGAGCAGTCCGAAGAAGAGGAGCGTGGCGGCGCTTGCGAAGCCCAGCTTCTTTCCCAGCGAAAGGAGTGGTCGAGCGGGAGAGTCTGAAGGCGCTTGAGTCACAGGATGGCAAACGTAGGATCGTCCGCATTCTGGTGCCATCCGGCAAGACCAATCTTAGTAGTCGCGCTCTAACATGTAGTCGACGATCTCGCTGAGGCGTGATTTGCTCATACGCATCTCTTTGAGCGCACGATGCGCTTGAGCCGTGAGTTTCGCCGCTTCTTTGCGAGACTTTTCCAGGCCGATTAGGGCGGGGAAGGTGGATTTGTCGACTGCCTCATCTTTCCCTGCGCTCTTGCCGAGTTTGGCAGAACTCTGCGTCACATCGAGAATGTCATCGATGACTTGAAAGGCGAGCCCCAGGGAATGGCCGACTTGAGTGATGCCAGCGAGTTTGTTTGGGCTAGCATTCGCGCTCATGGCTCCGAATCTCAAAGACGTTGTGAGGAGGGCTGCGGTCTTTCGTTCGTGAATGGCCACGACCTGGCCTTTGGTGAGCTTCTTGCCTTCGCCCTCCATGTCCATCACTTGACCGGCGATGAGTGCATGACTGCCTGCCGTGGAGGCCATTTCTCCTAGCAAAGTGCGCATAGGATAGCGTGAGGTTTCTTTGGCTCGGCCAACCGTCTCGAAGCTGAATGCTTGGAGCGCATCACCAGCAAGTACGGCTACAGCTTCACCGTAGACTTTGTGACAGGTTGGATTTCCACGGCGCATGTCATCATCGTCCATGCTGGGAAGGTCATCATGAATGAGTGAGTAGGTGTGCAGGCCCTCCACTGAACAGGCCAGGGGAAGGGCATCCTCGGGATTGCCTCCGCACGCCTCGGCCGAGGCGAGTGTTAGGATGGGGCGCAGGCGCTTGCCGCCGGCAAAGACGCTGTAGCGCATTGCTTGGTGCAGCGTGGCTGGGCGGACGTTGCCCTTTGGGAGGGCCGTCTTGAGGGCCTGGTCGACCAGTTTCGCCTGGTTTTTGAGGTAAACTTTGAGATCACTCATGGAAATGCTAGTCGATGAGAAGTGCGGCGATCTGCACGGCATTCAGTGCGGCGCCTTTCCGTACCTGATCACCGACGACCCAGAAAGCTAGGCTGTTGTCGAGGGCGAGATCCTCGCGGATTCTGCCGACCATGCAGTCGTCACCATTGGCAACGTCAAGTGGAGTGGGGTAGCTAGGAACGTCCCGGTCGTCGACAAGTTCGATACCTGGGGCTTCTTTGATTGCTTGGCGCGCCGCTTCGACATCGGGCTTACTTGCAAACTGAGCGGTGGCAGAAACCGCGTGCGAGCGCAGGACGGGAACGCGGACACAGGTTGCAGAGGCGCGGATGTTCGGTGCGTGCAGAATCTTGCGGGTCTCGTTCTGCATCTTCATCTCTTCCTTGGTGTAGCCATTCTCCGTGATAGGCTCCACTTGCGGAATCACATTAAAGGCGATCTGCCTCGGGTAGAGATTCACTTCGATCGGTTGGTCCTCCGCGTAGGCTTTGACCTGGTCTTCCAATTCGGCGATGCCTTGAGCGCCACTACCAGAGACCGCTTGATAGCTAGATGCGATCAGCGTTTCACAGCCTCCGAATGCCTGGTGCATCGGGTTTAAAGCCATAAGAGTCACGATGGTGGTGCAGTTAGGATTTGCGATGATATTTCGTGGCACGTTCTTCGCATCCTCGCCATTGATCTCCGGGATGACGAGAGGCACATCGTCATCCATACGATAGGCAGAGGAGTTGTCGATCACGATGGCACCAGTCTCTGCGGCGAGAGGTGCGAACGTCTTTACAATGTCAGAGCCCACGCTGAATAGGGCAATATCGACGCTGGCAAAGGCATCTTCGGCGAGTTCCTGGATGACCAGATCCTTGCCCTGGAATGGAAGAGTCTTACCGGCAGAACGCGCTGACGCGAGTAGCTTGATCTCTTGGTGAGGAACCTTCAGCTGGTCTAGACAGAGGAGGATCTCTTCTCCCACGGCGCCGGTTGCGCCAACTACTGCAATCACTGGTGTCTTCATAATTACTGAATCCTCACGCTTGACGCGGAGGCTGAAAGTGCCGGGCTTCCTGGTAAATGAAAGCAGATTTCTGCGCTTTCTTTAGGCTGACGCCGGGCGGGCGGGCTCGGCCTTGAACAAATTGATTGCATTTCTTGTCGTAGCATTACTATCAAGCCACGGGGTCAGACCACTGGCTTCCCACAACCAAACACATCTACTAACCGTTCGAACCTCATGAAAGTTATTAAAGCAATCGCTATCCTGGCCACTGCAACTGGCATCCTTTCTCTTGCTGCATGCAGCAGCGCTCCAGCTCCAGCTCCAGTGCCAGCTCCAGCTCCGCTCCCAATGGACGGCGGAAGCTACGTGCCCTCTAAGTAATTAGATACGGCTAAATTAATTTAGCTTTGCAAAGGCGGTGCCTTCACGGGTGCCGCCTTTTTGTTATCTGGGCACCTGGAGAATCGGCAAGTCAGGCTAGACCTGAACCCAACACTCTTCTTTATGGCTCTTCAGGACGGCTTCGCAAAGCACGATCTCCTGGTGGCCTTCTTCAAATGTGGGGAAAGTACAAGGGGCTGTGAAGTCGCCGGTGGCGATGTAGTCATAGAAGGCTCGGAAACACATCTTAAAGGTATCAGAAAAGCCTTCCGCATGGCCTCCTGGATAAGCGGTGAAGGACGCGGCCTGAGTGCTCATGTTTGCTGGATCTTTGACTAGCGTTTCGTTAGGTTGGTTCCGGTGGCCTAACCAAAGAGTGTTTGGTTCTTCGCTATTCCAGGCGACTGATCCGTTCGATGCTGCGATTTCGTAGCGCACACAGTTCTTTCTTCCGGCAGTGGCCTGAGAGACGAAGAGGCTTCCTTTGGCGCCATTCTCGAACCGGAGAACGAGGGTACCAAGATCTTCGGTTTCAATGGGGATCGCTTGCCTTTTCCCCTTAGTATTTGTGAAGGTTTGGACTTCGCCTTGTGGGCGTTGGCGGATGGGATGAACTGTTTTAAGATCTGCAAAGACCTCGGTCACCTTGAGCCCGGTCAGCGATTGCACGAGGTCTAACCAATGTGTGCCGATGTCTGCAATGGCGCGAAGTTTCCCGCCTTCCTTAGCCAACACTCTCCAGTTGTAGTCAGTCTCATGCAGCAACCAATCCTGAACGTAGCTACCCATGATCGAGTGGACTTCGCCGAGATCGCCTGACTGAAGGCGACTGCGCGTTTCTAGGCAGAGCGGGTAGAATCTGATGTTGTAGTTCACGCCCGCAGCTAGCTCTTTGTTCGAGGCGAGTTCTGAGAGCCGGGCAGATTCCTTGGACGTCATGGCCAAAGGCTTCTCGCAGAGTATATGTTTGCCGGCCTCAAGGCCGGCTATTGCCATGGGGAAATGATGTCGATTGGGAGTGGTGATGTGTATGGCATCGACGTCAGGATCTGAGATCAAATCCTGATAATCGTTGTAGGACCGGGGAATCTGTAACTCAGCAGCGGCTGCACGAGATTTCTCTGGCGAAGAGCCCTGGATGCCGATTACGTTTAAGTGAAGGCGCTTGAGAGCTTCGGCGTGCACCGCTCCCATGAAACCTGTTCCAGTGATGGCGACGTTCATGTATTAACGAATGAGTTTGGTTCCTCCCCTCATATCATGATTGGCATGGATGATCTTGCAATACGACGATGTCCTCTTCCATGCCTATGAAGAAGCCGCTGGCTTCGATGAATCGGATCTTCGGAGCCTTGCTCATGGTCGCGATCTTTGGGCTGGTGTTGACGACGCTGCTCAGTATTTCGGCACGTGACTTCTGCTTAGGAGATCTCTTTTCGAACCTGCGTTTGCAGCAGATGATGGCATTGACAGGTCTGATCGTTGGCTGTCTTGGGCTTCGGAGGTGGCGCCTCCTTCTGTTCATGACGCTATTAGGAGCGATTCATGGGTAGTGTCTGTGGCCGACGGTTCGATTGGCGCCTTCAGGTGGAGGCGGAGACGCTGATTTTCGCGTGATGCTCGCCAATGTGCTCACTCACAACCTGAATCATACTGAGATCATCGACTGTGGTCTCGCAAACGGCACGGAAGTGATCGTTATCTTTGAGCTGTCTTCAACTCTTGCGCAGAAGGTATGGGCTGCGTCTCATCCGCATCAAGATCAACATGTCCTTCCTCAGGATGGAGACAACTTTGGAAATGGGGCTATTCTAAATGGCCGTTTCAATGGTTGGAGGTTTTCAACCCCATCGAGTTGGTTCCAAGCCTTGAAATCGTCTTTGAACACGTGCGCCTCATTGCCACGCATCCCTTGCCGCCCATGGAGCCAGCCGGTTTCGGAGTGCGGAATCTTCAGCTGGTAGACCTTGTCCGCTGAGTGTGTAATGTCAAAAGAGGGCCAGGTGGCCCGATTCTGGTCGTGGGCGATCTAAATCTAACGCCATGGTCTCCGATCTTTTCGGGCTTTGAGGCGGCATGTGGGTTGCGGCGTGCTGTCTCCAATCGGGGAGGGTTTACGCCGACCTGGTATGCTCAAATGGATCAACCACGGTGGGCCCTCGGGTTGGCGGGTGATCACGCGCTGAGCAGCGTGAGCTTAAATTGTGTGTCCTGCCACGCGGAGGGGCAGGTAGGATCGGATCATCGCCTGTTGGTATGGGGCTTCTCCATGTAGCCGCCTCTTCAGGCCAAGCTGTCCTTGTAAGGAAAAGGGCAGGAGGGCAGGAAATCTCAACCCGCGCTCTACCAGCGAGGCCGTGTGGAGTTCAGTTCAGTGAGCCGATGGGTCGCCCAGTGGTTATCGGGAGGATCAGATTGCCCTCGAAACGTGACCACTTTTGCAACTTCGTTCGTTTCAGGGTCTCTTGTAATGATCGTGACCTTATTTTCGCTTTGCATGATCTCGAATGCTTTTCGAATGCCGGGTTGCCTGGAATTGGGAAGTTGGCTCATTAGGTGTAATAGATGTGCGAAAGCGGTGGTGATCTAGATATGGAAATTTCTATTTAATGCAGTTAATCTTATATAACGAAATAATGTCAGAAATTTAATCTATTTCAATTGGTTCTTCTTTGTTATGTAATGAGTGGTAGCTATAGCAGCAAGACTGAGTCTCGCTTTCGTTTTGGCGGTATATTCCTGAGACTGTCTCCCGTATTCTTACCGAATATTCTGAGCCTTCAGACCTTCAAAGAGGTAGGTCTCACACTTGCGAGGCATTGATGGACGGACGTTGGTTCGGTGGGCGTTTTATCACCAATCTTGAATTCTTTTTTTACTCTCAACACCTGGTTTTCTAGCCAAGGCTGGACACCTTTCCCCTTTCAACGGGACGTTTGGGAGCATTATCGGAGTGGTTCTAGTGGCCTACTTCATGCGCCGACAGGCCTGGGAAAGACCTACGCAGTGTTTGGGGGATCTCTCATCGAAGGTGTCGAGAATCCGCGCTCCCTTCGCAAGGGAATGACGACTGAGCCCCTCCGAGTTCTCTGGATCACGCCGCTTCGCGCGTTGGCTTCCGATACTGTGGATGCCCTTAGACGACCTGTAGAAGACCTTGGTCTGCCATGGGAAATAGCCTTGCGTCACGGCGATACCTCGGCCCATCAGCGAAAGAAGCAGCGGAATCGTTATCCAACGGTGTTGGTGACCACGCCGGAGTCTCTCTCGTTACTCCTTACCTATTCGGACACCCGCACGAAGTTCAGGTACCTAGATGCTGTCATTCTCGATGAATGGCATGAGTTGCTGGGGACGAAACGTGGTGTCCAGACGGAGCTCTGTCTAGCCAGGCTCCGCACCTGGCAACCGAATCTCCGAATTTGGGGGCTTTCAGCGACCCTCGGGAATTTGGACGAGGCCAAGCAGGTGCTTCTTGGATCCGAGCATGAGGCCGGTGTACTCGTGGGTAGCGAGGAATCCAAGGAGATCGAGATTGAAACGCTTATACCCGAGTCCATGGAGTGCTTCCCGTGGGCAGGGCATCTGGGTGCGCGAATGGCACCTCAGGTCGCCGATCGGCTGGATCTTGGAAAGACAACTTTGGTGTTCACGAACACGCGATCCCAAGCTGAGATCTGGTTTCAGAAGCTTCAGGAACTCCGGCCGGGTTGGGGCGATCGCCTGGCTTTGCATCACGGCTCGATTGACGGGGCGCTGCGAGCTGAGTTGGAGGCACGCTTGGACAATGGAGAAATGAAGGCGGTCGTGTGCACTTCTAGTCTTGATCTGGGCGTGGATTTCTCACCGGTGGATCAGGTTATTCAGATTGGCTCTCCAAAGGGGATTGCGAGGCTGATGCAGCGTGCAGGCCGATCGGGTCACCAGCCGGGTGCGCTCAGCCGGGTGATTGGTGTGCCGACGAGTGCGTTGGAGCTTGTTGAGTTCGCAGCTGCTCGTGATGCCATGCAGCAACAAGAGATCGAAGCACGCGTTCCCATTCGGCGCTCGCTCGATGTTCTGGTGCAACATCTCATCACGCTTGCCCT
>JAACDM010000680.1 GCA_009936795.1 Verrucomicrobiaceae bacterium | reverse complement strand
GAGGGAATAACTTTCTAGGTTTCCACGTCGTGCTACTTGGCTATATTGTCGGTAGTTATCCCCAATCCACGACCCCCATCTACATGTCTTTCAGTTGTTCTGCCTTCGGGCACAGTCTTAGTTTGTGCGTTTATCGAGTATGGAGCAGCCGTTTGGCCTACATGGCCAGCCTTTTGATTCTTCTTCTTCAACGCAGCCCGCTTGTGCGCGTGCTTGCTGATGGTCGGCTCCTTGCGGCGCCTCGGTTCGCGAACATCTTGAAGTTTACCAGCGTAAGTTCAGCGGTTCAGGTGACGGGCATGCATGCCGTGACGGGAGCGACCTGGCCTGAGATTACGCCGGTGTCGCCCTCGACAAACCCGGCGGAAGCACAAGTAGGAGAGCAATTCGCATGGGTATGGGGTGCCTTCACCCCGGGAAAGAAAGCCCGATCCTACCTGGTGGACGGACTTCCTCCAGGAATCACTTACAACAATGTTGTTAGTCCGAGCAGTTTCGCCGCCATTCAAGGAACGCCAACCATGGCTGGTAGTTTCATGGTAGAGATTACCGCGTTTCATTTCGCTAATCTTGAGGGCGAAGCCTCGTCTGTGTATGAGTTGGTGCTCAATGTGTTAGGCGGTGCCGTTACGGCTCCGGTGATCAGCAAGTCTCTCGCCGATCAATTGGTCAAAGTGGGGGAGTCATTGACTCTAACCGTCGAAGCAGAGGGTGACGGCCTGACCTATGCATGGGAGAAAGACGGCGTTCTTCTACCGGATTTTGATCAACCGCAACTTCAATTAGACAGTGTTGCCGCGGCGGATGCGGGGACTTACGCGGTGAAGGTCTTCAATGGCGACGCGCTATCCACCTCGACGGCCGAGATCAAAGTCATTGCTCAGGGAATTCCCATTCCAGCCGGACAAACCCTCTATTCCGTTTCGGCTCGCGACAACAGCTTGCGAGCGTTGGCTGCGGACGGCACAACAAGCAGTGCCATTCCCATCACGATGGAAGGACTGACCGTCACGGGCGGCATGGGATTGGCGCTTGATCCTATTTCTGGCCAACTTTACGTGATCCTCCGCCTGAGCGAGCCACCGAACGATGAGGTCGGCGATCGTGTCTTGGCCACGTTAGATCCTTCAAGCGGCCAGGCGATCCTTGTGGGCAATCCCGCAGCCGATCAACTCCTGAAGTTCTCCGACATTACCTTTGATAGCCAAGGGCAGCTCTACGGTGTTACTGGCAATGATCCGAACGCCGTTTCTCCGGAGAGTTTGTTCACCATTGACAAGGAGACGGCGGTAGCAATGGAATTCCTCCCGCTGGGCAATGGCGATCAGGGTGAAGCTCTCGCTTATGATGTCGAGCGAGGTTTACTCCTTCATGCGTCTGGTGGACCTCCGCCTGAAACGCAAGTGTTAGAAACAATCGATCCCGAGAGCAAAGCGATCACGCCTATTACGGTAGAAGGCGGCTGGGGTGAAGGGAAAGCATTGTTTTACTTGGGAGTTGAACAGTATCTCGTCGCGGATGGAGATGCCTTTTATTTGGTTACGCCGGATGGGGCTATTGTCCCTGTTGGGTTGATTGATCACGTGACCAAGGGGCTAGCTCTGTTACCGAGTGCTGTTGAGAACAGCTTCGAGATTCTCCGTATTGAGCGGACGGAGGGGGGAGCTTTAATCGAGTTTTCTGCGGTTTCGGGCGATAACTATGTGATTGAATCCTCACAAGATCTCATCGAGTGGACGGAACGTCTCACGGGGACGGTACCGGACGGTGAGACTGAAGTCGTCTTCACTGATGAGGATGCCACTCCTGATCTTCCGAAACGTTACTACCGAGTCCGTCAATCATAGCAAGGCTCATGGTCAAACCGCATTGCCGCTCCGTTCTTCGGCTGAACGTAGCCGGGCACGGTCAATGCACAGACCACCGGGAATCCAGAGGGGCCTCAAGAGGTCGCCTAGGCTGGGGTGGTGACTCACGCAGGTCGCCTCTCGTGCTAGAAGAACTTGCCTCAGGCTTGACGGAACGCTGACCCGGACGTCAAATCTGAATATGAGTAGCCCCTTCTTCCGAGTGTGTCTGTGCAGCGCTGTGATTGTGCTGCTTGGATGTTCTGAGAAGAAGGAACCAGTGATGGAGGCGGCACCTGAACCCGAAGCGGTTATTCAGGGAGAGTCTATTGTCGATGGGGGCGACACAAAAGAAACGGCGCGTTTGTGGAGCGATACGGTCAAGGCTCAGCTAGCCGCGATTTCATCGGGCATCGGGACCGATGGCGCGGAGATGGCAACATTGTTTGGAGACACCTTTGATGCCAGCGATCTTCAGTCTCTTGAATCGACGGAGAGATATGAGGGGCAAGCCGTCAAGGTGGTGGAGTTGAGTGCGCCTGAAACCCTGGTCACTGCTGATCCCGGTTCTTTCCTCCAGAATCTTGGCGAACTGTTGTGCCTCAGCGCGAATGACGATGCGTCTGAAGCGCACTTCAAGCTTTATGGTATTGATAGTAAGGGGCGGCGCTTGACCACGCGGCAACGGTTGATGTCGCAGGGTATTCGGGAAGGGTACCGTGTGCGTTCTTATGGGGTGGTGGATGCGGTTT
>JAACDM010000115.1 GCA_009936795.1 Verrucomicrobiaceae bacterium | reverse complement strand
CTAGTGGCTAGTCTTATCCAAAGGCACGTCTAACAAATCAACAACCTTCCGCATCTCGGGAACAATCAGCGACGTGGCCATCCCAGCAACTGAGCCTCGCTAGAGCTGGCATCCTGCCAACGTCTCCGGCTGAAGGCCAGAGTTACATTTGCAGACTGCGCAAGCAGAGCGCGGCAAGGAAGATACACGGCACCACTCCACAAAGCTTACACAAACGCGAGCGAACGCGCTGGTAGCGAAGGTCCTCCAACGCGCGGTGGTCGATTGAAAAGCAACGTTCGTCGCACCAATAGCAGTTGATTCTGCATCAGAGAGTTAGTCACTTTTCCAGGCTGGTGTCCGTTGGATGAGGTCGTTGGAGGTTTCAACCCTATAGCGACGACGGTTGTCTTCGATACGACGCGAGAAAGTCACTTCCATGAAGTTGGACGTTTCGATTCGCACGGCCGTTGGAACCTCGCGATTCAGTCCGTAGAAGCGGAGCAGTTCAGCATCGTCAAGAGCGGCATCGGCTTCACTCAGGTTAGCTTCCCAGGAGTCTGGGAACAGGTTGTCATCGACGTCGACCCGAGTTTCAGGACTGAGCCCTTGCATCCAGACGATACGATCTTCGGCGCAAATGAGGAGGTCGTTCAAGCTATCGCTATTCACCTCCCCAACCGAGATACAAACGAGATCTGAAGTGATGTCAGGAACAACAGTAGGATTCTTGCTATAGGGATCGCCATCTGTGCTGCGGCGAATGCCGACGGTCGATGGCGGTTGAATGCCGACCAGGTCACGATCTTGGTCGTTGTCGACGTCTGCGATGATCGGCTCTTCAATGAATGGCATTTGGGCGACGCCGGTAAGTTCTGAATTTCTGGCTCTTTCAAAGACGCCAAGTCCTTGTGGTGATGGGTAGAAGGGGTATGGCAAGCCAAAGCCATCTTTGGTGGAAGCCGTTTCCAGAAAGCCCGTAGCTTGAGGAACGGCGGCAGACCGTTCGACAAAAGCAGCGCCGGTAAAGGCCTAAGTCAAGACATTGCCGAGATCACTTCCAGCGAACACAGGATTGATGCCATCGTAGTGCAAAGTGGTCAGACTGGCCACGCGGTCAGCTGCTGTGGAGATTCGCAGTATAGCAGAGAAACGTAAGCCGTTTACTCCAATGGGCTCAAAGGGGGTAAATTGCCCACGACCACTATTCAAAGCGACAGATCCATCGCCCAGCTCAAAGGCATCCACGTCGCCATCACCTTCGAAATCGGCAAAGACGATTTCATTCATTTGGACAGACTCGCTGGTCGGCTTGCCAATCACTAGGCGATCTGCAAACTGACCAGCGCCGTCACTCAATTGGGCAAAGAGGGCACTGCGCGTGCGGTCATTGACCATGATCTGAGCGTAGACCAGGTCGTCTACACCATCTCCATTCAGATCCACAAGCTGCGGTTTTCCTTGGCGTTCCAAGAGATTGGCCAATAACAGCCTAAATACCTCCCCAGACGGCTTGGACTTTCTGGATCACGCTCGTGTTCAAACTAAACCCAAGCAGGATAAGGACGACGAAAGAGGGTGGTCTAAAGGACATTGTGAGAGATCCTACAAGGCGTCCGCCAAGGATTAACCGGTAGTCTCCTACAGAACGCTACAGAGGATCGGTTTGATTCTGACGCTGACGAGGCAAAGCTGAACCTCTACCTTAATCATGAGAATCCTCCACGAACTCGGCGAAGGTTTGCGCATTGCCTTGGAAGCCGTGCGGACGCACAAGTTGCGTTCGGCTCTAGCTACGTTGGGTATGGTGATCGGTGTATTCACCGTGACACTGATGGCAACCGCCATTGCCGGGTTGAACAACGCGTTTACCAATAGCATTTCCGCGATCGGTAGTGATGTATTGTACATTCAGCGGTTCAGCTGGGGCCCTTCTCAAGAATGGTGGAAGATACGCGCCCGCCAACCCATCACCATGGTTCAAGGCAAGCGCTTGGCAGATCGAGCAACAATGGCAGAAGCCGTCTCGATGGAAAGCCGCGCCAATGAGACGGTCAAATTTCAGGACCGCACCGCAAGCAACGTTAATGTCAGTGGCGTCCTTGCCTCAACTGCTCAGGTGCATGGGGTGGATCTTTCCGAAGGTCGCTATCTCAATGAAGCGGAGTCCGACGGCGCTCGACCTGTGTGCATTCTCGGCGCTACTCTATCAGAGAATTTGTTTCCTTACGGAGGTGCCGTCGGCGAATGGATCCGCATTGGAAATGCTCGCTATCAAGTCATCGGCGTTTCCGCTAGGGTCGGTAGCTTTGCCTTCGGAGATCTTGACAATATCGTGACTGTTCCACTAACACGCTTGGCCAGTGATTTCGTATCCAACCCAGAAGTGACCCTGACGGTCAAGGTCGGCACCGGCGTTCCGATGGAGGAAGTTCAAGAAGAGCTGCGCTGGATCATGCGCTCGATCCGCAAGGTGCCGCTCGGAGAGGACGACGATTTCTCAATCAACAATCAGCAATCATTGCTCGACACCTTTGGCAAGTTCTCTGCAATGGCGGGTTCTGCCGGGCTCTTTATCACGGGGCTTTCGCTCTTCGTCGGTGGCATCGGCATCATGAATGTGATGTTCGTTTCCGTCACGGAACGGACCCAAGAAATCGGCGTGCGCAAGGCGCTTGGTGCAAAATACCGCGCCATACTCACCCAGTTTCTTGCAGAAGCGGCCACGATCTGTGTCTTTGGAGGCTTGTTAGCCTTGGCACTCGCCTGGGCAACGACTCAGGTGACCAAGCAGTGGTTGCCCGCAACAATCTCGCCCGCGATTGCCACATTGGCTCTCTCCATCTCGGCAACCGTCGGCATCATCGCCGGCTTCCTGCCGGCCCACCGTGCCGCACGCATGAAACCCGTCGATGCTTTGCGCAGTGAGTGATCCGACCGACAACCGCCGCCGTCGCCCCTCGGGTTGGCATCGCTTAATTGGAGAGACTCGCGAGAGTTTGAGCATGGCGCTCGACTCCGTCGTCTCGCACAAGCTTCGTTCGGGACTGACATTGCTCGGCATCATGATCGGGGTTTTCTCGATTATCGTCGTGATGACCGTGCTGCGCGTGCTCGATACGAATGCCCAAGAGAGCCTCTCCCAACTGGGCCCACACACTTTCCGGGTGAAACGGACGCCGCCGTTCTTCTTCAGTTCTAGCAAAGAACGACGAAAAGTAAGCGCGCGCGAGCCAATCGATTGGCGTCAGTGCCGTGAACTCATTCGTCGCGCTGAGCTTCCCATTAGCATCGGCGTCGAAGAAGGGCTCACCAATGGAACCGTTCGTTCCGAGTTCGCCGAAACCAATCCAGATATTTCTCTCCGTGGTGTCACCCCAGAAGTCTTTCCGGCAAGGGTATGGGACCTTGAAGATGGCCGTGCCATCCAACCCGCAGACGTGGACAGCGCCCGACTTGTCTGTGTGCTGAGCAACGGACTGGCTAAAAAGCTCTTTCCGCGCAGCCAAGCGGTCGGTGATCGCATCACCTTCGATGGGCTAGCCTACCGGGTGATCGGCGTCTTGGAGAAGAAGGGGCAAATGGGTGTCAATGAAGATAGCTTCGTCGCCGTGCCGATCTCGACAGGGCTCCAGCGCTATTCAAATCCCTGGGTGAGCCTGGGTCTCGTCGTGCAAACAGCGGGAGAGGAACTCTATGAGTCCACGGTGGAAGAAGTTCGTGGCATCATGCGCGTTCTTAGACGGACGCCGCTGGGAGAAGACGACGACTTCGAGATCGTCTCCAATGACTCGCTCATGGAACAGTTTCGCGAGGTGACTTTCGCCGTACGGGCGGGTGTCGGCGTGATCAGTTCGATCGCCTTGCTCGCAGCCGGCATTGGGATCATGAACATCATGCTCATTTCTGTGACAGAGCGCACCAAGGAGATCGGCGTGCGCCGTGCGATTGGTGCGCGCAAGCGCATGATCTTGACGCAGTTTATTGTCGAAGCGGTCATCCTCTGCTTGCTCGGCGGTATCGTCGGCGTGGTTCTTGGAGTAAGCGCAGGAAACATCCTCTCCTTCGTCTTCAAAACACCCGCGGTCGTGCCGTTCGATTGGGTCGCCTACGGACTCGGCATCTGTACGCTCGTGGGCGTTGCCTTCGGAGCCTATCCTGCGTTTAAAGCGGCGAACATCGATCCCATTGATGCGCTGAGGTATGAGTGATAGGGCTTACCGAAATTAGTTAAGGTTTGCTAACCATTAAACCTGACAAAACGTCGGTAAATTTTTAAAACGAAAGCCGAAATACTTCCGACGGCGACTTGTATTGGAATGGGATGAGGTCTAAAACCAGCAATATCGCTCCACCACGCTGGCTTAGCCTAACTCATGACTGATACTTACCAAGCGTTCACCTCGCACCAAGAAACGATTAGCGACTTTCTAACAAAAGCGCAGGCGAAAGACCATGGTGATGTCGTCTTTCTCAAGTTTCCGCCGAACGCCGGTGTCTTCGAAGACCAGTGCAATCGATCTCTGCTCTTCGTAGAGTATAGCGACGACGGCGCAAGCGCTTCAGAAATCGCCTTCTCGCTCCAGGGCGAGGGTGGCCTGATCCACGAGTGGGTCCGCATGTTCCGCGAAGAGTGGGGCGCCGCCGTCACGGGCT
>JAACDM010000679.1 GCA_009936795.1 Verrucomicrobiaceae bacterium | reverse complement strand
CCTTAGCACGATCGCCATTATGAAAGAGCTTGCCGCAACCATAGGTCACATAGCGGTGGTTCTCCAAATAGTCCGGCAATAGAATCGCGTTACGAGCCGGTTCGCTAGCTATCTTAATCTGCGTGTCCTTGATCTGACCATAAATGCCCGTGGTTGAGGGAAGGAGGCCGGTCATCAATGAGGCACGCTTGGCCAAACGATCAAGGTGAGGCGTCTTCGCATTGGGATCGCCAAGACAGCCGACGTAACCGTTCAGATCATCAATCGCGATGAAAAGCACGTTCGGTCGGTTAATAGCGCGAACGCCCCCCTTTAGCAACAGCATGAGTGCACCAAAGACAACAGCGGTCACTAGACAGGTTTCTTTGGCACGAAATAAGCGTATCTTAGACTTCACTGCTACTCTATAAATCGAAAACCCATTCTGTAGCAGAATGAAAGGATGCCTGAACTTCAATGAAATCAATGGATCGCCGACTCCCCAGCCAGTCCATCCTCGTCGTAGTGTTTGCGTTCATTGCACACGGGCAAGATATGCCGTCGGACATCCGACATATCTCGGTATATCAGGAAGCAATCTCCAATCTACAGCCAATCGAGAAACTCCCTGACCTCCTGACGCTCACCGTCGGCCCCAAAGTCGAATCGACGGCCGATTGGAAACGGCGTCGCGAAGAGCTGATTGGTCAGATCGAGCACTACGCCTATGGACACATGCCTGGTAGGCCTACCCAAGTGAACGTGGCCGAACATCTCACGGGCTCCATTCCCAATGGCATTGCCGGCATCGAAGAGCGCATGACGCTCTTGATAGGTTCCTTGAAGATGCGCATCGCTCTCTATCGCCTCAAAAGCACTACTGGCAAGCTGCCAGTGATCATCCGCGAAGAACACGCGCTCGGACATTTGGAAGAAGTTCCACAGATCCTTGATCGGGGCTACCTATTCGTAGAGTTCGCCCGCGAAGATCTTGATCCAGACAAACCGTACACGATCGGCCCCGCGCAGAGAGCCTATCCAAACCACGATTGGGGCACGCTCGCTGTCTGGGCCTGGGGTGCGATGCGAGTCGTGGACTATTTGGAAACACGTGACGATGTGGATATCACCAAAGTCGGCATCACGGGACACTCACGGGGCGGCAAGGTGGCTCTCCTCGCGGGTGCCTTGGACGAACGCTTCACCCTCGTCGCTCCGAATGGATCCGGCTGCGGTGGCGCAGGATGCTATCGCCTTTCCGAAGGTAAGGTGGAAACGCTAGAACTCATCACCCGCCCCGACCGCTTCGGCTACTGGTTTCATCCCAGGCTCCGCGCGTTCGTAGGCCAAGAAGAGAAGCTCCCCTTTGATCAGCACACCCTGAAAGCGTTGGTCGCGCCGCGTGCCCTAATCTGCACCGACGCACTCGGCGACACCTGGGCAAACCCCGCAGGCAATCGTGCCACAAGCAAGGCAGCGAACGCGGTGTTTGACTTCCACGGAGCTAACCACCACAACGCCCTCCACTTTCGCGAAGGTGAGCACGACATGACACCCGCTGATTGGAAGGCGATCCTAGACTTCGCCGACTGGCATTTCGCGGAGAAAGAGCCGGTGAATCGGGAGCGCTTCTTTCAGTATTAGCCGCAGAAAACGAAGTGCTTAGACGCTCAGCGGCTCTTCCGTCTCGAGATCAAGAATGTCCTCGATCGTCTCACGACGAGACATCAGCGTCACCGTTCCATCTTCACCCAACCAAAGTTGAGGCGCCCTGCCAAGTGAGTTGTAATTGGATGCCATGGCGTAGCCGTAGGCGCCACCATCGTGCAAAGTGACAAGATCTCCTGGCACCGGACGCGGAAGGTCACGCGGTTCCAAAAGTTCAGCATCATCACGCGTGAACACATCACCACTCTCACACAGCGGCCCCGCGATCACGATGGGTTCGGTAGGCTGGTCTACTTTTCCCACAACCTCAATGTGATGGTAGGAGCCATACATGGCAGGTCGAAGGAGATCAACAAAGCCAGCATCAATCATGCAGAAGGTCGCTCCTTCACCCTTCTCATTGGTCTGCGTGGCCTTCACATCATGGACGCGTGCGACCAACGTCGCTGAGGGGGCAACGTAAAATCTGCCAGGCTCGATCTCTATGTGAATCTCTCGTCCGGCTGCCGCGGACAGTTCTTGTTGGGCTTTGGCAAAGAGATCGCGCAGCATTTCCAAAGGAAACTCGGCATTGGGATCCCGATAGTCGTGAGGAATCCCACCTCCAAGGCTAACAGAAGTCAGTTCAGGAAAAACGGGCACGATGGCAGCAAAGTCGTTGGCCAAGCGGCTGAGGTTTTCATGCAACTCTTGAAACTGAGGTCCACTCCCAATGTGAGCATGGATCATGACAACGTCTAAACCCACAGCCTTGGCTTTCTCAGCAATTGCCTGGGCTTCCTCAAACCACACGCCGTGCTTCGAGCTTGGCCCACCTGTATCGCAGGCATTGACATGGCCATGACCAAAACCCGGATTAAAACGCACCGAAATGGGACCCTGATAGCCCGCATCGGCTAACTGCTGGATCATGTTAGGCGAGCCGACATTGGGAAGAATGTCATTGCTCATGACGACCTCCATCGCATTGTCCCGAAAGACATCCGCGGTGAAACAAATCTTGGCCGGGTCTTTCCCCTGCGGGTAACCGGCATGCAAGGCGCGCAGGACTTCGTTGCCCGATACCGAGTCAATCCAGATGTCTTCCTTGAGCATCTCTTTCAGCACCGGCGTGGCTGGACAAGCCTTCATGGCAAAGCGTGCCTGCACCTTGGGAGGAGACGTCAGCGCTTTCACCTGGCCGATGCGTTTGCGCAACACACTCGCGTCATAAATCCAGAACGGTGTCCCCACGCGCTCGGCGAGGGCTTCCAGGAATAAAGGGTCATGACTCATCGCCGCGACTGTGCCGCGTCCATCCCAAAGCGCAAGGACATGATGCACCGGGGCAAGCTGCGAAATATTTTGCACATGAAGCTTAATCACATTCACTACATGCGAAATCCTGACACGCTCTCCCGTCGTGACCGCCAGATCATGGATGTCCTTCTCCAACTTGGAACGGGCTCTGCCCGAGATATCAGGGAGAAATTGCCTGATCGGCCAACCTACTCCGCCGCCCGCAAACTCCTCTCCGTTCTCAAAGAGAAAGGTCAAGTGAAGCACCGCCAGGAAGGTAAGAGTTACATTTACTCCTCAGCCAAGCCACGGGCCAAGATGGCCGAGAACGCACTCAAACGACTCCGTGACACCTTCTTTGGCGGGGTCGACCGAGCAAGTCGTTTCAGGCCTGCTCAATCTCAAGGACACGG
>JAACDM010000114.1 GCA_009936795.1 Verrucomicrobiaceae bacterium | reverse complement strand
CTGCTGGAAAGGACTCCGGAAGGAAATCAGAATGATGACATTTTCCGGCGCAACGCTCCATCAATCCATTCGGGGCGAAATGGGGAAGTTTTATCCTTATGAGTCGAAGAATTTGCTGAGAGCTATCTTCAAAAACACAAAGAGATATCGTTGAATTCTTGTATGAGTGATCCCAGCCAACCGGACCAATCCGAAGAATCGGCAGAAGAGCAACACTTTGAGCCGATAGCCGGGATCGAAGAGGCCGCAACCGGCACGGTGGAGCAACCCGACGTGACCGTGGCTTCGTCCGGCCATTTGCAGCCATCCAAGTATCTCGCGGTCTTCGTTTTAGTCTTCGGCCTCGCAGCTAGCCTCTATGTGGGATCGAAAGTGGACGTACACTGGATCGAGCAGCGAACCACATACAATACCTACCTCAACGACGATGGGCAGCTGGCTTACACCTTCAAAGGTAGTGAGGCTCTCATCGAAGATATTGTTCCCTACGCGGAGTCTCCTTTGAGGCAGGAGGCACTTTCTGCTCTGGAAGGAAAACCGGAGCTCGAAAGCCAATGGGTGGTCGAGACGGAAACAGAGAATGGGGTCGAAGTGGAGCGATACGCGATGCTCGAAGCAAAATTTCACTTCGGATTCTGGTCCCTGCTTCCTGCTGTCATAGCCATCGCTCTTTGCCTGGTCACGAAGGAGGCCATGACCGCGTTGTTAAGTGGTGTGGTTGTTGGCGCCTTCATGCTGGGACGCTTCGATATCACTGATGCCGTGCTTTTGCCGAGTCTGGGTAGCTCAAGCGCTGCGGGCATTATATTGCTCTACCTCTGGCTGCTCGGCGGCTTGATGGGGATTTGGTCTCGAACGGGCGCCGCCCAGGCATTCGCTGAATTCATGACGAATCATTTCGTCCAAGGTCCCAGGTCCGCGAAGTTTGTGTCCTGGCTCATGGGAGTGATCTTTTTCCAGGGCGGAACTGTCAGTGTCGTTCTGGTCGGCACTATCGTGAAGCCGGTAGCTGATTTGGAAAAGGTCAGCCACGAAGAACTCGCTTACATCGTCGACTCAACAGCATCGCCAATCGCTTCCGTGCTAGCTTTCAACGCCTGGCCAATCTACGTGCAGGCATTTATCTTTGTTCCTGGCGTTGCCTTCCTGGCTACGGAGGCGGACCGAATCTCGTTTTTCTTCAGCAGTGTTCCGTTCAGCTTTTACGGAATTCTGGCGGTAGCAGGAACGCTTTCACTCAGTCTGGGGGTCACCCGGTTTGCCGGTCCCGGAATTCGCAAGGCGAACGAGCGAGCCAGAACTACCGGAGAACTGGATGCTCCCGGAGCGCTGCCCATGAATGCAAAAGAACTCCAAGTCAGCCGGGTTCCTCAAGGCTACAAGACACATGTTCTCGAGTTCATCGTTCCCATCGTTCTTCTAATCGGCACTGCGATTGGAACGTTCGTCTATCTTGGTTCGCCCCAAGTGAACTGGGCCTTTGGTATCGCTCTCCTCGTTTCCGTGCTCGTTGCACTAGTTAAGGGAATGCGTCTTGGCGATGTGATCGAGGGGATCGGCGACGGGCTGAAGGGGGTTGTGTTCGGTTCTGTCATTCTTGTGCTTGCGGTGACAATTGGCGGGATCAGCAGAGAGATCGGAGCAGGAACCTATATGGTGGATCTGCTCGGAGATAAGATTCCCTATATCGCGCTACCTGTTGCGCTCCAAATTCTTACGATGATTATCGCCTTCTCCACCGGCACGAGTTGGGGAACCTATGCGATCGCCCTTCCGTTAGCGTTGCCGTTAGCGTGGACTGTTGCTCAGGCGCATGACTTGGCCAATCCTCAGCTGTTCATGTCGGTCTGCTTCGCTACCGTCTTAAATGGTAGCGTCTACGGAGATCAGTGTTCGCCCATCTCTGATACTACAATTTTGAGCTCGATGACGACAGGGTGCGATCTGATGGATCATGTCAAAACACAGATCATTCCCGCGTCCTACGCAGCTGCTCTAGCAGCCATTCTCTGGACGGCGACTGTGGCAATCTTTGCCTGAAAAAATTCCGAAGGGCTACACTTCCGAAAACGAAATGGTTCATTTTGCCTCTGATCGTTTTCTGGTATCTCTCGGTCGCTGCGCGTGAAGAATCAGACAGCGATCCAGGAAGTCCGTTCGCCGCCCATGTCGAAAGGTTGCTGGCGGAAACGACCGCAACGATCTATCAAGGAATGACGGAGATCGACGAAGAGGCTGGCGGCCTGCATTGCGATTGCTCTCGCCAATTTTGTGATAGGGGCCCGAGTCATCCGCGGCTAGCGGGCTCAGATTTATGAAGTCGATTAAAGTCATCCAATTTGGAATGGGGCCGCTCGGGCAGAAAACGGTTCAGTATCTGCTGCAACGAAAGACTATCGAAATCGTCGGCGCCATTGATGTGAATCCCGAGCTTCTCGGCAGGGATGTCGTCGAAGTCGTCAGATGCGAATCGATCGGAGTCACCATTCAGTTATCGACCAACAGTGATTTGAATCCCCTCCGATTCCTAACAATGCAGCGAATCTGGCCCCATAAACGCCCCAGCAAATCCATAGCAATCGCTTGGTCGTTGGCCCGACAGCTCCAAGCACCACATTACATCGAGGAAGCAGTTATTGAGTTCATGGCCGTAGTCGTCCAAACGGCTCCAGCCGCCGCCAAAGCCCACCTCGTTTCCAGATCACTCGTAGAGTAAATTCCATACTTCCTCAATTATCAAAAAAATGATGATAACTGGAGTATCAAGCTAATTGAATACTAATGATGCGGATCGCGGACTGCACACTCGCCCGCCTAATCGAATCGGCAGTAGACCTCAAAGTTCACCTCTCGGAGGTCGACTATGAAAGCGCCGCTCTGGGCCATCACACAGAAACCGATCTTCTCGCTAACTGGGCCAGAGCAAGCGTCTTTCAATTGGTCGGCGAGGATCCCATCGATGGGCCTGACGATGGCCGCGCCTTAATCGCGACCGATCCCGCAGGCGGATCAAACAGGTTCTCGTGAGGCGTTCCCTCCGTGGACCACGCGAAAGAATAGCATAATATTCAAGGTCTGGGTGGTCTCAGGCCTGACTTTCCGCAGAAGGCGCATTTGTCCCATTGCCAAACGGGATATTTGCACTAGCCATATCCGCTCTAAAATTCGGTGGGGCCACAAGGTGCCGCGCCGCCAAAGACGACGACTAACGACATCCATGACTGACCTATCCCGCTACAGAAACATCGGCATCTTCGCCCACGTCGATGCCGGCAAGACCACCACGACCGAGCGCATTCTCAAGCTCACCGGTAAGATTCATAAGATCGGTGAGGTGCATGATGGTGCGGCTACGACTGACTTCATGGATCAAGAGCAGGAGCGCGGGATCACCATTCAGTCCGCTGCAACGACTTGTTTCTGGGATGACCACCGCTTCAACATCATCGATACCCCGGGACACGTGGACTTCACGATTGAGGTCTATCGCTCCCTGAAAGTGCTCGACGGTGGTGTCGGCGTCTTCTGCGGTTCTGGTGGTGTTGAGCCACAGTCCGAGACAAACTGGCGCTACGCCAACGACTCCAAGGTCGCTCGCATCATCTATGTGAACAAGCTCGATCGCCTGGGTGCTGACTTCTACCGCGTGGTGGATCAGGTGAAGAACGTGCTCGCCGCCGTTCCCTTGGTGATGACATTGCCAATCGGGATCGAAGACGACTTCGTAGGTGCTGTGGATCTTCTTACACGCAAAGCGTGGATCTGGGACGACTCTGGTGATCCTACCAAGTACGAGATCACGGATGTGCCTGAAGACATGAAGGAGAAGGTCGAAGAGTATCGGCAAGAACTCATCGAAGGCGCCCTGGACCAAGACGATGAGGCCATGGAAAAGTACCTCGAAGGAGAAGAGCCTGACATGGCCACCATCAAGGCTTGCATCCGCAAGGGCACCATTTCCAACGCCTTCTTCCCAACTTACTGCGGCTCTTCGTTCAAGAACAAGTGTGTGCAGCTCATCCTCGATGCCGTGGTCGACTACCTACCCTCTCCCACCGAGGTGCCACCACAACCTGAAACAGATCTCGCAGGTGAGCCTTCTGGTGAGTTTGCTATTGTTGACGAGGCCAAGCCGCTCCGCGCCTTGGCCTTCAAGATCATGGACGACAAATATGGTGCCCTGACATTCACTCGAATCTACTCCGGGACCATCGAGAAAGGGACTAGCATTCTGAATACGTTCACTGGCAAGACCGAGCGCGTCGGCCGTATCGTGGAGATGCACGCCGACTCTCGTGAAGACGTCGAAAAGGCCATCGCAGGCGACATCGTCGCTCTTGTGGGTCTCAAGAACGTTCAGACGGGCCACACCCTCTGTGACCCTAACAACCCCGCAACGCTGGAGCCGATGGTCTTTCCCGATCCGGTCATTTCCATCGCGGTGTCACCAAAGGACAAGAGTGCTTCTGAGAAGCT
>JAACDM010000113.1 GCA_009936795.1 Verrucomicrobiaceae bacterium | reverse complement strand
TCGGAACGGCCATCACTGCTGGTGAGAAAGTGGCTCCTGAAGTGGGCAATGCGCTTCCTCTTAAGGCTATCCCTCTGGGTAGTTCGATTCACAACATCGAGATTCAGCCTGGTCGTGGTGGTCAGGTAGCGCGGAGCGCTGGTCAATCAGCGACGCTATCCAACCGCGAGGCTGGTTATGCTTTGGTCCGCATGCCGTCTGGTGAGATTCGCAAAATTCACGAAGACTGCTACGCAACCATGGGGGTCGTGGGTAATCATGAGCACATGAACGTTGTCAGCGGCAAAGCTGGACGTTCACGTTGGTTAGGCGTTCGTCCAACCGTGCGCGGCATGTGCATGAACCCTGTCGATCACCCCAACGGTGGTGGTGAGGGCAAGAGTAAGTCGGGTGGTGGTCGTCAGCACCTGAAAAGTCCTTGGGGGCATGCCAAAGGCCAGCGCACCCGTCAGAAGAAGAAGGCGAGTGATGCCTTCATCGTTACCAGCCGCCGCGATAAGAAACGTCGTTAAACCAGACTCTCATCTAGCATTTAATCATCATGGGTAGGTCACTCAAAAAAGGTCCCTTTGTTAACTACAAGCTTCTCGCCAAGGTTGACAAGCAGGCGGGCGAATCGAACAAGAAGCCAATCAAGACGTGGTCACGCAATAGCCTGATCATTCCTGATTTCGTTGGGCACACGTTCCTCGTTCATAACGGCAAAGCATTCACTAGTGTTTATGTCTCTGAAAACATGGTCGGGCACAAATTGGGAGAGTTCTCCCCTACGCGGAAGTTCCTAGGCCATGGCGGTCACGGCAAGAAGTAAGAGATCTATTCATATCCTCTCATCAACTTTAACATGACACCTTCTATTCCAGCTAAGATTTGGATTGCCGGAGCGCTGATTGCAGCGTGCTCTGTCGCTGGTCTAGCTGTGGGTCAGGAGGAAGTATTAGGTCAGGAAGGAACGGCTGCTCCGCACATCCAGTTGATTGAAGATTTGGAGCGAGAGAACAGCGAGCTTCGATTGAAGTGTGAAGAGCTCGAGGCCAAGTATAAGAGTATTAATAGTAGCGTTGGGGTGCTCGCCGAGCGCGAGGCGATCACAAAAGCCAGGCTGGAAGAGGTTCTTGAAAACTCAGCTAAGGCCAATGTGCGATTGGAATTGCTTAGTGGTGCTCTTGAGCAGGATGGCGAGGGGTTTGAAGGGCAGTTAGCGAACGCTGCCAATGATTTCCGCCTAGTCGAAGAGCAGAAAAATCAGATTGCTCATGCTCTGCTCAATTTGAGCGACGCGGTTGAGGGGTTCATGGCCACGGCAACAAGCGAAGATGAGGCCGCCAAGACTGCAGTGGAGAAGTCGATCAAAGAGGGTGAGGTCGCCTTGGGGCTCATTCTTCAGGAAGATCATTTCGAAGAGAAGAGCATCGTCGAGGCCCAAGTGATCTCCGTGAACAAGGATTACAATTTGGCTTTGGTCGATGTGGGGTCACGGCATGGTCTGCGGGTCGGGACGCCGGTGTCCTTTCATCGTAAGGATCGCACCATTGGAACCGCTTTAGTCATTGATGTCCGCGAGAGTATCGCAGGCGCTATCTTTATTGATCTCACCGATCCGAATGATCAGATCATCGTCGGGGACAGCATGCGAATCGACCCCGAAGGAGTATAAACGTTTTATCGGAAGCAAACATGAAAGTTATTTCGACCTACAAATCAGCCAGAATTTCGCCCCTCAAGGCGCGTGACGTTGCCCGTGAAATTCAAGGCCTTCCTGTCTCACAGGCTCTGAATATTCTAAACTTCACGCCTCGCAAGGCCGCCATGTTGGTCAGTAAGACTCTCAAGGCTGCGGCTGCGAATGCGGAGAACAATCACGATCTTGATCCGCATGGCATGGTGGTCGAAGAAGCCACAGTGACTCCGGGACCATCCTTCAAACGCTTCAAGCCACGTGCCCGCGGTTCCGCAAGTGCGATCAAACGACGTACCAGTCACATTCGCATTGTCTTAGCGCCAAACGAAGACGAAGGCTAGCCCCCCGCGCACACTCGAACGATACACGAATTTAGATTATGGGTCAGAAAGTAAATCCAATCGCATTTCGCCTCGCCGTCCAAAAGGACTGGGGTTCCAAATGGTATGCTAACGAGAAGGACTTCCCTACTTACTTGCATGGCGATCTTGCCATTCGTGAGTATTTGAAGAAGAAGCTTCAGTTTGCTGCGCTCTCACGTGTTGTCATCGAGCGCGCTTGGAACAGTGTGCGTGTCACCCTTCACACGGCCCGTCCGGGTCTCGTCATCGGTCGTAAGGGCGCAGAGATTGAGCGCATGACCGCTGATATTTCGAAGATGACTGGCGATCGGCAGGTCAAGATCGATATCTTTGAGATCAAGCAGCCTGAGATCGATGGTCAACTGGTTGCTGAGAACGTGGCTCTCCAGTTGGAGCGTCGAATTTCATTCCGCCGCGCGATGAAGCGTGCTGTTCAGACCGCCATGGACTTTGGCGCTGAGGGTATCAAGCTCCGCTGCGCAGGTCGTCTTGGTGGTGCTGACATCGCCCGCGCTGAGTGGTATCGTAAGGGCAAGGTGCCGCTACAGACACTCCGTGTTCCTATTGACTACGGCTTTTGTGAGGCTCGTACGACTTGGGGAATCATTGGCGTGAAGTGCTGGATCAACCGCAAACAAGAAGAGCCCAAGGCCGAAAGCGGCAGCGGGAACAACGACCGAGCTGGCAACAGGTAAGCTCGTCTAGCAAAGACCAATTTCAACCGAACAACTTAGAAGGAGAATCTTGTTATGGCATTGATGCCCAAGAAAGTGAAATACCGGAAGTCTCAGCGCGGTAGCCGCGCCGGGACTGCTCAGCGTGGGAACGCGGTGAGCTTTGGCGACTTTGGCATGCAGAGTCTGGGGCGTGACTGGATCACGAACAATCAGATCGAAGCCTGCCGTATCGCGATCAACCGCTACCTCAAGCGTCGTGGGAAGGTCTGGATTCGCATTTTTCCTCACAAGCCGATCACTCGCCGTCCCCCTGAAACCCGGATGGGTAAAGGTAAAGGGGCGCCCGATAAGTGGGTCGCTATTGTCCGCCCTGGAACGATGATGTTCGAGGTCGGAGGTGTCTCCGAGACCGCTGCGCGTGAGGCCATGCGTCTTGCAGCGAACAAGCTTGGCATTCGCGTGCGCTTCGTCGTCCGCCAGAATCACTAATTCCCTAGCATCAACCTGATTGACGACGATGAAGATCACTGAACTAAGAGAACTGAGCACGGATGAACTCGCGAGCAAACGCCGTGAATTCAAAGAAGAGTTCGTTACCCACCTGTCTCTCCAGCAGCAAAGCGGCCAGCTTGAGAATCCTGCTCGCATCCGATTCGTTCGCCGCACGGTGGCTCGGATCGAGACGCTCCTATCAGAGCGTCGCAAACAAGCTGCTTCCTCCTAAGTTACCCTTAGTACACTTCTCTAACAAGACCATACATTCATGAGCGAGACAGCATCTCAACCCAAGCGAGGATTACGTAAGTCCCGCGTCGGCGTCGTCGTGTCCAACAAGATGGATAAAACCATCGTGGTGGCCGTCGTCCGTCGCGTGCCGCATCCGCAGTTCCGCAAAATCGTCAAAGTAACGTCCAAGTTCTACGCTCACGATGAGAAGGGCGAAGCCCAAGAGGGTGATCGCGTCCGTATTTCGGAGCAGCGGCCTATCAGTAAGACGAAGCGCTGGCGTCTCCTCGAGGTGCTTAGCCACTAAACGATTTCATTCTAACTTTCTTCACCTCTAGGTAATACATTATGGTCCAGATGGAATCCAGCCTCCACGTCGCCGACAACACCGGTGCGCGGATTGCTAAAATGATTGGTGTTCTCGGTACGCGTTCCCGCTCCGCTGGTGTGGGTGATGTCATCACGGCCCACGTCCGTGAGGCGACGCCTACCGCTAACGTGAAGAAGGGCGAAGTGGTCCGTGCCGTGGTGGTGCGCACTGCCGCTCCTATTAAACGTCCCGACGGCTCGGTCTTGCGCTTCGATCGCAACGCCATCGTCATTATCGATAAAGACAAGAATCCAAAAGGCACTCGTATCTTCGGCCCAGTTGCTCGCGAACTCCGCGAGAAGAACTTCATGAAGATCGTCTCTCTCGCCCCAGAAGTGTTATGAGCAAACGCAAGACACACGTTAATCGCGACGACATCGTCGAAGTCATTGCCGGGGCCCACAAGGGGCAGACTGGCAAGGTTCTCCGCGTGCTTCGCAACTCAGACCAAGTCGTCATCGAAGGCGTGCGCATGATCAAGAAGCATGCTCGTAAGTCCGAGGATCGCCCTGAAGGCGGTATCATCGAGCTCGAAGGTGCTATCCATATTTCCAACGTCAAGCTGGCAACTGCCGCCTCGAAAGAGGCCTAATCAACGAACATGAAGCCTGAACTAAAACAGTTTTACGATGAGACCGTCATGGCAGCTCTCAAGGAAGAGCTCGGTCTGAAGAACGCGCACGAAGTGCCACAGATCGAGAAAGTCGTCATCAATTGCTGCGTGGGTTCTGCACCCGACCGCAGCCAGGCTGTAGAAGATGCGGTGAATGAGCTGGTCACGATCACGGGTCAAAAGCCCATCATCACGGTGGCCAAGAACAGTGTGTCGAATTTCAAGTTACGTGAAGGTCAGGAAATTGGCTGCAAGGTGACCCTGCGCCGTCGCTATATGTGGCAGTTCCTCGAGCGTCTCATTCACACGGCCATCCCTCGTATTCGTGACTTCCGTGGTATTTCTCCCAAGTCCTTCGATGGGCGTGGCAATTACACTCTCGGTATTACCGACCAGACAATCTTCCCCGAGATTGAATTGGATAAAGTGAAGCGGACCCTCGGTTTCGACATTACTATCGTCACCTCCGCTAACACCAATGAGCACGCGCTCGCCTTGCTCGATAAGATGGGCATGCCATTCCGGAAACCTTCCAAAGCTGCCGCAGCTTAACTGAATTCATCCTTTATTGACATAGACCATGGCCGTCCTTACTGACCCCATTTCCGATTTCCTCACGCGCTTCAAGAATGCTAGCCGCGCACGGAAAGATGAATTCACTGCGCCTTATTCCAAGATCAAGGCTGAGATCGCACGCATCCTTCAAGAAGAAGGGTACGTTTGGTCCTACGAGGTCGATACCTCTGGCAAGTTTCCTGAGATCAAGGTGAAGACCAAGTTTGTCGATAAGACGCCCGCGTTGACCGATATCAAGCGAGTCAGCAAGCCTGGTCTTCGTCAGTATGTCGGATCTAATGAAGTCCCTCGTGTCCTCAACGGGCTTGGCATTTCAATTCTGTCAACTTCCCGCGGGATCATGACTGGCCACCAAGCCAAGAAGGCGAAGGTCGGTGGAGAACTCCTCGCCCAAGTCTGGTAAGTAAGAATTTCGTAGTCACTAAGAACGTCCCACGCTCACTACCATGTCACGTATTGGAAATAAACTCATTGAGATCCCAGAAAAGGTGAAGATTTCAGCGAACGATCGTCAGGTGGTCGTTGATGGTCCGAAAGGGAAACTCGAGTGGGAGCTTCCCTCGACGATTGATCTCAAACAGGAAGACGCTACCCTCACACTGACTCGTCCTGATGATACACGCACAAGCAAAGCTATGCATGGCACTGCTCGCGCTATTGTTGCGAACATGGTGAAAGGTGTTTCCGATGGTTTCTCTCGTGATCTTGAGATCCAAGGGGTTGGTTTTCGTGCTGCTGTTAAAGGCAAAGCGCTAGACTTGAATCTCGGTTTCTCTCACCCGGTTCTCCACCCTATTCCTGAGGGGCTAACCGTCACCGTGACGGACAACACCAAGATCAAGGTCGAGGGTGTCGATAAGCAAGTAGTCGGACAGTTCTCTGCAGAAGTCCGCGCCTACTATCCACCAGAGCCATACAAGGGCAAGGGTATCCGTGTGGTGGGAGAATATGTCCGCCGCAAAGCTGGTAAGAGTGTCCAGAAGTAATTTTTGTAGTAGTTGATTGTTAGATTAAGACGTCATGAGTAAACTAGATCGCCGAGTCGTTAGAAAGAAGATCCACCGCCGGATCCGTAAAAAGATCGTGGGCACGGCCGAGCGCCCTCGTCTCGCGGTGTATTTCTCCAACAAGAATGTCTATGCGCAGCTCATCGATGATGACGCCGGCAAGACTTTGGCGGCAGCATCAACTGTCGATAAAGAAGTTGGACATCGTGGGAAAGCTTGTGTCGCCTCCGCCACCAAGGTGGGTGAAGTCATCGCTAAGCGGGCTGCCGATGCCAAAGTGAACGCGGTTCTCTTTGATCGTGGTGGCCACCTCTATCATGGCAAAGTGAAAGCCCTCGCAGATGCTGCTCGCGAAGGCGGTCTAAAATTCTAATACTTTCCTACTTTTTAAACCAATTTATCATTATGCGTAACCAGCGAAGCCATCAACCTCCACCCCCTCCGACAGATGCGGATGGGAATGAGCTGATCGAGAAGGTCGT
>JAACDM010000678.1 GCA_009936795.1 Verrucomicrobiaceae bacterium | reverse complement strand
GTAGCGACTGCCTTTGTCGTGTGTCGTTTCATGATGATTCTTTTTGAGCTGGAAGCATGCCAGCGCAGAAAATGTTGCCTAAAGTATTGCTAGCCAGCCTGTTCCGACATCATCAGATGTCGCTCAATGGAACCTAGAATGGAAGGAGTTCTGGCATCATTGCATGGTTTCATGGGCAATTCTCGGCAGATAATCTAACCCGAGTCCCTCCTCTAAAACGTCAAAACAGTCGTAGGGTCACGGGGGCGCAATGCTAGGAACTCCTGTAGATGGTCTAGCGTGTGACGAGTTGAGCGATTGTTTCGAGAAACGTAGAGACTTCGATAGGCTTTTTCAGAAACACCTTCGCTCCTGATCCTAACATCCCCTCGCTGCGATGCGCTTCACCACTGATCGCGAGAATCGAGAGGTCTGGGTGCGTTCTGATGATCTCTGCGATGGCATCGCGCCCTGGCATGCCGGGAAGATCTCCGTCCATGACAACGATCTCGGGTGAGCAGGTGCCCTCTGAGAGGGCAGCAATCGCGGACTCGGCATTGCCAAAGCCATGACAGAGATAGCCGCGTGACTTCAGGATATCGATGAAGTTTTCTCTCAGGTCATCATCATCATCGACGATAACAACCAGGGGCGTAGGTGAACTCATAGGGAGTGTGGCATCGGTGCTGCTCTAAAGGATCAGAGAAATGACTAAGGAAGAATTGTGCCAAGCCCATGAAACACTGGTTTTCCCGAGAAAGCTGGGGATAACGGCTAGAATCGAGCTTAGACACATACCATCGGAATTGGATTGGCCCTTCACAAGTTGTAAGCTTTCAAACCACCTCGACCAAGATTTCTGAATTTCATGAGAACTGACCAAACAGCAGGAAAGATTCTTCTTGTCGATGATGACCAGGAACTCGCCGAAAACATCGAAGCCGCCTTGGCCTCGCGTGGCTACGAAGTCACCATGGCCGAAGACGGTGATATCGCGCTGGACTTGGCCGAGGATGGCGACTTCGACCTCGTTATCACTGATGTGAAGATGCCCGTCATGGGTGGCATGGCTTTGTTAGAGGAGATCCACAAGTTGAAGCCAAAACTTCCTGTGGTGATCATGACGGCGTACAGCTCCACAGATTGCGCGATCGAAGCGACCAAGTCAGGGGCGTATGACTATGTGATCAAGCCCTTCGACATGCCTGAGTTTCTTGACGTCGTTGCCAAGGGCGTGGCTTCCAGTCGACTCATTGGTAGGCCTGTGAAGCTAGGTGGCCTGGCACCCGGAGTCGATGCCATCGTCGGGAATAGCGCTGCCATGCAACGCGTCTACAAAGAGGTCGGGCGTATCGCGGCCAAGCCTATACCCGTTCTCATTCGGGGCGAGACCGGCACGGGCAAAGAACTCATTGCCCGTGCTATTTACCAGCATAGCAATCGCGACAAGAAACCCTTTGTCGCGGTGAATTGCGCTGCGATTCCTGACACTCTCATTGAAAGCGAACTCTTTGGTCACGAGAAAGGGGCCTTCACCAATGCCATCGCCACGCGAATTGGGCGTTTCGAGCAAGCGGATGGCGGCACCTTGTTTCTCGATGAGATTGGTGACTTACCCTGGAACACCCAGGTGAAACTCTTACGAGTTCTGCAAGAGAAGACGATCACTCGCGTCGGCGGCAAAGAGGACATCCCAATCAATGTCAGAATCATCTGTGCCACGCACCGCGATCTGGCTGACATGATCACTCAAGGCAAGTTCCGCGAGGATCTCTTCTACCGGATCAACACGGTCACCGTGCAGTTGCCCGCTCTCCGGGAGAGGCCCGAAGATATCAAGGACCTCGTGCACTACTTCCTCAATAAGTATGCCACTGAGTTTGAACTGGAAGTCCCTGCGGTCCCTAAGCAGGCCATGAAGGTCTTGGCAACGCATCTCTGGCCGGGTAATGTGCGTCAGTTAGAGAACGCCATGAAGAAAGCCATGGTCGACGCCATGGGACTCGCCCTTAGCGAAGTTGATGTGCGCAAGCTACTGAGCACTGACGCCCCTAAGCCGTCGCTCAGCGAATCCGACGGTAAAAGCCGGTCAGGCTGGAATCAACACATCGCCGAGCGTTTGAATGCGGCGAACGAAGGAGAGTCAGCGAAAGTACTGGGGGTCCTTACCGAAGACTTGGAACGCGAACTTTACGGGCAAGCCGTCGTGCTCACCCTCGGCAATCAAAGCAAGATAGCAACGCTGTTAGGGGTGTCCCGACTTACCGTTAGAGAAAAGCTCGATCGGTATGAGCTCTACCCCAAGCGCTAATCTCCGCCCAGTTTTAGACGGATGTTAGCATTGTATCTCTTGGTTACATTTTTCCAGGAACCTATTGAAAACATCAAATGACAACTCCCACGAAAGACACACCTCCTGATCTCTTAGCGCCCGAAGGTTTGATGATGGAGATCGACGAGTCTGTTCGAAACCGGCTCGTCGCAGCTGGCCGTTTCGAAACTCTTGCCGTTGGCCATCAAATCGCCACGCAAGATCGTCCACACTATGCCATTTCCGCGATCGTCTCCGGCAAAGTGGCCGTGTCTTGCCGTTCCCGAGACGACAATGTGGTCATTGATGAGCTAGGTCCAGGCGACATTATCGGCGAGATGAGTGTGATCGACTATCCGCACGTCGCGAGTGCGGATGTGATCGTACTGGATCGCCCGGCTCATGTGTGGACCATCGATGGCGAAGCCTTCGATACCTTTATCGAGAGCGACCCAAAGATGGGCCTCGCGGTGATGAGATTGCTAGCACGAGAACTATGCTGCGTCATTCGTCACAATAGCGTGAGTATGCTGAAGCAGGCCGAGGCATTGCGATTCCACTATCAAGACATGGACTATTGAGCCGACCAACGTAGAAAACATGAACAACCGATTTCAATCTTACAAATGGGCTATTTGCATAGGTGTTATTATACTGTGCCCGATACTGTCATTCTCGCAGACGAAGGAAGATCAGCTGCCCACGATTGCCCCGGATCGAGAGATCGCCATCAACTAGCAGCAGGGCAAGGCGACCAGTTCGGCTGAGATCTACGCCAAACTGACTCCTAAGAATATTTCCATTCGGATTTCGTTAGCGGATCAACGTGCTCGGATGATGGCCGGAAATGAGGTGGCCATCGATACACCCATCTCCACCGGTAAGAAGGGTCACGAAACGCCGACCGGCGAGTTCTCGATCAGCGAGAAGCTTCGATCCCATCGTTCGAGTCTCTATGGAGAGTTTGTGAGCAAGGGTGGCGACGTGGTCAAATCCGGAGCCACACCGAATTCCAAGCACCC
>JAACDM010000677.1 GCA_009936795.1 Verrucomicrobiaceae bacterium | reverse complement strand
CCTTTGATCGCCGCATGGACGCATGGATGCGTTCGGGATTGTTGAGCAGTAAGCGATCACAATCGTAGCCTTCCATGAGTCTCTGGAGTCTGGCTGCTTGCGTGGCCGCGAAGGTGGGTTCCTCGGCGATGATGTCAATCGAGGCTCAGTTGGTGTTGAGAGCTTATTCTCGACAGAATACTTGCCAATATAGGGTTTCACCGGGTATTTTCAGAGACTTGGCTTGACGAGTTACCCTCACGTCAGCTGGACTGGCAGACGTTTTTCATGTCCTCTGGACTGCGAAATCGTGCCCTTCCTGAGCCGAATTTGAACCCAAACCCTAACATACACCCTACTACCCCATGAAACTCAATTATCTAAAGGGGCGAACTCGCAGCTGTCTGCAGCTGTTGGGAGCGCTCTCTCTCATTAGTATTCCCGCGGCATTCGCCCAGGAACAAGAACCGGATTACACTTTCGATTTCAATACTGATCCTGGTGATCAGATCGAGACCTTTGGCACTACTGAGTGGCGCGGCAGTGGTGGTGTTGATGATTCAGGCTATCTTAGTATCACGGATGCGTTGAATGGTCAGAACGGAGGGGTGATCTTTGAAGACCCCACTGGCGGCAAGCCCATTGAGGGCATGAAATTCACGATCGATTGCAGAATCGGCGGTGGCACGGATCGCCCAGCAGATGGCTTCAGTCTTAACATTGTGCGGCCTGATGATCCCCTTCTGCAAGATCCGCGGGGCTCAGGTTACGCAGGTACCACGGACATTGGTGCGGGTGAGAATAACCTCCCTGAAGAAGGCTCTCAGACCGGCTTGGGCATCGGCTTCGATGCTTGGGTTAGTGGTGGTCAGGACATCGTCGGTATTAGCGTTCGCGTTGACGGCGAGATGATCGAGCAAGTGGCCGCTGGCACTCTGAACGGCGAAGCAGATGACGTTACTAGTCTTCAGACAGGCCCTCAGTCTGATGACGATGACCCTCTATCTGCCCTTACGTGGCAGCCGTTCGAGGCAGAATTGACTCCGAATGGCGACCTAACTGTCAGTTGGAAAGGCAAAGCGATTGTTGAAACCCAGGTCAATTACTTCCCTGGCCCTGGTCAAATTGTTTTTGGCGGGCGGACGGGTGGAGCCAACCAGGCGCACCATTTCGACAATTTGAGCCTAACTATTCTTGCGGCTTCGAAAGCGGTCGTGTCTGGATTGAGCTTTACGCGGAGCGATGTGAGATTCCAAATCACCGATGGGGACGATAGTTCCCTTGATGCTGATTCGGTAACTTTGATTATCGATGGTGAACCAGCGGAGGTGGTCGTGGAGAAGGAGGGCCTAATCACGACAGTGACCCATACTCCGGATCCCCCCTTCCAGGTGGCTTCTATCCATTCTTACGTGCTCGCAGGGATGGACTCGTTGGGCAATGATATTGGACGTAGCGGCAATTTCGCTTTGCCGGTTCCCGTCTTTCCAATCGATGCGCTGCCAGGAGCGGAGAGTGAAGAAGGTTTCTTCGGAACGCGATATATCTGGGGAGGCATCGAAAATCCTGACGTTAGCTCAAGTCAGGAAGCTGTTCAGATCATTCAGTCCGTGGCCAACGGTAATTGGGATGGTGAGTTCTTCGATACCCTATACCCAGTCATCAACTTCAATGGCGCTGGCTCATTCGGAGGTGACCTCGACTATCCTGAGGAAGTGACAGGATCAGACAGTTGGACGGGCGACCAGTTCATTCAGTATTCCCGGGCTGCTGTGCGCTTTTCCGAGGCTGGTGAGTTCACCTTTGGCGTGCACTCTGACGATGGTATGGGTCTCCGGTTCCTTGGAGGGCCCACCTTTATTTCATCTGATGGCCTTGGCGGGATCGATAATGCGGATCCATCGGCGTTGGTCTTTGTTGGACCTACAGGGGATTCAGACACTCGAGGTGTCTTGTCTGTGCCAAGTCCCGGTACCTACGAAATCGAGTTCTTCTGGTGGGAAGCTGGCGGTGGTGATCACGGTGAGCTGTATGTGACCAAAGGCGCCGTCGTTGGTGACGATGACCCTGATGCATCATGGAGCTTAGTGGGTCAGTCAGAGACGGTGACCTTCAATATTCCTGGCGTTGATGCTACTGGCTGGACCATTGAAACGTCTGAGCCTGGTGGCGAAGAGATCACCACCCTTGAGGCTGGTATCGCAGACCTCGACGCTGGAGTCACGACCGTAGAAGGCGCTGATGTCTTCAATATCAACGATCCTGAAGCTGGTGGTCCAGGTGCCTTTCCGGGGGATACGACGTTCGGTAGCAATACTGAGGTAGATGACAATGACTGGGCAGTGCGCGCTACCGCCAAATTGGTCATCCCAGTAACTGGCGAGTATCAATTAGGATTCCGCGGAGACGATGGAGGCCAACTCAAAGTTGCTGGTCAAGAGTTCAAAGACATCATCGCTGATGCTACTGGAGGAGCCGTCATTGAGGGCGACACGGTCATCACAGATGTTCTTACCGGAAATAGTAACACGATCGCGAGCATTGATTTGGAAGCTGGAAGCTACGACATCGAGTTCATTGGATTTGAGCGTGGCGGCGGTGCCTATTTCGAAGTCTTCGGCATTGGGGCAGGCGGTCCTAGCCCTGTCTTGTTGGCCAAAGATGGTGCAGGTGCAGGTGTGTTAGAGCCGTCCGTGGCTCTGGTTGCACCGCCTGCGGTTCGCCTCCCTGTGGTGGCGTTCTCACATGATGGTACTAATGTAACCCTCGATTTCGAGGTCCTCGATCCTACCGCTCCACATCTGTTGCAGTCGAGTGCGGACAATGCTCTCTTCGCTGATGTCGAAACGACTTTAACGCAGGTCGAAGGCAACGTTTTTCGTGCGGTTGGTCCCGCCCTGGATCCTCTGAATGCCTATTACCGTGTGCGTCAGTTGCCTCCTCCAGCAATCCTCGAAGATGGCTTTGAGGAAGGTGGCGAGGGTTGGAACGTTGAAGGTGGTGTCTGGGTGCTCGGCAAGCCTGGCGGTTCCCTTGGCTCGGCCCTCTCGGGTGAGAACGTTTATGCAACCGGTCTCGAAGATGGGTATCCTTCGCTTGCGGTCGCCTCACTCACGTCCCCCTTGCTTGATCTAAGAGGAGTCGATAATCCAAGACTGCGTTTCTTCTACAACCAGACCATGGGCGAAGGAGAAGGTGTCGAGGTGAACTTCCTCGATGAAAGTGGCACGGAGCTTTTGGAGACTGATCCTTCTTCTGGGTTGGTGCTTCTTGGCGAGAGCGGCGGCTGGGTTGAGTTCAACCGCCCGATTCCTGCAGAGGCCCGTGACCAGCAGATTAAGATTCTGTTCCGGCTCCTTACGGATGACGACATGGACAACGATGGCTTCGGCTTCGCGCTGGACGATGTGCGTGTGAAGTGATCCGCATAGCAGGCGCTTCAATCTAAGAAGCATTTCATTTAAGGGGACAGGGCTTAAGCTCTGTCCCCTTTTTGCGTCAGAGTAGAAGGGTCTTTTCAGGGGTCTGACAGTGGTCTATTTGCTCATTTACGAATTTGCGTACAAATAGGCGTCAAATAGGTTGTCAAGAGGGTGAGGAATGTTACCGAAACGGCACGCACCCCATAATCATGGAAACCATGCGGGTTTCATCATGACCATTGCCGCAGACGAAGCTCCCCTCAAGGATTCCGTAGACACTTCGGAATCATCCGCCCTTCCATTGGAAGATCTGCAAGACGCCGTGATCCGGTTCGCCGGGAACTCACAGGACGGTATTCAGACTGTTGGAGGATTCCTTGCCCGGCTTGCCGGGCGTAGTGCACGCGAGGTCATGACTTACATGACCATCCCGTCGACCATTTCGGGAGGGCCCTCTATCTTCCAGGTACACCTGGGATCTGGCGAAGTCTTGTCGGCTGGTGATGACACGGATTTCCTCGTCGCGTTCTACCAACACAGCTATGAGGATCATCTTAGCTCGCTGAAAGAAGGCGGTATCTGCATTTATGACACGGATTTCGTAGAGCCGGATCTGACAGATAAGCGCTACGAGTATGTGGGCATTCCTATGACTAGCACAACTATCGAGGCAATCGGTGGTTCGACCAAGTCACGTGGTAAAAACCTCTTCGTCCTTGGCTTGATCACGACGATTTTCCAATTGGATCGGAAGAAGCTCTGTGAGATCATCGACCGTCAGTTTGGCAAGAAGGATGAGAGTGTGCTACGCAATGCCATGCTCGCCTTCGATGCTGGTTATGCCTATCCGATTGGCGATCTCTTCAAGAATCGTTACAATCTCAAGGCAGGTCTCTCGGAGAAGACGGATCGGGTCACGACGGATGGTAACACCGCGCTGACCTATGGTTTGTTGGCTGGCGGTGTGCGTTATGGTGCAGGTTATCCAATCACGCCATGGTCTCCCATCATGGAGGTGCTTCGCTCGGAGCTGCCGAAGTATGGAGGTCTCTTCTTGCAATGTGAGGATGAGCTTGGTGCCGTTTCGGCTGCACTGGGATATTCGTTTGCAGGTCACCTTGCGGTGACTGGTAGTTCAGGACCAGGTCTGTCTCTTAAGATGGAAGCGCTGAGTTACGCGTGCATGGCCGAGCTGCCGCTCGTCGTCATCAATGTGCAGCGTGGTGGACCAAGTACGGGCCTTCCCACTAGCGTGGAGCAGAGTGATCTGATGCAAGCAATCTACGGGAGTCATGGGGATGTTCCTCGGGTGGTCCTTGGACCACAGGATGTGGAAGACTGTTTCCACATCGCGTTGGAGGCCTGCCGTATTGCCAAGAAATACAGTACGCAGGTCATCATTCTTTCTGATCAGGCCCTCTCCTCCCGAATTGAGGTGTTTGAAGAGCCAGACTGGGACGTGGTCGTGGCCGATGACTCCAGTCCCGATCTCACTCCTCGCCCAGAAGAATTCAAACCCTACCCATTGGATAGCCTGACCCAACATGCGCCTCCGGGCACCAAGATGCTGGGTGGCAAGTATCCCGTGGTGACGGGCCTTGAGCATGATGAGTGGGGCCATCCCTCCGCGAATCCTGAGCTTCACCAGAAGATGACCGATCGTCGGCGCGAGAAGATCAAGCAACTCCAAGCTGAATTGCCCATGCCCGAAGTTTTTGGTGAAAAGAGCGGCGAGATTCTCTTGGTTGGTTGGGGCTGCACGTTTGGTCCGTTGCGCGAAGCAGCCGGCCGCCTACAAGATGCGGGCCGCAAAGTGAGTCATGCGCAGATCAGGCATCTTCATCCACTCCCTGCAGATTTGGGTTCGCTCTTCGAGAAATTTGAACACGTGCTTGTGGCTGAATTAAATGACCAAGGCCTCTATGGAAATGGTCAACTCGCCACGTTACTCCGCTCGGCCTATTGTAATCCGGCCATCAAGAGTATCACGAAAACTGATGGTTTGACCTTTAAGATCCGCGAAATTGTTGCAGGCGTCGACCACCACACGCAGATTTCTTCCTAATTTTCCGCCAAACTCTAATCCTCACGGAATCATGTCCGACACTGCCGTCGCCGCCCCCGAGAAACTCACGAAGAAGCAACTCAGTGCTGATCACCCGACGTGGTGTCCTGGCTGTGGTGACTTTGCTGTCCTAGCCTCGTTCTTTAAAGTCCTGGAGAAACTTCAGATCCCTCAAGAAAAGATCGTCACGATTGCAGGTATCGGCTGTTCTTCACGCTTTCCTTATTTCGTCAATTCGCACGGCCTGCATTTTATTCATGGTCGCGCGCTGCCTCTTGCAACAGGTGTGAGCCTTTCTCGTCCAGACACCCACGTCTTTGTCTTTGGTGGAGACGGTGATGGATTTTCTATCGGTGGCAACCACTTGGAGCATTGTGCTCGCAAGAACATCAATCTCACTTACGTCATCATGGACAACTACGTCTATGGTCTGACAAAGAAGCAGACGTCGCCTACCTCGCGGATTGGCTACAAGTCCAAGACGGATCCAACAGGCGCGATCGACCGTCCTGTCAATCCGATGCGTAAGCTCATCTCGGCAGGCGCGACATTCGTGGCCCGCTCTCATGCATCTCAGGTGAAGCACATGATGGCCATGTATGAGCGTGCCATCTTGCATCCTGGCTTCTCTGTTGTGCAGACACTTTCGGAATGCGTCATCTTTAATCCTGGATCGTTCGATGACAGCATTCCCAGAAAAGGTGGAGTCTTTGAAACCATCGACGAGAAGAAATGGGACGACACGCCCGAAGACGCAGAGCGTCACGACGTTACCAATGACGTCTCAGCCTATCAGCTTGCGGAAGATCAGTATCCCGGGAAATTCGGTGTCTTCTACGAAGAAGACCGTCCTACGAAGAATGTCCTCGAGCAGAAGTGGATCGATGCGAGCCAAGAGAAGATTGGCGATGCCAAGGCAGCGGATCTGCTGCGTAAGCGTTTCGCGATGATGAAGTAGGGAAGTCGCGTAGATTCTTGGTAGCGTGGTTTTTAGGAAGAGGCGTAGGCGCCGCTTATTCGGGAGCGCTGCAAGAGGTAGGAACCACTATAGGATGATCTACTAGTTGGGGCTGTGCCTTGCGTTGTGCTTGGACCCTGTTGATCGTTTATTCGTTAAGCATTGGTGGTGTAGTCGTTACATGCTTGTAATCTATTAACTATTAATTTTATTGAGATTCAGCATATGAAAGGATCACGTAGGCAATTTCTAAAGGGGAGCGGTGCTGTCGCCGCTGGATTCGTTGGTCTGGAGCGTTTCCTCATTACGGCCGCCCAGGCCAAGCCGAGCCAGAAATACAGCAGCGAGGTGGCGAAATACGGAAAACTAATTCCTGATCCGGCGCGGATCCTCGATTTACCTGAGGGCTTTTCTTACAAAGTTATCTCTATTACGGGTGACCCGATGTCGGATGGCCTGCGCACTCCTGGTGGTCCTGATGGGATGGCGGCTTTTGCCGGCGAGAATGGGCGGGTGATCTTGGTGAGGAATCACGAGTTGGACGACAATCAGACCTTCCTAAGCCCATTTGGGATAGCGAATGAACATCTTTTGAAAGTGGATTCCAGCCGTATCTTTGATAAAGGCAATGGAGTGCGTCCGCAGATTGGAGGCACCACGAATGTCGTCTTCAATCCCAAGACGCTCGAGGTGGAGAAGCAGTTTCTGAGCTTGGCTGGCACTGCTCGCAACTGTGCTGGTGGTCCGACGCCCTGGAATACCTGGATCACCTGCGAAGAAACAGTGATTCGTCCGAAAAACGCCCAGGAAATCAAAGAAGAGGAGAAAAGCAAGGCGCGCGAGAGGCGCAAGAAGGAGAAGAATGCCAAGAGAGCTGCGAAGAAGAAGGCGGCCAAAGACGTGGCACCTGAGAACGAGGTCGCCATTGAGAAGGACGCTAAGAAGAAAGAAGCTAAAGAACTTCCCAAGCATGAGGAGTATCTTGAGCACGACCACGGCTATAACTTTGAAGTGCCGGCCACGGCGAAAGTGGGATTGTGTGAACCCATTCCCCTCAAAGAGATGGGGCGATTTAATCACGAAGCCGTGGCGGTCGATCCGGCGAGTGGCATCGTTTATCAAACCGAGGACCGCGATGATGGACTTATCACCCGCTACATTCCGAATGAGCCAGGCAATCTAAAGGCCGGTGGTGTACTTCAGGCCTTGGTGATCAAAAGCAAGAGGTCCTGCGATACGCGAAATTGGCCGGACACCGGAGAGGGCAAGATTCCTGTAGGCGAATCCTTAGAGGTGGAATGGATGACTCTTGAAGACGTGGATAGCCCGGACGATAAACTGCGCACGGATGCTTTCAAAGCGGGCGCGGCCCGTTTCGCTCGTGGCGAGGGGATGTGGTATGGGAATAGCCAAATCTACTTTGCCTGCACCAGTGGTGGCATTGCGAAGTCCGGGCAGATCTTTGTCTATCGTCCTAGCCGCGCTGAGGGAACAGAGGATGAGGCTAAGGAGCCTGGCACGGTCACGCTTTATTTGGAGCCAAACGACACGAGTTTGTTAGAATATGGGGACAACCTGACGGTCGCTCCATGGGGTGATGTGGTGCTTAGTGAGGACGGAGCAAAGGAGCAGTACATTCGCGGCATCACACCAAACGGCGAAATCTACACACTCGCTCGCAGTGCTTATCTAGGAAATTCGGAAATGTGTGGCGTCTGCTTTGCTCCGAATCATCCCACGCTCTTCGTGAATATTCAGAAACCCGGCATCACGTTGGCGATCACGGGTCCTTGGGAGACCTTAACCAAGGTCTAGAGCGCGCTATTTCCATAGCTTAGAGAGCTTGTGCTCCGTTATGAGGACCATTAGGATTGGCGTTATGGTTGGCAAATGGCTTCTTTGTATCCTTCTGGGCTTCCAGGTCTCTACGGGTTTCGCTGATTCTGGAAAAGACGAAGATGCCCTGCTGGTGGCCGGGCTCACACGTGCGCTCGAGGCGAAGCCTTACGATACGAAGATTCGTTTGAAACGGGGGCTCTACTACCTTTGGCGGACGTTCGACTACGCGAATGCTTTGGCGGATATTGACCAGGTCCTGGAGTTGGAGCCGAGAAATGCTACTGCTTACATTGCTCGAGCTGATGTCTACACGGGTTGGGATGCTCGATTCTACGACCCTATCAAGGCGAAAGCCGACGCAGAGAAGGCCTTGGAAATTGCGCCAGATTCTGCTGACGTGTTTCGAATCTTGGGTGACTTGCCAGGGCATCCTGGGATGGGCACTCCGGATGATTCCTTTCGAAACTATCAGCGAGCGCTCAAACTGGACCCTAGCAACTTGCTTGCGCAAGTTGGTCTAGCATACACGTATTCGAAAAAAGGCACGGGCTTTCACAGTGAAGCGAGGGCACTTAATCACGCTCAGAAAGCTCTTAAAATTGCGCCAGATGAAACACTTGCTTTGGAAGCGTTGGGAGACCTTCTAACTTCCGACGAAGGGACGCGGGCTGACGGCCTGAAGTTATTGAATCGAGCCATAAGGAACAACCAGCGCAGTGTTGGGACATTCCTGGCCCGAGGGTACACCTATTTGACGTGGTCGATGGATGAGGAATGGGATGAGATTCTGAGAGCCATGCAAGAATCTGGAGTGAGTGTGTTGGATACCATTCGAGGTAACGACAAGCTGTTTCGAAGGGCCATAGAGAAGCTGGGCAAGAATTGTCGCTTGGCTAAGGCACTCAGCGACTTTGAACGAGCTGAGGCTATTTGTCCTCATAGCAGTGATGTCTTCTCGGCTCGGGCCTATGCCTTGCAAAACTTTCCTGGCCAGGAACGAAACGCACTTAAAAGTTACAATCGAGTTGTCGAACTTAGTCCCAAAGACGGAGACGCGTTGGTCCAACGGGCAGAATTTCTCATGGCCAATCCCCAACTCATGATCAACCCCCAAGCTGTCGCTGACCTCGACGACAACGCCGATCTCGACGCCGCAGGACTGGGGGAATTGATCGCGAAAAGGTTTCCCATCGTTTCAAAAGAGCTGGAAGCAGATCTTACGAGGGCTTTGGACTTGGCGCCGACCGCCAAAGTATACTACCTTCGCGGATCAATGCGTGACTCGGCGCTGAGGGATTACAAAGGCGCTATTGCAGATTTGACCGAAGCGATTGCCCTGGAACCTCTGCAGCCAGATTATTATGAGGCAAGGGCCTCGATACACGAGGCTTTTGGCCACGACGAAGAAGCTGCCACGGATCGAGCGCGCATTTCCAAGTTAGAGGATTTGGACTAAGCGTCGCGCAGCGAACGGATGGCCGCAGCGCGATCTGCTGCTTTGAAGATCGTCGTGCCGGCTACCAGTGCATTAGCACCAGCACGGGTGGCGTCCGCGGCAGTATGAGCATCAATGCCGCCATCCACTTCAATGTGATAACGAAGCCCTTGCCGATTGCGTTCAGTCACGCCTGCTTCGATCTTTGGCAAAGTCTCACGCATGAATGACTGTCCTCCAAATCCGGGAACCACGGTCATAACTAGGAGTAGATCGATGTCTGTCAGGAAAGGTTGTACTTCTTCGAAGGGCGTTGAGGGATTCAAAGCTAGGCCTGTTTTGAGACCTGCTTCGCGGATCTTCTTGAGCGTCATTTGGACGTCGTGATGCGACTCCACGTGTACGGTGATACCGTTGGCTCCAGCCTTGGCAAAAGCCTCCCAATAGTGATCGGGACGTGTGATCATCAGGTGGACGTCAAAGAACAGGTTGGTGTGTGGTCGCAATGCTTTCACGACACCAGGTCCAAACGAGATATTCTCTACGAAATGGCCGTCCATGACATCGAGGTGCAGCCAGTCGCCACCCTGCGCTTCGGCATCGGCAGCTTCGTTTCCAAATTTGCCGTAGTCGGATGCCAAGATCGAGGGCGCAACAATACGTGGCGGAAGGAAGGGTGTGGTCATGACGAGATCGTAGACCGCCGGTGCAGGTTCACCAAACTAAAGCGGCGATTCGGAACAAGGTAGCGTTCCATAGATTAATCAGATTGGTCGACCAATCGGTCAGAAAGCTCCGCAGGGTGACGGAGCTAGAAGCCAAGATGACGAAGGCGGTGACAACAATGCTATTCGCCAAATAGATGACCAAGAGAGACATGAGCGTGCCGTTCATGTGTAAATCAGGCTGGTCTTTCAGAAGCATGGTCAGCGTGTAGTAGATATGCATGGTCCAGCTAAATCCAATCATTGCGTAAAACAGAAACATTGGCTTGAACGCTAAAGGCCCAAGTTGGATTGTGGTGTTTAGATCCACGAGTAGTCGCGCCACGAGAAACCCAGTTCCAATGAGAACGGTGTAGAATGGAACGAAATAGGGTGAAAGGGAGATGAGTAAGTTTGATTTGTTAGTGACAACATGTCCGCCGGTCACCGAGACACGAATATCGCCAAAGACTTTCCCACCACACAAATAGATGAAGATGACGTGGGTTAGCTCGTGTCCAAACACATACAGGTAGAGAAGTTGGTCCGAGAATCCCCAGACGAGAAGTGGGAGGACGAGCATTCCCATTCCAAAGAAGAAGACCGGTTCAGTAGTAAGAAAGGATATACCCTTAACAGCTGAGATACTTTGAAGAAATGTCAGTGTTGTAATCCCCGCAAGGAGCGTCAGAAGGAGAATGAACGCCGCGCGTGCGACGAGCTTCCAATAGGGAGCCGGTGCTTCGCATCGAGTGGTGCGGGCCGGGTTCTTCTTCGCAGAATGACGTTTCTTGGGCGTTGCACGCTTCTTGGCAGCAGCCTTCTTCTTGGGCCGCGTAGCTTTCTTCTTTGGAGAGGGGCGGTCGCTGGCCATAAGCCAGTCGGACTAAGCGCGGCTAACGTACTTGCCCGTCCGAGAGTCGATTTTGATCCGGTCGCCTTCTTTCACAAACAGGGGTACCTGTACTTCCAGGCCGGTTTCCATCTTTGCAGCCTTGGTGGGGTTGTTGGCGGTGTCTCCTTTGAGTCCTTCTGGAGCTTCGGTAACAAGCAATTCAATCGATGGAGGCAATTCGACACTAACGGGTTTGCCTTCGACAAAGAGCACCTCACAGACAAGGTTCTCGATGAGCATCCCATCGTAGTCAGACAATAACTCTTTTGGCAACTCGACCGTCTCGTAAGTGGTCGTGTCCATGAAATAGATGCCCGAAGGATCGCTGTAGCTAAACTCCAGCTTCTGACGGTCAGTTTGGATAATCTCGGCTTTCTCGCTTGCAGCAAACCGCAGATCCTTTGATTTACCGGAGGCAAAGCTCCGCATGATGACCTGCACGAAACCGGCTCCCTTTCCAGGGGACCGATGTTCGACTTCGAGAAGAATTCCCGAGTCGCCTTTATACTTGATCGCCATCCCGCGGCGGAGGTTGGATGCTACTACTGTGACAACGGACATAAGATCAGAAAGTTACTTCTTCTAGGAGCAATCCCTAGAGAAGATTCCGATCTTTTGAAACCGAAACTTGGGAAATTGCTGAACTATTCGACTTTAGTCAGCTGTGACAGTCAACTGCTTCTTGCCTTGTCCGCATTGCGACCAGGGAGTTTGAGCAACTGCAGGGTATGATTGAGATCTAAACCTCCACGATTGCTAATCAAAAAGCTAAGTAAAGCTAACTATTCGTACTGTATAAGATTGGTGGTCAGGGTGTTAACAAGACCACTATAAAATTCAGCCCAAGACTTGTCGTCTAGCACTGTATTGTAAGGAGGGACCTCGTTTTCCGGGATATCGACCCAAGATCTGCAGCCTCCAAAGCGTTTTATGTAGGATACCTGTAGCGGGGCAACAAATCGGTGGGTTTTGACGACTGCGAGGTGCAAAGCCGATTGATTTCCGTAATCAAAGCGTTCCTGAAGCAGACTGGGCTGCCAGATGTGGAAGGGTTCCAGGCGTTCGATCTCTCCCCAATCGGAGAGTATCGCATGCCCTTCGACGCTGCAGAAACCCGAAAACTCCACTGTTTCTCGGTCCTCCTCGGAATCATGACGCTGTTCATCGGAGATCTCTTTCCGAACACCATCGTACTGTGAGTGGAAGAATGTTGGAAATAGAAGAAAGGCGTTGTGTTGAAAAGCGAATCCCTTGCGACCCTCGGCAATTCCGCCCTTGCGGAGAATGATCGACTGCTCGCCGCTGAGTAGGGCATCGCAAATGACATGCCATTCTTTGAAGGCGACGTAGGGAGGTTGTAAGTCGTGTTCTTTCATCCTTTCCGTGTATTCTTTGGATTTGGTGGTTCTGTTCAAGCAATCTAGGTTGCTTCACTGGCTACATCCATAAGTGCGGATGTTCCACGTAGAACAAGTCTCACTCTCGATGTTTCAATTTCCCAAGTACTACGACGTCATCGTGGTTGGTGCCGGTCATGCCGGGACCGAAGCCGCCCTCGCGGCTGCCCGGCTCGGTTGCAAGACGGCAATGCTCACGCAAAATCTTGATACTATCGCCCAAATGTCCTGCAACCCCGCCATCGGAGGTTTGGCGAAAGGACACAGGGTTCGAGAGATCGATGCTCTGGGTGGAATCATGGGTTTAAACACCGACGCCACGGGAATCCAGTTTCGTATGCTCAACGCAGCAAAAGGGCCAAGTGTTCGTGCGCCTCGTGCCCAAGCCGACAAGAAGGCGTATCAGTATCGTCTAAAGTGGATCCTCGAGTCTGCAGAGAATCTCGATCTTCACCAAGGCAATGTGGCTTCGCTTTTTATCGAGAAAGATGCAGTTCGCGGAGTCGATACCACCCTTGGTCTTCGAATTGCAGGAAAGTCGGTCATCATTACTACAGGGACGTTCATGCGTGGATTGCTGCATGTTGGTCTTCAGAACCAGAAGGGGGGGCGCATGGGAGACTCACTCTCGACCCTTAGCGACAATCTCAAAGATCTAGGTTTCGAAGTGGATCGTTTTAAGACGGGCACACCTTGTCGTCTCAACGGTCGATCTATCGACCTATCGAAATGTGATATCCAAGAGGGAGATGCTGATTGTCCTCGATTCAGCTATGTTTCGGACAACGTAAAACGAGAGGCTCAGGAGGTGCACACACTCAATGATTGGGGAGACCCTTTGTTCCACATGGAACAAATTCCCTGCTGGACCACCTACACCAACGAAAAGACGCACGACATCATCCGAGCCAATCTCGATAAGTCCCCAATGTACTGCGGACGCATTGAGGGCGTCGGCCCTCGTTATTGCCCCTCTATTGAAGACAAGGTCGTTCGCTTCGCAGACAAGGATCGCCACCAATTATTCCTCGAGCCGGAAGGTCGCCACACCCGAGAGTTTTATGTAAATGGGGTATCTACGAGTCTACCCTATGACGTCCAACTTGCGTTTATCCGCTCGGTTACAGGCTTGGAACAGGCGGAAATCATCCGTCCTGGGTATGCCGTAGAATACGACTATTGCCCTCCAACCCAGCTCCATACCACTCTTGAGACCAAGCGAATCGGTGGCCTCTACTTCGCCGGCCAGATTAATGGGACGTCTGGATATGAAGAAGCCGCCTCTCAGGGACTTATGGCAGGAATCAATGCCGCCACCAAGGTGCGAAGTGAAGGGCCTTTCGTTCTCGGAAGAGACGAAGCCTACATTGGGGTGATGATTGATGATCTCGTGTCAAAGGGCGTGATCGAGCCTTACCGCATGTTCACGAGTCGAGCCGAATATCGGCTACTGCTTCGCCAGGATAATGCAGACCAACGCCTCACAACAAAAGCACGACAACTTGCCGGGCTACTCACGGATGAACGTCTGGCTATTTACGATCAAAAAATCGAGGAGTTAAAGAAGGTTCGAAAAACCGTCGAGAAAGGAAAGTTTGAAGGACTACCCCTTAGAAAGTGGTTCCGGCGACCTGAGAATACGTATGACAATCTACCCAGAGATCTACGGGGTGATGTGCCAACCGAGATCTGGGACCTTGTCGAAATCGATCTCAAATACGATGGCTACCTCAACCGCCAGCGAGAGATGGTCGCCCGCACCCAGAAGATGGAGAAACGGAAACTCCCAGAGGACCTGGATTACACCAAGGTTTCCGGTCTGAAACGGGAAGCCCGAGATCGACTGCAAACGATTCGGCCGGCGACCCTCGGCCAGGCGAACCGAGTGAGCGGGGTGACCCCAGCCGATATCGCCATTATTGCGGTGTGGCTTGAGAAACGAAACTAGAGCTCACGGCAGACGTTTGCGTCGTATTGCCGAGAAACACATCCCGGCACCGCCAACGACAAAAAGACCCGGAAACCAGAGAGTGTAGCCCGGTGCCTTGGTAGGTCTGATTAGGATGGCCATTCCCGGGACCGTTGGATCCACATAACAGGTGACCTCGTTGCCAACGGAGAACTGGTTCTCCAGTTTCTCGACCTTGCCCCGCTGTCTGGTGTTTCCGGGGATTTCCTTGAGCCGAGTGCCCGTCTGTGGGGCACCGCCGGCGTGGTAGGCGTAGCGAACCTGGAATTCGTAGCGCGGAGGTTCGGAACCTGGCTGTGGAATGGTCTCGATCCAGGCGGAAACTACCTTTGCCGGTGTCGGAATCCACGAATCGTAGGCCTTGGCAGCAGAATAACCGCGGGCCAGGAGCCAGCAAAAAGCCAATCCTAACAACATAACTGACAGGCCTAACGTCAAAAGTAAGCCAATACGGGATCTATCACTAGTCGACTCCATTAGGTTAGTTTGGTTAAGTGACAGCCATGGGCCGAAAAGCCAGCACCAAAACTTGTCAGCCAAAGTTGTTGATTATTAGAAGGTTGTGTTAAAAAAGATTCCAAGGCCAGCATCACCGACGGGCTGCTAACATTGCCATATTTACGAAGAATCTTTTCCGAATGCGGCAGTGACTCCTCATCGAAGACCGGTGCCAAGACAGTGAGCACATCGCGACCGCCGGTGTGGGCAAGAACAACGTCCGGCTTCAGGGGCACCTTACTGAAGAGTTCACCGACAGCACCTGCCGCCAATTTTGGTACAGAGCGGTGTAGCTGATTGCGGAGCCTTCCCTGAGCGTTGACGAAGCGGATCTTCTCCCGGTGCTCCGGGCGATGCACAGACTGAAAGTCATGGGCACACCACAAACCCGATTTAGATAGATTGTTCCAGATGGAAGCGCTGGCGCCGTCCCCAAACAGGCAGAGACTGATGAGCACGCCTGGATCATCGTCGATGTAGAAGCAGGCCGAACAGATCTCAACACTAATGGTGGCCACTCGAAGTTCGCGATCTGAGGTTTTGAGAAACCCATCGGCAGCACGCATGAGAGGAATGGCCGCTCCGCAGCCAAGGCCGACAAGATCCTGCAAATAGACGTCGGAACGAAGCCCTAGACGTTCCGCAACATGGCTGGAAACCCCCGGACAAAGGTAGCCTGTGCAGGTACAAACGAACAGGGCGTCGAGCTCTGACGCTGTGATTTCAGCCTGATCTAATGCTTCCCTCAATGCCTCGCTCGCCAAGGCGGGTGCATGAATCTCAAAAGCCTCATTGAGTTGCTGGGCATTCATCTGAAAGATTGTCTCCGGTCTACCCAAGGCAAAGGACCGCTGATCAATTCCAGAATCACCTGACAGAATCTTTTCTAACAACCCCATTGATCGGTCGCTTAACCCACGCTTATGTCCAAACTGTTCAAGCGCATCCCAGCAATCGGTCTGCGTGAATGAGGCAGGCGGAAACGCGCTGGAAATAGAACACAGAAACATGGAATTGCTTGGTTACCGGACGGCACGATAGAGCCTTTGGAAAGGCAAACATCCCATCCGCCCGCTCCAGCCAATCATGGTCTGAGCGATAGAACCTAGGAGAAAAGGATGAAGCCGCGAGGCTATTTGGAGGCGCCGTTTGAAGCGATGGGCCAGGGAATGCTGAGAGGACTCGACTGTCGTTTGCCAGTCCGAAGAGCCTTTGGAATACGACTCCAAGTAGGGCAACACGCTTTCTGCAGCCTGGAAAGCCATCGCCATGCCATGCCCTGTGAATGGTGGAATTAGACTGTGGGCGTCGCCAATACGGCATCCTGGGGATTCAGTATCGACGGGGCCGAAGGCGAGCGCGCTCACCCCCTGGAACGAATCAGGATCGATGTCGTGATTTCTCAGCCGAGAAGCCAAACCGGTAAGACCGCGTTTTTCAATGAGCTCAAGAAACATTTCAGAGCCTTTGGCTGTCGTAGTCGAGGCGTCGCGTATCAATCCGCACACATTCACACGCCCGGCTTCCACAGGGGTAAGGCCGACGTAGATCCCCCTGCCCAAATGCATTTCTAGGCCGTCCGTCATGGTCAAGTTGAGCGCATGCGCCTTCAGGCCGAGCCAGAGATGCCCCTTCGTTCGATGCCGACCGGCGGCCCAGACAAGACCGGGAACGTTTTCGTCGGGAACCCGCGATCTCGTAATCAGGCTACCGCCTGATTGTCGAAAGGATTCACTCAGCCTTTGATCTAGAAGAAAGCGGGAGATCCCAAGGGCCGGTTCAGGTAAAGTTCCCTGAAAAACCTGCTGATCGCGAACAAACCATGTCGTGCGTCGATGTTGCTGAGCTCCTTCCAGGACCCGTTCCAGTCCCAGCACACCGAGCGTGTCGTCCCCTAATCCACTGATAAACTCACCGCACACCCGATGCCGAGGGTAAGCACCGGCCTCGTGCAAGGCTACTGGAATGCCCCGTCGGCGCAGGCCTATACCCAAAGCGAGGCCGGCAAGACCACCGCCGGCGATCGTGATCTGCTTTTTTATGCCTGCCGCCTCCATGCCTCAAAACGATACGCTCCGAGCAGCGTCACCGCTTCCTGAATTTCCCAGTCTGATATGGAAAGATCGAGCAAGGACGGCAGTTCACCTCGATGAAACCCCGCTTTGATACTGACAAACATGTCATGACGGGTCACGCTATTAATAAATGGGCAAAGTGCCATTCCTAACAAACGCGCATGAGGAACCCGCCAGGGTTCTGTGGCAAGGACTCCATGAAAGCCACCGACTAATTTCCGGAAGTTGTTCAATTCCGAGTTTTGAAAATGATGCCAAACGAGACAGCCGAGAAGGACATCACCCTCCAACTCGTCCACCACATCGCGCAGATCGACACGCAGCCAATTCACTTCGGATGAACAACTGGATGGCTTCGGTGCGAGATCGACCGCCGTCACTTTCCAACCGAGCTCCACTAACGCATTGGCCAGTTGACCATCACCCGAACCAAGCTCCACTACCTGTCCGGGTAGCCGATTGCCCAGGCTTCCAATGACCCAAGCATGATTACCCATGAGTGCATTGATACGCTGCAAGTCCTGCCGCGATCGCGACGCCTCAGGAGCGTCAGCAGGCAGGGAGTCGAGCTTCTCTGGAACGACACGTCTGCCCATAATTACCCCCTCTAAAGCTGCTGGTCGTCCAGTTCAAGGGGTGAATGGGCGACCGGATCGCCTTATTTGAGCCCCATCGTGAACCACCGAATGCGCTGTTCCGAGCTCCCGTGAGTGAAATTTTCGGGCACGACACGTCCCGGCGCCTTCCGCTGGATCATGTCATCGCCGACCGCCATGGCTGCCCGGATGCCTTCCTCGATGTCCCCGCATTGGAGCACATCAAACTGCCGCTGAGTGTGGTGAGCCCACACGCCGGCCAAGTAGTCGGCCTGCAATTCTTGTTTCACCGAGAGACGATTGTAAGCCTCCTTGGAAAGCCGTTGCCTCTGAGACTGCACCTGATTAGAGATGCCTAACGGATTCTGAATATGGTGTCCGACTTCGTGGGCAATCACATAAGCCTGCGCGAAGTTACCTGGTGCATCAAACTTTTCCTCCAGCTCATTGAAGAAACTTAGGTCAATGTAAACCTGGTTATCTCCGGGGCAATAGAAGGGACCCATCCCGGCTTGGCCCGTGCCGCAAGCCGTTGGCGTGACACCAGAGAAGAGCACGAGTATGGGCTCTTCATACTGTGGCCTGGATCCACGATACTTGAGCGCCATTTGCGGGTAAATGTTCTTCCAAACATCTTCAGTGTATGCTAGAACGACTCTAGTGAACGCCGCCAACTCTTGCTCTTCCGGCGTGGGTTCGTAAGCAAGCTGCTGTTGCTGACGCTGCATGGTCTCTTGGACCACCTGCTGAACTGGCTTCTTTTGAGTGAAGATCGCGAACAAGGCCATCAAGAGGACCATGATGCCTCCTCACATCACGCTCTTACCACCACGTTTCCCACGTCGATCAACGACGTTCTGGCTTTGACGAGCGTTCTTCCATCGCATGATCGCCATTCTCCTAGGGAGCAACCGGATGTCCAGCCGAACTCGAAGGCGACCAACCACAAGCATCGATTCCGATGCAAGATTTTGAGTGAGAACGCCCAAGCCTTTCTCGTTCAGGACAAACCCAAAACACTCATTTCGTATGCTCGGTGACTTCCGTTGTTCAATCAACTGATCGGATCTCTCCTCTGCCTCTATCCACAATAGTGCTTCCCCTGCCTGGACGAAGGTTTACGTTCTCGCTTACCCTGTCGTCGTGCACCACTTCATCTCGATCCTTCTCATCACCACGGCCAGCCTCAAGGCGCAGAACTGGCAGCCGATCGAGGTCCCTGGCAGTTGGGAATCCGAGGTCGGGGATTACGATGGCTTTGCCTGGTATCGCTGTGCCGTTGAGATTCCCGAATCGTGGCGTGGGAGCCGCCTTCTCCTCAGTGTGAATGCGGTCGATGATGTGGACGAAGCCTACTTCAATGGTGAGAAGGTCGGGGCCAATGGTGGCCTTCCGCCTCTCTACGCCAAACCGTCCAGCGACGTGCGCCGACCCGCCGTAATCGATCCGGACATGATCCGGTTTGGCGAATCCAACCTCGTGGCGTTCCGAGTCTACGATCACGGCGGCCAAGGTGGACTGCTCAAAGGGCCCATACAATTAGGCCGGTTGGAAGACGCGATCGATCTCAGTGGCACCTGGGATTTTATCAAAGGGGATCAGAAAGAACACGCCCAATGGCCTGAAGATCGAACCCTGGCCTATCAGAAACGTCAAGTGGAGCAGCCGGCTGGCCACCTAGGGATTGTCCCAGCCGACACCGATGGTCGCGATCGAGACATGGCGCTCGTGCGTAAACGCTTCGAAGGCAATAAGAACGTCCACTCAAACATTGAAGGCAAAGGTGACCCACTTCCACCTGTCGACGCTCTTGCCGCCCTCAAGCCTGGCGACGATTTTATTATCGAAACTGTCCTCACGGAACCTACCATCACTCAGCCCCTCTATACCGAGTTCGACGAGCGCGGACGTCTCTGGGTTTCGGAATACATCCAGTATCCACAACCTGCTGGACTTCAGGTGCTTACCTGGGACAATCACCTTCGATCTATCTTCGACGCCGTCCCACCTCCCCCACCCTACGAGAAGCCCGAGCACCAGAAATTCATCGGTCGAGATCGCATCTCGATCCATGAAGATACCGATGGCGACGGCACCTTTGATTCTCACAAAGTCTTCGCCGATGGCCTCAACATCGTGACCTCCACCTGCCAAGGAAATGGTGGTGTCTGGGTCATGAACCCACCCTACCTCCTCTTCTTTCCTGACGAGAATCAAGATGATATTCCTGACAAAGCGCCTATTGTGCATCTATCAGGCTTCGGATTGGAAGACACGCATTCGGTCGCCAACTCCCTCAAATGGGGACCGGATGGTTGGCTTTACGGATGCACCGGAAGCACAGTGACGGCGCGTATCCGGGTCACGGCGAAGCCCGAGCAGGCCCCCCTAGCGTTTTTCGGTCAGAACATCTGGCGTTATCATCCAAAGACTTATGCATTCGAGCTCTTTGCCGAAGGTGGCTGGAATACCTTCGGGGTCGACTTTGATGCCGAGGGCCGCCTCTACTCCGGTACCAATGGCGGTATGCAAGCCGTCTACTTTGTCCAGGGCGGCTTCTACCAGAAAGGCTTTGGAAAACATGGCCCTCACACAAACCCCCATGCCTTCGATTACTTTTACGGCATCCCCATCGAGGGCAAGCAGCCGCGCCTCGTGAATCAATGGGTTCCCTACGCAGGAGGGGCCTTTCCTGGCCATGAAGGCCACTTCTTTGGGGTCAATTGCTTGGCGAACGAACTCGCCATTCTCGCTCTGGAACCGGATGGCAGCACCTTCCGCAGCACGGTCTTGCCAGCAGCCATCACCACAAAAGACATCTGGTTCCGCCCCGTTCACGCAACAACCGGGCCGGATGGGGCTCTCTACATTGCCGATTTTTACGATGCCCGCATTACCCACGTTGACCCCCGCGATAATTGGGACCGGGACCACGGTCGCCTCTACCGTCTTCGTCATCGCGAAGGGAAACGTTATTCCCAAGCCAATCTCTCGGAAGCCACTACCCAAGCGCTCGTCTCTTATCTTGACCACCCCAACAAATGGCATCGATGGACAGCAAGGCGTTTGTTAGTAAAACGAAACGATCCTACCATTATCCCCGTTCTTAAGAGAACCCTCAAGCTTGATCACCTGTGGACCCTCCACTTACTGGGAGGCCTCGACGAACTGACTGCTCTAGCTGCTCTTCAACATGAGGATGTCCACGTTCGTCTTTGGACCCTGCGCCTTCTAGCCGATCGCGGCCAACCCGTCTCGCCGCAGCTCTACGAAGTCATTCACAGTCTTGCCCGTAGTTCTGCCCCACAATTCATTTCCCAACTCGCGGCCTCTCTACAGCGCCTGCCCACCCATCAAGCGCTACCGCTACTCACTCAAATCCTTCTTACTGAACAGTTTACGAGCGATACCTACATCCCCTCACAGCTTTGGTGGGCCTTGGAAACCCATGCCACGCAATCGCCAGAATCGGTCCTCTCCTGGCTAGCTGACACCTCACTCTGGCAAACACCCATTGTCGAAACCAAGCTCGCCACCCTGCTCGCGCGCCGCCTCGCGTCGGACCCTTCCGAAGCTAATCTCAATCGCTTAGGTATACTGTTAGATATGGCGCCCGATGCCATGATCCCAATTCTTGTGCGCGGGATCGATCTCGGTTTGCAAGGCATCACCCTAACGATCATTCCTGAAACGCTTGACCTTGCCTTGGCCAAAGCTTCAGCAGCAAATCCCCAGAGTCTCGAGCTACTTCTCTTCGGGCTACGGCTCAATAGTCACGGCGCCCGCGAAACCGCTCTAGGACGAATTCAAAGTCCAGGCAAAGGCCGCTTACAACTCATCAGCGCACTTGGCGAGTCCCCTACCCCAGAACTTATCCAAACATTCCTGACCCTGGCCGAGAAGGACTCGGATCCCAATGTGCAACGCGCGGCAATCCACGCGCTTCAACGAGCAGAGGATGCCACGATCCCTCTACGACTCCTCAAGATCCAAGATGAGGCGCTCCTACCAAACATTCTTACAGTGCTCTCTGGCCGCCCCTCTTGGGCTCAATACATTCTCGAGGCTCTCGAAAACAAGAGTCTCTCCATCGATGCTCTGAGTATTGATCAGGCCCTCGTTATTAAAGGACATGGCGACGGATCGCTCACTGAGCGATTGGCCAAGCTCACCGCCAAGCCTTTGCCCAGTGCGGACAGACAAACCAAGATCCGGGCGACCCTAGCCCTTCTCAATCAGGAAGAAGCCAAAGGCGAGCTCAAAGCAGGCGCCACAGTCTTCAGCCAGTTCTGCGGTGCTTCTCACCAGCTTTTCGACCAAGGGGCTCGCATCGGCCCCGACCTTACGGGCTACGACCGTAGCAACCGCGAATTCCTTGTCACCGCCATCATCGATCCCAACTTGGGGGTGCGCGAAGAATACGAACTCACCGCGATCACCCTCCGTCCTACTGCCGAAGGAGCCGAATCCACCGTTGTCTCTGGATTCGTCCGAGCCCTCACCGCTACTCAACTTACGCTCCAAGACCTCACTGGGCACACCACGACGCTGGCTACGCGCGACATCCTCAAGAAGGAAAACGCCTCCACCTCGCTCATGCCAGAGGGCATTCTGGACACGCTCACGGAAACTCAGATCCACGACCTCTTCGCCTACCTCCAATCGAAGCCCGCTCCTTCGGCCACTTTACAACCAGTAGAGTAGCCTTATTCTCTTGTTCGGGTTCACGCCGTCCATCTTGCTATGAACGTCTCGGCCCGCCCTGTTGGTCCTGGTCAAGGTGTTCGCAGCTTTGCCAGTAGAGCTTTTGCAGCGGCTAGATTTGCAATTTCGGCGCGGTACTTAAGAGGTAGATCGGGTTGTTCTATCGCATTAATATCTTGCTTGAGGTGACAGTAAACCACGGCCAGGTGATGGCGGGAATAGGGGCGTCCGCCACCCTCCTCCACGGCGGCTTCCGCCATTTCCACAAAACGTTTGTAGGAGCGACTGAACTTCAATGCCCATCCTGCTGTGTCCCATAACGACGGGTTATCTGGAGCTCTTTGACGGCTCGCCTTGAGAGTGCGACAGCGCGAGCGACTTCATGGGCACCTGGCGAAATTGTTTAAGGCACCGACGTGTTTCGGTGCTTTCACAACTTAATCTTTGAAGAGTTGGGTCGTTTTCTTAATGTCCCCGGTTTCTTCGATCAACGTCGCTAGGTAGAAGTGGACGTCGGCACTGTTTGGTCCCAATTGAAATACGGGCGTT
>JAACDM010000112.1 GCA_009936795.1 Verrucomicrobiaceae bacterium | reverse complement strand
TGGCGGTGGGATTCGAAGACGGCAGCGATCATTTCGACGCTGGTGCGGGCTTCGTAGATGCTGGCTTCGGGTTGGAGGTCGCCTTCGATTGCGCGGATGAGGTCGATGCAGGCGTCGACGTTACCTTTGTGGTGACCGTTGCCGGTGAAGGTTTCTGGTTTGCCAGGGCCTTGAGTGGTGAGGGGGATCCATTCTTTGCCGGAGCGACCGGGTGACCAGCCTGGGTCAGGCAGCCAGAAAGCTTTGGGGGCGTGGCCAACGTCGTAGAGTTCGATAATGCCTTTGGATCCCATGATTTTGAGGCCAAAGCGTGAGGGTGTGCCTGCTTGGTTGCGCCAAGAATTGAAATAGGCGGTGGCGCCGCTTTCCAAGCCATACATGGCGGAGAGTCGGTCGCCTGCAAGTGGGCCGATGCCTTCGGGGCCATCGAGAACGTGTTCTTTCGTGACTAGTTTGCGGCCTTGATAGACTTTAGCGGAACACCATTCAGGGGCGCCGCCCAGGTGATGCATGAGATTCATGACGTGGGAGCCGAGGACCCAGAGGTCTTCGCCGCCGCCGCGTCGATCATCCTTGCCGCGACCGCGAAATTCTAGCACTTCGCCGATTTCGTCGCTGTCGATGAGGTCATTGATGACTTGAAGGACGGGGCTATAGCGCGTTTGGAAGGCGATGGCGAGTTTGGTGTTGGCTTTCTCGGCCGCGGTGACCATGGCATCGGCTTCTGTTAGGGAGCGGCACATGGGTGTTTCCAGGTAGATACCTTTCACGCCTGAATCGATGGCGGCGAGGGTCATAGCGTGGTGCTGGTCCAGCCAGCGCGGGGCGATGGAGACAAGATCTGGTTTCATCTCCTTGAGCAGAGTACGGTAGTCAGCGAATCCTTTGATGCTGTCGCCTAATCGCTGAGTTGCTTTGGTGAGGCCGTCGGCATCGGCGTCTGCCACAGCCACGAGGGTGGTTTTGGCAACATCCTTCCACACGGTGTCCAAGCCGTGTCCATAGTTGCCCCGTCCGGTGTGTCCGATGACCGCGACGCGATAGTTTTTCTGTTTTGGCATGGGTTCAGGCTACTCTTGGGATGACTTCGCGATCAATCAACATTATGGGGTGTGACCATCCATGCCTGACGCCTCCGACGATGATCCCAAGAAACGCACGCATACCAATGATCCGCTGCATGGCGTGACCGTGAAGGCGATGGTGACGATGTTGGTCGAGGAGCTTGGGTGGGAGGAGATGTCGGAACGCGCGCGGATAAACTGTTTCTACGAGAATCCAAGCCTCAACTCATCCCTAAAGTTTCTGCGCAAGACGCCTTGGGCACGCGAGCGAGTGGAGCGGCTTTATCTTCAAACCGTAGCTCGGAGAGAGAGATACGAACGGCGTGGTCCGGCGAAGAGCTAGCGGAGGATGGTGGGAATCGTTTATCCGCTGGAGGGGAGGAACCACTGAAGGACACGGAATGCTCAAACGATGAAGGAATGCTGGCGGATTGGGAGGCGCGTCTTCTGTTAGCAGGGCTTCGATGGATTCGATCAACGATTGTTAATCTTTGAGCTTCAGGCTTCATTAAGCGATCGTGAAATCACTTTTCAGGCTATAGTTTGGCCTCTTGCTTTGTGGTGGCTAGAGACTCGTCTCTGTAACTGCGTAGAGGACGAGGCCTGGCTCGGACTTCTGCAGTTCCCCAGGAGTGCCGCTGGGTTCGTGCATGGAGATGCCGGAGCATGGTCTTGAGAGCTCAGCAAGAGAGAGTCTTGTCTGGCCAACTTGAACGAGGGCGTTCAGCATGGCATGATTTGCTATCTATGAAACGTTTCTGTCTTCTCTTCCTGGTCTTGCTTCTCGGTGTGTTGCCATTGGCTGGTGAACTTCGGGTGTTCCCTGAGGGCCAATTGCCGAAAGATCGTCGGTTGCAGCCGTTGAAAGATCTCAATGGGCATTTCCCCTTTGCCGTGCCCAACACTCTAAAAGCTTGGGAAACGCGTGCGGCTGAGGTGAGACAACGGGTGCGCGTGGCAACGGGTATGTGGCCGATGCCTGAGCGAACGCCTCTCAATGCGGTCATTCATGGCAAGGTCGAGCGGGAAGGTTTCACCGTGGAGAAGGTCTACTTTGAGAGTGTGCCAGGATTCTATGTGACTGGTTTGCTATTCCGGCCTACGGAAGGTGCAGGGCCCTTTCCTGGGGTATTGAGCCCTCATGGTCATGGTGGCCGGTTGCAGGATCATGGCCCCGAGAAGATCCGCGATTACATCGCGGACGGTGCTGAAAGGTTTGAGAGTTCTGGCAGGTTCCCAAAGGTAGCTCGCTGTGCCCAACTCGCGCGGATGGGTTGTGTGACCTTTCTCTATGACATGATCGGGTATGCCGATAACCAGCAGCTTTCTCTGCACATTGGGCACCGGATTGTGGAGGCTCGGGCGGGGAATACATCAGAGAGCTGGGGGCTCTACAGCGCTCAGGCAGAGTCACGTCTGCAGAGGGTGCTTGGCCTGCAGATGTGGAATTCGGTGAGGGCTTTGGACTTTCTTGAGGGCCTGCCCGATGTCGATTCGGAGCGATTGGCGGTGACAGGTGGGAGTGGAGGGGGGACCCAGACGATTCTGTTAGGCGCGCTCGATGAGCGCCCTGTAACGGCGTTCCCTCAGGGTATGGTGTCGACTGCGATGCAGGGCGGCTGCACCTGTGAAAACACGTCGCTACTTCGTATCGGTACTGGCAATGTGGAATTGGCGGCGCTGTTCGCGCCGCGACCTCAAGCGATGACGGCAGCCAACGATTGGACAAAGGCGATGATGACGGATGGCTATCCAGAGTTACAGAAAGTCTATCAGTTCTACAATGCCAAGGATGCGGTCGATTGTACGGACCACACGCGTTTCCCGCACAACTACAACTATGTCAGTCGTGCGCTGATGTATGGTTGGTTCAATAAGCACTTAAAGCTCGGCCTAGAGGAACCGATCGTGGAGGCGGATTTCCCCATGCTGACCGCCGAAGAACACGCGGTGTGGGATGCTGATCATCCCAAGCCCGAGGGCGGCGAGGCCTTTGAGAAAGGTTTGATGAGACAGCTGGCAGCGAGTTCAGACAACCAAGTCGCCGCGATGTTAACGGATGATCTTCGTGCTGCATGGACAACACTCATCGGGCGCTCACTACCCAAACACGCAGAAATCGAAACGGACTCGTATCGGGTAGAGGCGCTTGATGATGGGCGTAGTGTTTCATTGGGCGTGGTGCGATCGAATGCTCATGGTGAGGAGATTCCTGTCGCGGTGCATTTGTCCGAAGGCAGGAGGCGTCACTTGGCTCTCTGGGTTCACGGAGAGGGAAAGGCGGGTGTCGACGATGGCGCTAGGAACGCGTTGCTGGACGGTGGTGTTACCGTGGTCACGCCTGATCTGTTTGGGCAGGGAGAGTTCGTTCAAGGTGAGGGGGCGTTCTCACGGAATCGCAATGTGGAGAACAAGCGAGCCTTTGCTGGCTATACCTACGGCTACAACGACACGCTCTTTGCACAGCGCGTGCATGATGTCCTGACTGTCCTAGCGTCGATGACGGAGGAGGCTGACTCGATTACGCTGATTGGTTCTGGCGGCGCAGGACCAGTGGCCGCGGTGGCGGCTGCACTGGCTGGCGATGCGGTAAGCAACCTCGCGCTGGACACCGGCAACTTTCGCTTCGCGAAACTGACAGACTATCGCGATGTCAATTTCCTGCCGGGAGCTGTGAAATATGGTGATCTACCCGCTGTGCTCAACCTTTGTTCTCCGAAAGCAACGTTTGTCAGGACAGCGAAAAAGCCTTCTGGCGATGAGGCGATTGTCGATTGGGTGAAGTGGGCGGTAGGGCAAGGCTAACCGCGATACTTGACCATGGCCCGAGGAATGCAGGGGTGAAATAAGGCGTTGTTAGAGGGTGGAGGCGTGTGACTTTGTCTCCTCTCGGGGGAATTCCGCAGCCAAACGTGGTAATTACGCAGCCGAACGTGGTGAGGGCAAGGGCGGTACTCAGCCTTTCATGTCTATTTCTTGAGAAGCCAAACGTTGCGGAAGCGCACAGGATTGCCGTGGTCTTGAAAGAAGACGGGACCATCCTCTGGACCCTCCTTGAGAGGAGACGCCGTCGTAGAATGGTCAGCGACGATATCCTTGTGAATGATGAACCCATTGTGGCGCACGGTAAGGCGAGCATCGGCAATCTTCTTGTCGGCATCGTTGTAACGTGCGGCCTTGAAATCGATGTCGTACGTTTGCCAGGTGAGGGGAGGTAAGCACAGATTCAGCAGAGGCTTGCCCACTGAGTAGATACCACCGCACTCATTCTGCTCGCCTGTGAGACCAAAGGAATCGAGGATCTGAATTTCGTAGCGCCCTTGTGCATAGAAACCGCTATTACCACGACCTTGACCGCGCGCCTTCGGTTTGTAGGGAGTTCGGAACTCGAGGTGAAGTTGGAAATCTTTGAAGTCTTCTTTGCTAGTGACGCCTTGCACAAGCAGATCTCCATCGAGCAGTTCTTTGCCTGGTTTTCCTTTCCATGCGTCAGCGTTGCTACCATCGAAGAGGACGACGGCTCCTTCTGGAGCCTTCTTGCCAAGGGTAGGACTCGTGCGTTCGATCCGCTTGAGTTGGCCGAAGGGTTTATCGGCTCCTGGAGCCACCAGCTTCATGGCCCCGTTATCGATAACGACCTGGCTGCCATTGTCAGGATCAGACTTGAGGATGGTCTTGCCATCTTTCTGCGTCTGCCCACCACCCTTCATTGTTCTCTGCTTCTTGTCATTCCAACCGGCTCCGGGCAGGCCACCTTCGTAGGCAACAAAGTCGAATTTGCCGTCACCCAAGGCCACCACTTGCAGAGCCCATTTCCCGCCTTCAATGGTGCCGAGATACTCACCCTGCACCTTGAAATCCGGGTCGGAGACTTTGGCCGGATCAGTGAAGACGGGGCCGCCTTTCTTCTCTTGGGCGAGAAGAGGGATGAGCGAACAAGCTGTGAGGCTGGTAATGAGAGAGAAGAGAAAGCGTCGATTCATCTGAAGTAAGGTTTTGAGAGGGTAACAGTTATTCGGTTACAATGAGAACTTGGGTTGCTTTGCCTTTGGCCAGGTACTCTTTGGCGAGTGCGTTGATGTCGTCCACCGTAATCGATTCGAAATCAGAGGTCATGCTACGGGCCCAATCGAGTCTCTCGGGGTGCTTCTGACACTGAGACAGTACACTGGAGAGCCAGTAGCGATTGTTGCGCGTCTGCTCTTTCAGACTAGTAAGAATAGGCTTCAGCGAGCGGGTGAACTCGTCCGCATCCGTGCCTTTTTCCGACAGAGCTGTTCCGAGTTCGACGATGCGATCGGCCACGAGCTGAGCCTTCTCCGTAGAACCAGGGCTCATGGCGAAGAGGGTGCCGTAGCCCAGGAAAGTGTCGCTTCCAACGTTGTGGGCGCCTGGGCTATAAGCTTCTCCAAGTTCTTCCCGAATCTTTGACCGGAGACGGTCGGCGAGAACGTTTGCCACGACCGAGAGTCGGCGCGCTTTCGTGATGTCAGATGGACGATCGGTGGTTGGCCAGTAGACAAGGACCATGGACTTGCCGAGTTTACTCTCGTAAGGGAAGAGCTTCTTCGATTCACCTGTAGGGAAGTTCACTTTTCGATCTGCTTCGGCAATGTCGGTTGCAGCTGTGCGCGTCGGTAGGGCACCGAAGGTGCTTTGAAGCATCGGAATCACCTTGCTCGGCTCAAATTCACCGACCATGCTAAATTCGAGTGGGGCGTTCTTGAGAGGCTCGTCGATCCACTGCTTGACGTCTGCTAGAGTGAGCTTCTCTATGTCGGCGATCTCCGGCATGCCGAATCGCGTGTCACCGCCATGAACGAAGCGGTCTACCTTGGCTTGCATCACGCCGTTTGGGGTGGATGTGATCTGCTTGGCGATCATGGGATACATCTTGCGAATGCGCTGCTCAGCTTCTTTGCGATAGCCAGGTGCGGTAAGGTAGGCACACATGAGTTGGAGCTGGTCTAACAAATCCTCTGGAGTAGTCTTGCCTGAGAGTTCGAAGTGCCCTTCATCAATACTGAACGATACGCTAACGTTCTTGCCAGCGAACAAGCGCTGAAGATCATCGGCACTGTGTTTCTCCAGGCCAGCAGCGTCGAAGGTGTATTGAGTGAGTAAATCGATTCCAGGCTTCTCCTTGGGCTGTGACAGTTTTCCGGCGCCGAAGATACCCGTTAGACGGATAGTATTGTCCTCGAAATCAGTGGGCTTCAAATTCACAGTCACGCCATTGGCGAAACTCAGTTGGGTGATGCCGAGGTCTTCGACGACCTTGCGATCTTTGACTTGGCCCGGAGGGCCAATTTCGCGGTAGGCGAAGGCTTGCTCTGCTTCCTCTACGGGGGCTGCGACGGATTCTTGGCGACTTGCCAGGAAGGTCTGAGTGACTTGGTCGGACGTGGGCGAATCTTTGAGATTGCCAGAGACCATGATGTGAATGGCCTCGCCACCCCACTGTTTCTTGAAGGCTTCCTGACACGCGTTCACAGTGATCGTTTCCATGGCTTTCGAGGCGATTCGCAAGTCGTCTTGCGGGCTGGAGAAGACTGCCTTATCGCCAAAGGATGAGACAATGGCATTCGCAATGGTTGGAGCTTTTTCCGTGGAGTACGTTTCCACGGCGCGTTCGTAGGCGTTGAGGAGCTCCGCTTTGGCTTCTTTGAGTTCCGCTTCGGTAAACCCATGCTGCACGGCGCGGCGAACTTCTTTGTCAACGGTGCCGAGAGTCCCCACCCACTGCTCAGGCTGGCAGCTCAGCTCTACGTTCGACATGTCTGCAAACTTAAAGAAGTCGCCCGAGTAAGCGCCGCCTGACGTGAATGGTGCATCTGGCTTCTTTGCTAGAATGGAAAAGCGACGGTTGATCATGGCGTTGGCCAAACGAAGCGGAAACTCAGCGATCCGGTTCGCTTCATTGTCAGGCTTGCTAGCAAAGGGCTGCAAGGCGGTAACAGAGACACCGACAGCGGAGGCTTCTGGTTCGATTTCAACACGCGCACGGATGCCGGTATTCGTTAGCTTGCCGAGTGCCGGTTCTACAGCCGCTTGATTGGCTGGTTTCATGTCGGCGAAGAGCGTTTTCACTTTGGTTTCGATTGCTGGACGGTCGATGTCCCCAACGACCACTAACACCATGCGATCCGGGCGGTAGAACGTCTGGTAGAAGTTTTTGAAGCGCTCTTGAGGTGCCTTTTCAATGACGTCTTCGACCCCGATGGGCATGCGCTTTGGGATAAG
>JAACDM010000111.1 GCA_009936795.1 Verrucomicrobiaceae bacterium | reverse complement strand
GCCAGCCTCTTCAAGCGACCGATAGCCAACAAGAACGGTATGAAAGGATTCCGCCTTTGGTAACAATCTTAGAGCGATTTCATAGGCCACCCCAAAGAGCCCTTCGGATCCGCAGAACAGGCCAACTTCATCAGGCCCAATCTGTTCTCGGCTTCTACCGCCAAACTGCACCACCTCACCCGTTGCCAAGACAGCTTTCAGGCCTAACACATGGTTCGTTGTCATCCCGTACTTCAAACAATGCGCGCCGCCTGAATTGAACGCCACGTTTCCCCCAATCGTGCAAATGGTTTGGCTCGAAGGGTCCGGCGCGTAATACAGACCGTGCGCCTGAGCCGCACGCGTCACATCGAGATTCACCACGCCCGGCTGCACCACAGCCACACGATCGACCGGATCAATCTCCAAGATCTTGTCCAGCCGATTCAGAGCAATGACGATACCCTCATCGACTGGAAGGGAACCACCAGAAAGGCTGGTGCCACTGCCACGCGCCACAAAGGGAACGCCTTCACATTGGCACCACCGGACGACGGAAATCAATTCATCTGAACTCTCAGGAATGACCACTGCACGAGGCTCGGCCTTAAACGCCGTGAGCCCATCCGACTCGTATGCCAGGACGTGCGCGTCATCCGACAACACACGATCATCGGAAAGCAGATTGCGAAGCGCTGTAAGGGAAACCGCCAAGGTCTTGAAACTAAAGAACCTCCTTCAGCGCGGCAAGTACTAGATCCACGTTCCGTTTAGTACAGGCATGCCCCATGATACCAATTCGCCAGGCTTTACCGGCCATCGGCCCAAGACCGGCACCGATTTCGATGTCGTATTCAGCTAGCAAGCGACTACGGACAGCGGCGTCTTCTGTTCCATCAGGAATGTAAACGCAATTCAAGTTATGTAGTGAATGCAAAGGCACGTATTTCAAGCCCATGGCCTCCAAGCCACCCCGCAAACGCTGGTGCATCTCAGCATGGCGCGCGATGCGATTCTCCAAGCCTTCCTCACGCACCATGATGAGCGCTTCGCGAAGCGCATACGTCATATTGATAGGCGCAGTGTGATGATAAGCACGCCCGCCCGAAGCATTGCCCATGTAATAATCACGCAGCATAGAGACATCAAGATACCAGCTCTTTACTTTAGTCTTGCGTTCCTCAATCACCTCAAGCGCACGGTCCGAGAACGATACTGGCGAGAGCCCGGGAGGGCACGAGAGATTCTTTTGAGTGCCAGAGTAGATGGCATCGATCCCCCACTCATCCACCTGTAGCTCATGCCCACCTAACGAAGTCACGGAATCGACCAAGAACAACATGCCAGCATCGTGGGCACTCTTGGAAATGTTAACCAAGGGTTGATGTGCACCAGTCGAGGTCTCGGCATGAACAATGGCAAAGAGCTTGGCCTTTGGATGCGCAGCGATCGCTTCTGCAGCCGCTTCGTCCGTGATGATCTCGCCCCAGGCCGATTCCACCGTGTGCACAATCGCGCCACAGCGTTCCATCACGTCCTTCATGCGCCCACCAAAGGCCCCATTGACACACACGAGGGCTTCATCGCCCGGTTCCAGCAGGTTCACCGCGAGCGTTTCCATTCCTGCCATGCCCGTTCCTGAAACAGGAAAGGTCATCTTATTCTGTGTTTGGAAGACTTCTCGAAGCAAGGCGCAGGTTTCGTCCATAATCTGGACATATTGCGGGTCGAGATGACCCAACGTAGGTGACGCCAGAGCTTTGAGAACACGATTCGAGACAGAACTCGGGCCGGGGCCCATGAGGATACGTTCCGCAGGATTGAGTTGGGAATATTGGGTCATTTGAAATGTTTGAGGTTGGGTCGACACACGACGCCGGTCTTCTCTAGAAGATATCAGAACCGGCATCCAGCCCGTTCTGAGAAGAGTTGATCGATTGGACAGCTATCGCCGTTCACGGATCATGGGGCTAATCGGGTGCTTCGATTAAGGAGAACCGCACCCCGTGCGGGCGAACCTCCACTATGAGCGACTTGAGAATTGCTACGGATCTGTTGGTTCACCGAACGAAGAGAACCTGGGTGGCGGATTCAAGTTGCTAGGGTGTGTTTGATAACGGTTTCGCCTTGCTGTTTTTAAGATAGATGGTAGGGTTGTGGCGCCAACATACATATTATGACTCAG
>JAACDM010000110.1 GCA_009936795.1 Verrucomicrobiaceae bacterium | reverse complement strand
GCAGGCAACAATACCCTATGAGCCGCTCGGGTTGGTTCCCGGTCAGACGGTATCGGTTTCTGCCTTTCAAGAAGGTGCTTCGGATGGCTGGGCAGTGGACTTTATCGAGTCCGTGGAAATGAAGATTCCTGCAGCAGACGGTGGTGGCGGGAATACGAACATTGTGGTGGTGGACGATTCTGTTGATGACCTGCTAGATCCGAACGGTGATCTGAAACAGATTCGAGCAACGACCGATGGCGTCTATGTGTATCTTGGCATGACTGTGGAGGGGATCATCACGCCGAAGCCGGAAGACACCGCAGAAGGAGATACCAACAGGCACTATTATCATTGGCTGATCGACGCCGATAGCAATCCTGTCACAGGGGTGAGCAATGCTACCTATGAGAATGAACCGACTGGCATCGAGCGAACGGTGGGCTCAGAGATCGTTATTCAGATTGGTTGGCGAAACGGTGCGCCTGATGGCATCAATGCCTATGACCCGACTGACCCTGATGAACGAGCATACCTATCCGAGTTTGAGTGGGCGGCGACAGGAGATTCATTTGAGGCGAAGCTGCCTTTGGAAGCGCTAGAACTCAGTGTTGGTCAGAAAGTAAGTGTCTCGGCGTTTCAAGAAGGGGCTTCCGATGGTTGGGCAACGGATTGGATGGAATCGGCAGAGCTTGCCCTGACGGTGCCTGGAAGCGGTAGTGGGACGGATCTCTCGAAGAGCAGTTTCATTGATGGCTATGGGTTCACCGTGATTTTAGAAGATGGTGATGAGGTGGTCGATCCAGCAAATGTGGTTGCGTTGTTAGACGGTGCTGAAGTCGTGGTGACCGCAACGAAGGATGGGGGACTCACGACTGTGAAAGGGCTCTACTCGGAGTGGTTGGCGCCTGGTTCGGAGCACTCGCTACAGATTCAGTATGAAGTGGGGGCGACGGAGATCCCCGTTGTGGTGCCAGACTACTCGGTCATCCCCCCGACCTACGGTGTTAGCGCCCTGGATGATGTGCCACGTGGATTCACGGTGAATGTGACGCAGATCAGCGACGTCCAAGCCGATAGCTCAAGTGCGCATGGGCAGAATTTGGAAAAAGCGGAGCAACAACTCGCAGGCAATCTGCTGAGTGTCGAAGGTAAGCCATTCTATAATGAGGCAAGTGATAGCAAGAATGGCTGGGTCCCGGCATCGACAGTGGTAGAAGGCATCATCAACTGGTCTGAGGACGCGCCTACGGATGCGGGATACTTTGGTCAATTGGCCACGAACCAAACGGATGTAGAGATTCCATTGATTCCTGGATCCGGCAATAGCACGAATGGCTTGGTCATAGAAGTTCTAGCCTACTTGGAGCTGGAGGCTGGTTATCACCATTTGGGGATTAACACGCTCGGCGGTTATCAAGCGAGCATGGGCCCTGATGGGCGTGATCGCTTAGCGCCTGTGCTAGGCTCTTATGAGGACGCCGTTCGTTACTCATTCTTGGGTGACAAGTACTTTGACGTGCTGGCGCCTGAGGCTGGGTTCTATCCGATTCGCATTCTCTTCACACACAGTGAGCGTACAGAAGAAGGTGCCTCCATGGAGTTCTTCTCCCTGAAAGAGGCGCGACGGATTGCGATAAACGATCCAGATGATCCAGATGCGATCAAGGCCTACCAATTCATTGCTGGAGATTCGACCTATGTTAGTCGAGTGTTTCCAACGCCAGTAACGGACTTTGCCAAACCGAATACTTCGGTGGATCTCTTGATTGAGCAGGGTGGCGCGCAAGTGGTCGCTGGCTCTGTGAGTATGAGTTTTGATGGGGCGGCCGTGACTCCGAGCCTATCGACCGATGGACACTCGCTAGAAGTAAGGTATTTCCCTGGTGCGCTCGATCTCGGAAGTAGTCATGAAGTGGAGGTCGCCTATACGTTAGATCTCGATCCTCCCTTGGCGCGGCAGGAGACCTATGATCTCGGTGTTTATCGAAATGCCACGGTGCTTCCGCCAGCGTGGGGAACCCCAATAGCCAATGCTTCTGAACCAGGATCCTCTGCACGAATCGTCCAGGATCCGGGGCCTCGCGGGGCCTCCATTTCTGAGGCCGAGAAACAGTTGGCCGGGCAAGGGGCCTTTACAGCTACGAAGACGGTGCCGGTGATCAACTTCGGCGGCAGCGGGCTCTTCGACGAAGATTTCGGCTTCGCTGAAGAAGGACTTCTCAATGGAGAGAGTTCGGACTACTTTAGCATGGAGGTTCTAACACACTTGCATCTCAAGCCTGGTGCCTACACGTTTGGTGTGAACAGTGACGACGGTTTTTCCGCCTCTGTTGGAGTCGAAGCAACTGACAGAACGCTCATGCTCGACGGCTGGGATTCTGGTCGTAGAATCGAGAGTGGAGAACCTCAGGACTTGTATGATGTGGTGGTGAGGCAGGAAGGGGTGTATGCCTTCCGGTTGATGTATTTCCAAGGTTTCGGTGGAGCGGCGGTCGAGTGGTATCAGTACGACCGGGACACCGAGACGGCGACATTGCTAAATACGGAAGGGGCGCCGACCGCCTATGTGAAGCGCAATGCGACACCTGAGGCTTTTGCTGGCCCGAGAATTTCTGCTCCTGCTCAGGCAGATTTGGGTGCCATTCGGCTTTCAGTTGGGACCTTGCCGTTAGGATTCATTGTTCATAACACAGGCACCGAAACCTTGACGATTACTCGGGCAGATGTGTCTGGAGAGCAATCTGGGAACTTTGTTCTCACCGATTACCCCCGAAGCGTGGCTGGGGGCGAAGCAGGCCTTTTCAAGGTAACCTTTGATCCGAAAGGGGTGCCAGGCGGCTATGTGGCGATGCTGGAGCTGGATACGAATGACGCTGATCAAGCAACGCTCATGATCGAGCTTTCTGCTGGGGCGCTTGACCCTGTTGGACCCATTGCTCATTACGCGTTGGACGAGACTGAAGGTGAAGTCTTGCGAGATCGAAGTGGTAACCAGCGGGATGGAGTCTTCTCGCCAGGAAATGGCACTCTATCGTTGGGACAACCTGCTCTCGCGTCAGGAACAGCGGTAGGCTTTTCTGGAGGGGCACGTGCTAGTGTGAGTGGCGCCGAATTCGCTGGGTGGGAGGATTTCACACTCGCTGTTTGGATCAAGGCGAATGCAATCGCGGAAGCCCCACAAATGATCTTCGGTAAAGGTGAGCCTGGTGGTGGTCCCAACTTTGCTCTACTGTTCAGTAGTGTGGGCTTGCAGTGGTTTGTCGGTAGTGAGCAGGAATTTGCCTCAGAGCCAGACTTCTTGCAGGCGGACACGGCCCATCATGTGACGGTGAGTTTCCTGACCACGGGTGACGCTCGTGTCGCTAGCATCTATGTCGATGGCCAAATGGTGGTGGAACAAACGGATCCCAACTTTATTGCGACAGGTGTGAACGAGCCGCTTTATTTGGGATCTTTTGACGGCGCGGTGGCCTTGGCAGGGATTCTGGATGATGTGCAACTCTATGATCGCGCGCTTGGTGCGGCCGACGTGATGACTCTTTTCCAGAATCCTGGTGTGCCTCTGACTGGGACTGTGGACCCCGGACCCACAACAGACGTGCCCGTACTGGCTACTGTCCAATGGTCTGACAATGGCCTACAAACGGCCTTTCAAACGCAGGCAGGCGTGACCTATGAGTTGGAATACTCGGAAGACCTTACGCCTGGCTCATGGTCGGTTGTCGCGACGGTGGAAGGGGATGGCGGTACCAAGACGTTTGCTGACTCGGACGCGACTCGGAACGGAATGCCTGCTGGTTTCTATCGGGTGCAGGTGAAATAATCGGTTCATGGGTTAGCTCCTTGATCCAGGTGGATATCAAACCGGTAATAACGCTACGGACAAGAAAGAGCCCCCAAGGATCGGCGCTTTTAAAGCGCCACTCGCTAGCCCGGCGGTAAAAAAACCCCGCCGCTCCTTGGAGCTGATTGTTAGTTCGAGGACTGCGAAATAAATGCAAGCAGGTTAGCCATTTCTTGCACTGCCATGCCCGCTTCGAGGCCGGCTGGCATGAGAGAGGTGCCCAATGATTGCATCTTCGTGACGTTCTTTCGAATGACCGTTCTCTCGATGCCGAATGGCTGACGGATGGTGACTTCGATCGTTGATTCCCTTGCAATGGTGCCAATGATTGTGTCGCCCTCTTTCGTCGAAATTGTGTAGGCTTGATAGCGCGGAGCGACTTCGCGATTGGGATCGAGGATGTTGGTGAGAAGGGATTCATGTCCGGCAGTAGCAAACGTCACCAAGTCTGGTCCGACCGCGTGGCCCCCGTTCTCGAAACGGTGGCAGCTCACACATCGTTGCTCGTAGGTTACCCGTCCTTTGGCTGGATCTCCTTCGATGGTTAGAGCCGGTCGATACTGGTCTAGCAATGCTGCTGTCGAAGGCCTTTCGCTGACGGGATACTGCTTGAGGGCAGTAGTTCGTACGTCTGCGTTCGCATGGTCGCGCAGGCTCTTAATCTGCAATGATGAAAGGGCTGTCTGGGGGATCTTCTCTGTCTGGATGGCTTCGAGCAGTGCGAGAATACGTGTGGGATTCGCGAGCAGAGCATTGACCGCAGCGGCTTGAACGCGACTACTGAATTTGGACCACCGTTCGAGGATGACAGCGGCGAAACTATCGATCTGGTGCTTGGCGAGGGTGGCAATGAGTTGTTCTTGTAGACCAGCGTCGCTAGCGTGCTTGAGTGCAGGTAGCAGTTTCTTGGCCGTCGTTTCATTACTGTTGAGTTCAAGCAAGGCGACAGCCGCACGGCGGTTAGTATCTGTGGCTTTCGCATCTAGGGCCACGTTCAGAGCGGTTTGAAACCAAGAATCCAGATCCAATTTGGCTTTCCCTTCGCATAAGGCCCGAAGGATGCGAAACGCTTCGACGGGTTCTGTTTTTTCTATTGCGTTGATAATAGAGTTTTCCGCTTCGGAGTCGTTTCTCTCTCCGATGAACTTTGCCAGCTTGAGACGGGGTTCTCCACGAACTCTATTAAAGAGTTCAACTGCGTCGGTCGAATCACGCAGTGAATGGAGTGCTGCGGCTTGGAGCCATGGATCTTCTGAGCTGATGTGCTTCTCAAGCAGGTTTGACGAACCCACGGACATGGATCTGGGAAGAGATGGATCGCCCCAGCCGTGTTGAGCACGAACGTCGCCCCTTTCAAAGAGTAGGCGCTGGGCTGTCACGCGGTGCCAGCCGTTTGCATGGTCTAGCAGATCGGCAAGCTGGTCATTGGAAAGTGCGCTGAGCTTCGGAGTTGAGCGACGCGAGATATCTGCCGGATTGAGGCGATAGATGCGACCGCGATCAGAGCCGCTGTTCAGGTCGAGGTGTTTCTTGATACCTGGTGGCAAGGACCAGGGGTGTTCAATGATCTCGCGGTACATATCGATCACGTAAAGGCATCCGTCTGGACCGTTGGTGAAATTAGCAGGACGGAACCAGTTGTCGTGGGAGGCGAGGAACTCCTTGTCTTGCTCGTCTTTGGGGCGAGCGGCTTTTAATGCTAGTCCGTTAGGAATTTGCGGCTGGATGATCTTGCGATGGACCAGATTGCTTCCGACGTCGCCTGTAAAGGCGTTGTCGCGAAACGAAGTAGGATAGGCGTCGCCGGTGTAGATGGTCACTCCCGACGCCCCAGTGAAGTAGCCGGAGACGCGTCCGCCGCCTTCGACCGGACCGCCGACGACACCAGCGACTCGCCACCGAGTCCTCACGATTCTCCAAGGTTCGTCAGGGCTGATTCGGAAGACCGGTGCTGCGCCACCATCGGTGGCGATACCCTCGAGCGGATTGGGCAATGAGTGTGGACGGTCCTGAACCCAATCACGTTCCCACATGACTGCGATCAGGTGATTGCTATTGCTGCACACGTAGCGGCGGCCTCGCGAATCGAAGCTCATGCCATTCTGGGCAGTGCCGTTCTCAGCGCGCAGATCACGCTTGCGAGGATCGAAGGAGAAGTCTTGGCCGTTTAGTTTGATGGTGGCTTCTCCGGGAGGGCCGACGTCCCCGCCATTCATTGAGGTGGCTCCCCAGATCCGATTGTCGGGGCCCCATTTTAGCCCATTCAAGATTGCTTGCACGTTCAGACGGGTCTTGCCTAGTCCGAAGCCTGTGAAGACAACCTCGCGGGTGTCAGACACGCCATCGCCGTTGGTGTCTTTACAATAGAGGATGTCTGGGGTTTCGGCCACGAAGATGCCGCCGTCGAAACAAGCGACCGAGGTTGGCCAACGGAGCCCCGTGACGTAATCGGTGGCTCGATCGAAAGCGCCATCGTCGTCATCATCGTGCAAGAGACGAATCCGTCCGCGCTTCGAATCGCGTCGCTCGGAATACCCTCGCATTTCGACGACAAAGAGTCGCCCGTCTTCGTCGAAGATGGCATCGATGGGGTCCTCGATGAGAGGTTCGTGCGCAGCGAGCTCTAAAGTGAAGCCAGGTTTTACCTCGAAGGTTTCCAAGGCGTTATCAGGAAGCGTCGGAGGAATGCGTGGCAACTCCTGAGCTAACGCTTCTGGTTCAGCTCTCGCCGAAATGGTGGTCCGGAGGAGCAGGAACAGAACGATGAATGAGGATTGTATTCCCATGAAGGCGTCAGCATACTCTGTTCATTCATGAAGCGTCGCCACTTTTTACAAGGTTCTGGCATGATCGGGCTCGGTCTTGGGCATCTTGCGTCTTCCGTTGGGCAGGAGACCGAAGCGAAGGAGAAAGAAGTCCTGATCGATGTGCACCAACACATCAACTATTCGGGGCGGACCAATGACGATCTGATCAAGCATCAGGAGACGCTGGGGATTGCCAAGTCCGTTCTATTGCCAGCGGGTTCGGTAATGCTTGGTGCCACGACTCATGAAGGGCGATCTAATGGTCTCGCCGCAAGGATCTTTGGGACGGCGGCGGCGGCGAAGCTGGCTGTGAAGCATCCTGACAAGTTTGTCTACTTTGCCAATGAAGTACCTGACCTTCCTGGGGCAACGAAATCGATCGAGAACTGGCTTAAGAAAGGGGCGTGTGGCATTGGTGAACAGAAATTTAACATTGCGATCGATTCGCCTGAGATGATGCGAATCTACGAGTTGGCTCGTGAATTCAAGGTGCCTGTCCTTCTCCATATTGAACATGACAGTTACAACCATGGGTTCGATCGATTTCACAAGGTCCTTGAAAAATTCCCTACGGTAAACTTTATCGGTCACGCGCAAACTTGGTGGGGTAACATTGATAAGAAACCCGAACAGGCGGTGATGTATCCCAAGACAAAAGTCTCCAAGGGGGGACTAACAGATCGCTTGCTCTCGGATTATTCCAACGTCTTCGGTGATCTCTCTGCGGGCTCGGGGCTGAATTCCATGACTCGTGATCTGGAACACGCAGCCGATTTTCTTCATCGTCATCAGGACAAGTTGATGCTTGGAACTGATTGCAACGATTCGGTCGGCCATGGAAGCGAGTGCTCTGGAGCAGAGGCGATCAAGACTGTGAGAGCGCTTGTTCCTGACGCGAGCGTGCGTTCAAAGGTCTTTGCAGAGAATGCGAAGAAGGTGATAAAGCTGTGATAGAGTGGATTGGGGTGAGGATGCTTGTTAGGTAATGATGGGTCGATGATTTGGAAGTTCCCCATTTGGCTTGCTGGCAGTGTCGTCGCATTTGCTTGGTATACCCATCTTCTCGAGATGCCCGTAGACGGTCCCATAAGAATGGCGCGGTGTTATGCTCCAGGAACGGATCCCTCTCTTATCGGTGAGGGGCAGGTGTCGTCGGGTATCCAATTCTTCCAAGCCGTAGACCACTGGACGGCTACGGCGACGGATGGCGGGAGCATTCTTACAGGCACTCCAATCACGTTGACTTGGGGTATCGTCCCAGATGGGACGACCATTCCGAGTTTTAGCGCAGGGGGCTCTGGAGGAAGTGATCTCCGAGCTCGTTTGGATGAGATTTATGGGGAGGAGGCGACGTGGATGCCGTTGTTCCAAAGTGTCTTTGATCGATGGGGGGAGGTGACGGGAATCACCTATGTCCACGAAGCGAATGATGATGGAGCAAGCTTCAGCAGTTTTAGTAATGTGAGTCGTGGTATAGTTGGTATCAGGCCTGATGTGCGGATTGGGGGACGTCGAATTGACGGAGACGGAAAGACTCTTGCCTTCAACTTCCTACCTACGGTTGGCGACATGGTTCTCGATACCGACGACAGTTTCTTTGAAGATACCAGCGGGAACTCGATTTTTCTACGGAATGGGGTATCTCATGAACATGGGCATGGGATCGGTTTGAATCACGTGTGTCCTGTCAATCAAACAAAGCTGATGGAGCCATTCGTTTCGACCAGCTTCGACGGGCCGCAGCACGACGACATCCTCGGTGGGCAGCGTGTGTACGGCGATCCTTTGGAGCCGAATGATGGATTGAGCGCCGCTTCAGAGTTAGGGGTTGTGTCCCTCAGCCCGATAGGAGTAGAAATGGTCAGTCTAGACGGTGTGAGTGACACCGATTACTTTCAATTCTCCACAACGATTCCGGAGACGGAGCTGTCTGTCACGGTCATCCCGATAGGTGAGGTCTATCTCGAAGGTTCGCAGAACATTGACGGGAGTTGTGCCGCGGGGAGTAACTTTGACTCTCAGACTCAGCGGAATCTTTGGATTGAGGTCTTGGATAGTCTTGGAAATGAACTAGCAAGTGTGGATGCGCAGGGTGCAGGGAGTCAAGAAGTGCTGGTGGTGACGCTGGGGCCAGCGTTGGGCCCCTACGTCGTCAAGGTGACTGGAGATACGACGGATAGCATCCAACTTTATAATCTTTCGCTAGTTAGTCTTAATGATGATCTGCTAGAGACGGAAGTGGCCATTGATAGCCAGGGAAATCTTGTTATTCAGGACGTTGAAACAACGAATAATGACATGTTGACGTTGAGTCATGATGCCGAGGCAGAACAAGTGGTGATTTCGGATCCCAACAGGCTGCTGGGGACGAGTATTGCCACGGCGACTGGAAATGGGACGCATGAAGTGCGAGTGCCGTCTGCTTTGATTACGGGGGGCAGTATCAAGGTTCTCGCAGGGGGAGGCGATGATCGACTTACGATCGATCACAGTACCAGTGAGTTGCCTGCTGACTTGGAGTTTGATGGAGGAGAGAATTCTGCTGTTGCGAACAATGTTATGGAAGTCAATGGCCGTGATTACATCGACGGTTGGTTTGTCATCGGGGAAGATGCCGAGTTGCAAATCAGTCTGGACAATGCCTACGCGATACAATGTGTGAATGTGCAACGTGTCGAAGGAGATATTGGATTGACCCACGAAGTTGTTCAGTATTCCTCATCGAACGATGTGATTGAGTTGAGTTCTCCTGTTGACGGTGAGACCCGAGTGGCGGCTGCCGGATTGACACAAGTGATCTTGGCGCATCCCGCTAGCCTAGTGGTGATGATGGGGGGCGGGAATGATGTGATTACTCTTGCTGCGTTGGATGATGACTACCCAGCGACCTTGTCGCTGGATGGGCAAGATGACGATGATGAGATCGTGTTAGCTGATCCGCTGGCAATGGCGCTAACAACGGGGCTCTCTTGTATTGCGGAGAACGTGGTGGTCCGCGCGAGCGGCACTCAGGTGGCCGGAGGTGCGTGGTTTGTCGATGGGCAACTTAGTCTGGATGGGCAGGATCGACTCACACTGGCGACAGCGCTGACGTTTAGCAGTGAGAGTCGATTGAGTCTGGTGATCGGGGAGGACAGGGTGGATCTTCTGGATCCAGCGAGCATCGATATTTCAGGGTTAAACCTGGAATTACTCATGCCGCCGGCTGCTTTTAAAGCGGGTGATGTCTTGTCCCTAGTCAATACGGCGGCCAATGCATCGGTTATCGGGAATTTTAAACTCCTTGGCGAGGGCGCTGAGGTCTCGGCGGGTGCGGCGATTTATCGTGTGACGTATGTTGGTGGAGATGGAGATGATATTTGTGTAATGGCGTTGTTAGATTATGGGCAGTGGGTGAATATGGTCTTTCCACCAACAGAACTTGACCGAGCTCCTGGAGATGATCCTGATAACGATGAATGGCCCAACGGATTAGCCTATCTGCTAGGGCTTGATCCGACCAATTTCGAAGAAGATCCTTACACTTTAGTTGTTGGCGAGACAGAGTCGGTTTTGTCTTATCCTCGTGCGTCCTTCTTGCCCGGCAACCTAGAGGTGGTTGAATGGTCCCAGAATATGGTTGATTGGTTTCAGGCGACAGAGATTCCCGTCGAGAATGGCGGTGACGTGAGTTACACGATTCCATTTGGCGAGGAGGGGGCCCGTCGATTCTTTCGAATCCGTATAGTGATCGCTCCCTAGCCTTCCCGAGACGGTCTAGGAAGTTTCAGGCCGGAGGCGATCGGCTGAAGCCTTCATCAGGTCATACATTTCTTCAAGGCGCTTGGGAGGATCAGCCAACTTCTGATTGCTAGTCAGCGATGCCAGTGAGTCTTTGTCGTACGGATCGAATCCGTGCATGCCTTTGAGAGTTGTTTCTCCCATGAAGCTGGGGCAGAGTAGAACACCTGGGTCTAGCAAGAAGAAGAGCTCGCCATAGAGGTCGTCTTTGAAGTCGCAACCGTAGTCGGCGAGTGTGGCTTGATCAAGAATCTTGCCACGTGGCTCTTCTCCCAATGCTTCCGCAATGGACTTGCGGGCGTTTTCGTTGAAGAACCAGAAACGTGCCATGGTGGAATCGTAAACGGCCGCGTAGTCCTTCCCGAACGTGAAACCAAGCGCATTAATTCGGCTGATAAGATCACAATTGTCGATCGTGTTTGTCATGCCGTGGTCCGAGAAGACATAGAATTCCACGTCGTCATAGTTCTGATTAACGAGGTCGAGTGTTTGCCGCAAGCGCTTGTCATACCAGGAGACACTGGAGTCAACTTCAGGCCCCTGGGTGCCGTGCTCGTGCATGACTGCGTCAATATCTCCCAGGAAGAGGTAGGCAAACTCGATCTCCCGTTTGGGAAGATCCGCTTCGAGAGCCTCGATCCTTTGAATCTCGGGCAAACGCCAATTTGAGGCATGAAAGGGGATACCGCGCGCTTCGAGGTATTCAAAGATGATGGAGGCGCCGCTATTGATTCCTCCAGGCTTATAAATATCTCGTTTCTCCGTGTGATCGAATAGCGATAGATGCTTGAACGGCATGTTGTAGATCTGAAAGTAACCCGTGATGCCGTAAAATTTGCCTATGAAGCGGCTCATGAGCTGGCGCACTCGACCCCGTCTGGTGAGCGATTTAGGAAGGAAATCGAGCCATTTGCAGATCGCGAACGGGGAATCCTTGGGGTTGTAGCGGAAGAAGGAGAAGTGCTCGTGCTCCTGCGGAAGCTTGCCTGTGAGGATGCTGGGATCACAGGATGAACTGTAACCAAAGATGGTGCCGAGCGGTTCCTTCGTCCTCGCCAAATCGTTAAGAAAGGGGCGCTCTTTGATGACTTCCCAACCGAGAGCGTCAATGAAGATGTAGAGAGCGAGCTTGTCTTTCTTCGGCATCGTTTGTGGCCAACGATCTATTCTAAATACCGTGATAGCAATAAAAATGATGCGTTGATTTATAGATTATGGGTGCTGGCCAAATGGCTGACCTTCTGATCATCCCAAGTGTCCTGGTAGGAAAGGTGTCTGATTCTAGATTTGAGCGGGGATCTTCTAGTAGATCACGTCTTGCCCGCCATGTCCGAAGCAGCCGACCTTCTTGCCCAGTTTCGTCTTTTACTGGATCGATATCTCCCAGTGGTGATGGCGGCGGCTCTTACGTGTTTGGGAGGCGATCAGCAACTGGAAGAAGATGCCGCACAGCTTGTCTTAAGGGGCCTTGCAGAGAAGGCGCCGACACTAGCGAAGGATATTCCTCATTGCACGCTTGGCTTTATCGTCATGCCTTTCACCCGGCGTCGAGATTGGCACGAAGTGAACGGAGAAGGGCCAAAGGAGAGACAAATTATGCTACCACTGCCATGGACGAAACAGATGCTAATGCAGATGGACTTTCGGACATTCTACCAAGATTGCTGTTAGGATTGTCAGCGTCTGATAGAGATTTGGTCATCACTCGCTTTTTCGAACAGCTGAGTATTCGGACTATAGACGAAACTCGTTCGATCAGCGAAGATACAGCACAGAAGCGTGTCTCGCGTGCCCTGGAACGGCTGCGAAAGGAGCTGGCCGCAATGGGAATCACGAGTTCGATGGCATTGCATGCTGATTTGTTAGCGAGGCAATGGGTGCCACCCCCATTGCCCGCGCTTTTTGCTCGTATCTTGTCGAAATGTCAGCCCTCGATGGTTACTGGCTCAACGTCGTTTCTGGGGATTGGGGGAAGCAGGTGATCGTGATCGCTGACGTTCTAGTAGTGGTTGCAGCCGGGGGGCTTGTATGGCGGCATGATGGGCGTCAAATTGTTGAGGATGTTGATTCAATCAGCTTCAATGCGGGTTTGAGTGAAAGTAAGAACATTGTGCTGGTGAAACGAGTTTTGAGGCGAAGTAAGAGGCATCGCTAGAAGCCCATATCGTGGATGCGACGGAAGCTGTCACCCGCGTTCTTGTAACGGCGACCGACAATTATAGGCGTCAGCTGAGGGGCCACCAGGCCTTGACGGAACAAGGAGACGTGAAGGGGGCAGACGGCAAAGGCGGGAGCAAAGCAGAGCGAAGGTGCCAGAAGCTGGGGCCTCTTGACGTCCAGGTGACGACTAGTAAGTGGATGGATGTGCTTGTAACGGTTAGATGGGAGCTGTCTTCATAGGCGCTGAGAATTTCCCTTGGCGGCGGAGGGGAGACGTCCTAGGTAGGTCTTATGCGTCTTCAGCACGACCTTCATCTAGCCTACTGCACCAATATCCACCGGGGCGAGAACTGGGCGGAAACCTTTGCTGGCCTCAAAGCGCACACGTTGCGGGTCAAGGCAGCTGTGTGTCCAGACGCGCCCTATGCCATTGGGTTGCGATTGAGTGCAGTCGCGGCAGAAGAGTTGAGTGAACCTGGGACTCTGCAGGCATTCCAAGATTGGTTGGAAGAACATCAGTGTTATGTCTTCACGGTGAACGGATTTCCTTACGGGAAGTTTCATGGTGGCAAGGTGAAGGAGCAGGTATATCGGCCTGATTGGACAACGCGGGAGCGGGTTAATTACACGAAGAAGCTCTTTGACCTCTTAGCGCGGTTGGTGCCAGACGGCGTGGCTGCTAGTGTGAGTACGTCGCCTGCTTCCTTCAAAGACTTTGGGATTGAAGAAGCGGACCGCCAGTTGATGAGGAAACACTACCGCGAGGTCGGGCTTTACATTGCTGAGGTCAGCGAGCGGACTGGAAGAGACCTCCATCTTGGCATCGAACCGGAGCCACTGTGCACGTTGGAGACGAGCGAAGAGACCGTTGCCTTTCTCTTGGAGACGTTTGCGGACTTTCCCGACGACGAGAGTGTTCTGCGCCGAAGGTTGGGGATCAATTATGATTGTTGTCATCTGGCCGTGGAGTTCGAGGAAGCTTCCGAAGCCTTAGGGCGAATTGAGAAGGCGGGTATCCGGATGAGTAAGATTCATCTGAGTTCGGCGCTTCGACTCAAACCAACGACGGCTTTGCTAGATCAGTTACGTGCGTTTCAGGAAGATATTTACCTGCACCAGACGATTGTTCGTCAGGCAGACGGGACTCTCCATCGGTTCTCTGACCTTGGGCCGGCTTTGGATTGGGCCGCGACGTCGGATGATCCTGGCGAGGAATGGCGCGTTCACTTTCATATTCCGCTTCACCATGATCCTACTGAGGGCCTTCTGAGCACGGCAGATCAAATGGAAGCCACGCTAGATTGGTTAGGTCAGCAGCCCTCACGTTGTCAGCACCTGGAAATGGAGACCTATACCTGGGAAGTGCTTCCACCAGAACTGCGGCAAGGTGAAGTCGTCGATCAGTTAGTTAAAGAGTATGATTGGTGCTTGAATCAGCTGAAACTGCGTGAGCTAGCTTAAAACTGACTACTTTTTGATTCTGATGAGTAGCCAGTCGGTAGCGAATCATAGGGGGCTCCAAGGCAGATGATGCGGGTACGGATAAGCGTGAATTCTCGCCGAGGGGTCTTCCTGGCCAGGGCTTGGGCAAGCTGCCCAAGCTTCCTTACGTTGAGTTCTAACACCGTGGAGTTGTCATGAAGGCGTTGCGTGCCTGGTTGATTCTCGGTCGGGTATCGAACCTTCCCACCGTGTGGACCAATGTGTTTGTGGCTTGGCTGTTGTCAGGCGGGGCCTTTACTTGGAGTGCGGCTCTCGGCTGGATGTTGGCGGGGGCGAGTTTGCTCTACGTGGGGGGGACGACTCTCAATGATTTCTTTGATGTCGCCTTCGATCGCGAATTTCGGAAAGAACGCCCGATTCCTTCTGGTGTGCTTTCGCGGAGGACGGTGGGTGTGGGTTGCTTGCTCTACTTTGTTGGGGGAATCGCTGCCATTCTGGTAGGTGCGCAGGGCTCTTGGATCTTCCTCGCCTGTCTCATCGTCGCTATCGTGCTTTATGACTATCGCCACAAGGAGTGGGCAGGCTCTGTGTTTGTTATGGGAGGGTGCCGGTTCTTTCTGAGTTTGGTAGCGGCATCATGTGTCGCCTCGGGCATCGCTTGGCCGGTTTGGATTCATGCAGTGACGTTGTTCGCTTACATTGTTGGTTTAAGTTTCACGGCGAGAGGAGAGAGTCGTTCCCAGTCTGTGATACGTTGGCCGCTAGGCCTGTTGGCCTTGCCTCTTTGCGGAGCAGTTTGGCTTGGGGTGTCAGGTTTCTCGTGGCCACTTGCGTCAGCCTGCGGGCTCTTTCTCGGGGCAGTCTCGATGAGCTTGCGACTGCTCAAGCAGGGAGAAGACTCAGCCCGGATTGGGAAATCAGTCGCTTTGATGCTGGCCACGATTGCTTTGGCTGATGCCATGTTTCTTGCGGAATTTGGAGCGGTTCCTGCAATGCTGGGTGTGGCAGTTTTTTTCATGGCGCTGTTCTTCCAGCGTATGGTTCCCGCTACTTGAAACTGTCGAGATTCGGCTGGCCTGCTCTTTGTTGAAGCGCTAAGAGATTTCTATGGTCCGAATAATCGCTACTGCTCTTCTGCTTATTTCCTTGCTGGGCTGTCTGCATGCGCAAGGCATTGCTGCGAGCCGTCCTAACATCGTGTTTATGATGGCGGATGACATGGGGTGGGCGCAACCTGGCTTCAATGGCGGTGGGCCTGACATCACACCTCACATTGACAAACTGGCCACTGAAGGGACTAAACTAACGCAGTTTTACACGCACTCCGTGTGCTCACCGACTCGTGCTGCGTTCATGACGGGACGGTATGCCTTTCGCTCGTGGATGGACTGGCGGACTGAAGACTTTGGAAAGCCGAGTTACTTGGCGAAGCTCGGTCTTACGCTAGCGCACAATGAGCGAGGAGAACCAACGCGGCGGATCCACGGATTGGATGCTGGTGAACGGACGATAGGCGACGCATTAAAAGAAGCCGGTTACTTCACCGCGCTCGTTGGGAAATGGCATCTTGGTGAGTGGTTGAAAGAGCACTTGCCGATGCAGCGTGGTTTCATGCACCAGTACGGGCACTATGCCTGGGGGATCGATTACAATACGTATACCATTGAGCACAACGCGCCTGCTCGCTTTGCGGTCTACGATTGGCATCGCAATGAGAAACCATTGCAAGAAGAAGGTTATGCCACCGATCTCTTTGCCGCGGAAGCGGAGCGGGTGATTGCCAAGCAGACGAAGGACAAGCCGTTCTTTCTCTACGTGCCATTCAATGCCGTGCACGGACCGCTGAATAAGCCGCCGCGTTATACGGGGCTTGATGTGCGCAGCGCGATGCTCAAATGCATGGATGATGCCGTTGGCCGTATTGTCAGTGCGATCGATAAGCAGGGCTTGAAGGAGAACACGTTGGTGATCTTCACGAACGATAACGGGCCGGTGCTAGAAGAGATGAGCAAACCCTATCGAGGTGCCAAGAATACGACTTTCGAAGGTGGTGTGCGCGTGCCTTGTGTCATGCGTTGGCCTGGGAAGACCAAGCCTGGTTCGAGTGTGGATGGTATGATGTTTGTCTCCGATTGGTTTGCGACCTTTGTTGAACTTGCGGGAGGCAGCCTCAAGCAAGATCACCCGCTGGACGCTCACGACATGTCGGAGATGATCTTCAATGGAAAGTCGAGCCCACGGACAGAGATCATTTTTGAGGTTAGTGGCAGTGTGCGAACCCCGACCATTCGTAGTGGCGATTTCAAGCTCATGGGGGATCTGCTCTACAATGTGGTCAACGATCCGAGCGAGAAGGAGGACATTGCTGCGAAGCATCCTGACGTCGTGGCCAAGCTCAAGGCTCGGTTGGAGGAAGTCGGCAACCAACGGCCACCACTGGGTGACAAGCCCCTCCTTATGGACCCGCCATTGCCCTACATCTATGGCATCGATGAGAACAAGGAGCCTGCGGCCTGGTTAGTGAAGCATGTGAAAGCAATCCGAGCTAAGCAACCACAAGAATGGGCGCCTGGTAAGACGCCATGGCCGCAAGCTCCGAAAGCACCGGTGAAGTAGGTCCGAGTTAGTGAATGAGCCTGGCCCGGTAGCCGTCCGTTCGCAGGAAGCGTTTACGATTGGTCTTTTCATTGGCTGGCCACAGCTCAGTGAAGGAAGGCCCTTGGCTCGAAGGTTTGCGGTCGAACGGAAATGGGCCCAGATATCATCTGAGATCGATGATTGCCCTGCATTCAGGTGTTACCAGCTTTCTCGAATCGCCGTTTTTTGAGAGTCATCGAGTCGGAATTCAATCAGCATGGCTTCTGCTTTTGATGGGGTAGTTTGATCGATTACTCGAGAGGTATTGGCGACGAGATCAACATGTTCATCTTTAGCGGTCACCTCGGCTGCCCAGAGCAGCGCGGCTTCGGGGGCTTCTCTTAGAATGCTCTCTGCCATGCCCACGATCGCCGCTCCGTGATACGGATGATCGGAACGGGAATCCACCCCTTCGGAGGCTTCTTGGTGAGATCTCTCCGTCCAGGCTTGGATGATTTGTTTGATCGTAAGGTAAGCGTCTTTGGCAGGACTGAGGTAGTCAAGCAGGTCGAGGGGAGGGAGTTTGTCCCACTCCCAGGGGATTGTCTTCTGCGGCTCAGAGAATTGCCCTAAACAAGGGCTGAGGGATTATCTGTTAGATTGATAGGTCGTCCAAATAGTCTTCTGCTGACTTGGCGAGTTGTGAGAGACTTGCTTGAACGATCGGATCAGTTTCCTCGGTTTTGATTCGGGTAAGGTTGCCACTGAAAGGCGATTCGGGGGGGGGGGGATCGGTGTAATTCTGGAGCCGAGCGGGGTGTAGATGAGGCGCAATGACCCCAAGTCAAGACAATGCCAACGGGGTAGACAATGTAAACGAGCGCGCGTTTGGTCATGATGCTACTCAACGACCTTATCGAAGGTGACTTATTGGCCATTCAAACGAAGGCTGTTGCGCGCATCGGCTGCCTCCTGGTCATTCAAAACGTAAACGCCGGTGAGTTTGGCGAGTTGTTGATAGGGTTGGAAGCCGTGAGCAGCCCAGGTCTGGGTGAGGATCGACGGATCTCGAAGACGTTGTATCTATTGGATAGCTTTTTCCGGTTCGGCGTGTGCTAGTGTAGGAACGATTCCCTGAATGGCTCTGCTGAGGTGAGGGATGTTCTTGTGATGGGCGAGCCATTCGTTGGCTTCAGCAGGTTCATCGTGTGACCACTGTGCCCTGATAGAACGGAGTAGTGGGCCGTGATTTGGTGTCGAGTTTCGACCCCATAGTGTTGCCGTCGCCTTGGGATTCATTGCTATTTACTGCGTGAGGTCTTTAGAAGGACGTGGCTCAACAGGCTTTGATAGTGCGTCCCCGAGATTCTGAATTTCAGCAGGCGTGGAATGCAGCCTGTTCGGCATGCGGGAGCTCAGCAGTGACGCAGATCTAGATCCTGGGACAACGCTGGGAGCGCTGCTCTTCAGGTGAAGAGCCCGGCCGCTTCCCCATAAGCCAACCCCACAAGCCAACCCCAGTGCAATCAGGCAGAGGCAGTGGAAAGAGAGCCTACGCATGGGAGAATCTAGTCGCGTGTGGAGTCGCCTTGCAACTTCCATCGAGGATGGCGGATCTTGCTTTCCAAGATCAGAGTCGGCGTTACCATCCTTGCATGAGACGACTGATCATTGGATTGGCTACCCTGGGGATGATTTCTGGGCTGACAGCTCAGGAAGCGATGCCTTTTGGCGAGAGGTTTAAGAATCTCGATGGCCTAGCTACAGGAAAGTGGTGGCAGAAAGATGCCGCGACATTGAAGAAGCGACGGGCCAAGAACTTTATCGAGATGAAGGTACCGCGTGATGAGGTCGTGGCCTTTGCGGTTTACACGGTCTCGCAGGGAGCACTGAAGATGTCAGCCCAGCTCTTCCCCCTGATGCCCAATGAGGCGAAGGAAGTTCGACTGGAAACGATGGCGGAGGATGGTTCCTGGAAAGAGATGGCGAAGGCGGACGTGATTGAGTTGGGTTGGAGCGCGCATTTCCGCGTGGCTGGTTGGGATACCACGGAGTCGGTTGCCTATCGGGTGCGACACGGGGAGAAGGCGATGTTCCAAGGGGCGGTGCGTCGGGATCCTATCGACAAGGACGTGATCGTGGTGGGGAATCTTTCCTGTAATTCGAGTAGCACCCCTGGGGCGCGCGCCAACATTGTGGCGAATTTGCTGAAACAGGATCCGGATCTACTCTTCTTTGCGGGGGATCAAACCTATCATCACACCGAGCACACGGCTGGTTGGTTGCAGTTTGGATTGCAGTTTCGCGATATTCTCAAGGCCCGTCCTGTCATTACCATTCCAGACGATAATGATGTGGGGCAGGCAAATCTTTGGGGGGAGAGCGGAAAACAGGCGACGACGACAGCTGGGCCGGAAGGCGGATTCTTTTACCCTTCCAAATACGTCAATATGGTGCAGCGTCACCAGACGTGGCATTTGCCGGACCCGTATGATGCCACGCCGATCGAACGTGGGATAGGTGTTTATTACACAAGTATGAAGGTCGGAGGCGTGGATTTCGCGATATTGGAAGATCGCAAGTTTAAGAGTGGCCCTGACGGAAAGATTCCGAAGATGGGGCCGCGTCCAGATCATATCAATGATCCGAAGTATGATCGTGAATCGGTTGACGTGAAAGGGCTCGTTCTCCTTGGGGAACGTCAACTAGACTTTCTCAAGGCTTGGGGACAAGACTGGACCGGTGCCGATCTCAAGGCGGTTCTGTCGCAAACAGCGTTCTGCGGGGCTGTTCATATCCATGGTCAGCCGACGAACCGGTTGTTGGCGGACTTGGACTCGAATGCCTGGCCGCAGACTGGGCGCAACCGAGCCCTGCAAGCTATCAGACGGGCTTGGGCACCACATCTCTGTGGGGATCAGCACTTGGCGGTGGTTGTGAAGCATGGCATCGAAGCGCATGGTGACGGGCCTTACGCTTTCACTAGCCCTGCCATTGTGAATACGATTTATGGGCGATGGTGGCATCCTGAGGATGAGAAGGCCGGGCCCAATCCGGTGCCGAACAGCAAGCTTCCATGGACGGGTGATTATCTCGATGGGCTTGGCAATAGGGTGAATATGATGGCCTATGCCAATCCTACGGATCGTAGGGATGAGAAGCAGCGCTCGGATGGTCATGGCGTGGCACGTTTCGACAAGAAGACGAAGACCGTGACCTTCGAATGCTGGCCGCGATTCGCAGATGTTTCTGAAGGGGACAAGGTCCAGTATCCTGGCTGGCCTATTACCGTGAAGATGTCAGACAACGACGGGCGTGAAGTTGTTGGTCGACTCCCAGCGATCAATGTGCCGGGAATTGATCGGCCCGTGGTTCAGGTGCTGAATGAAGCGACGAATGACATTCTCTACACCGTCCGCGCTGAGACGGGGTTTGAACCGCCCGTGTACGCTGCGGGAAGTTACACAGTGAAAGTCGGGAAAGACCGGGCTGACACGGTAATTCTTGCAGGTCAACTCATTTCGAAATCCTAGACTTATTTTCATGCACACCAAATCCTCTCGTAGAAACTTTCTCCGCACTGCTGGTGCGACCGCAATCACCGCTCCCTTTGTAACGACAGGAGCCAAGGCCGTTTCTCCCAATGGCAAGCTTCAGCATGCGAGCTTCGGCGCTGCTGGCATGGCTGGTGCAGATATAGGTAGCCTCTCGCGGCACGATCAATTCCAGCTTGTGGCTGTGGCTGATGTGTCCAAAAGAAACCTGGAGGCGATCAAGAAGAAGCATCCCGATGTCCGAGTTTATCAAGATTGGCGGGAGTTGTTAGACAAAGAGGGGGACAAGATTGATTCCGTCAATGTATCCACACCCGACCACATGCATGGGCCGATGGGTCTGGCCGCTTTGGCACAAGGTAAGCATGTCTATGGTCAAAAGCCGCTGACTCAAAACCTATGGGAATGCCGCCAAGCCATGTTGCGGGCGCGCGAGAAGGGGGTGATGACACAAATGGGTATCCAAGTCTCCTCTGGATTTGAAGAGCGCTTTGCCGTCCGTCTCGTTCAAGATGGTAATATAGGCAAAGTGAAAGAAGTGCACAGTTTCTCGAACAAGGCTTGGGGTGATCCCAAACCACGCCCTGAGTCTGGCCAAGAGCCGCCTGCCGATCTTGACTGGGACCTTTGGTTAGGCGTGGCCAAAGACCGCCCCTACATCAAGGGACACTATCATCCTGGAAATTGGAGGAAGCGTCGCGACTTTGGCACGGGAACATTAGGCGACATGGGGTGCCACATCTTCAGCTCTTGGTTTCGGGCGCTTGCTCTATCTGCGCCCTTGTCTGTGAAATCTACCGGGCCAGAGCCGAATGAGCACAACTGGGCGATTAATGGCCAGGTCGAATACACCTTCCCGGGGACCTTTTACACCGAGGGGCAGACCGTAAAGGTGACTTGGTATGATGGCTCGTCTCGACCTCCCAAGGAGATTACAGATCTGGTGGATAAGGTGCCGGGGCAGGGGAATATCATTGTCGGCACAGAAGGTGTGCTGCTTCATCCTCATGGTGGTCGACCCGTGATGTTTCCAAGAGATCGCTACGAGAAGTTCCGCTACCCCAAGCTTGAGCCGCGGAACCACTACATGGAGTATGTTGATAGTTGCTTGAATGGTGGTCCCAAGCCCTCCGCCAATTTCGAGTATGCCGCGCCACTGACTGAGGCAGTTCTGTTAGGCTGTGTCGCGAGCATCTTCCCTGACGAGACTCTTTTGTGGGACTCGGACGATCTTCGTTTCCGCAATTCCGAGGCAGCGACCGGCTTTGTAAAACGCGACTATCGCAAGGGCTGGGAGCCCGTTTAAATGCGGCTCCTTCTCTTCGATATCGATGGTACTCTGGTAGACACTGGCGGCATTGGTCGCAGTTCTCTGCAGGAGGGGATGCGCTTGGCATTCCCAGAGGCTGTCGGCGAGCAAGAAGTTCCTCCACTTGAGCTGGCTGGAGCGACTGATCTTGGGCTTACACGGTTTCTTTTTGAGACCTTCGATGTCGAGCAGACGATTGAGAATGAGACAGCGTTCTTGGATGCCTATGTCGGTGTGCTGCGCGATGAGATTATCGCAAAGGATGGGACTGTCCGCGGCCGGGTGCTGGACGGCGTGAATGCTCTTCTAGATCGTCTCACTCAATTGCCAGATGTGGCCGTAGGTCTTCTTACAGGGAATACGTTGGAGGGAGCACAGACGAAGATGGATGCGTATGGACTGTCCCAATACTTCTGTTTTGAAAGTGGTGCTTACGGCTCTGATCACTGGGACCGAAACGAGTTAGGATTGGCGGCGATCACTCGTGCTTCGGAGAAACGAGGGCACTGTTTTTCGCCTGACCAAGTCACCGTCATTGGCGACACGCCGAAGGACATCGCTTGTGGGAAAGCCTGCGGAGCACGCACACTTGCGGTGGCGACGGGTTGCTTCGAACGCGGTGCGTTGGCTGGGCATGAGCCGAATCAGTTGGTAGGGGATCTGGCTGCAACGGAGGAAATCGTTTCTTGGCTGATGCGCTGACGCAGTTGGGGGGGGCTTAAGATGGGAGCAGTTTCCAAGGCATGTGTGGGGACTAAACTTCACATTCTGAGCCCAGTTCTTGACGGGAAATGTCAGGACCATGCTCGAACTTGGCTATCTTACCATGAATATTGTGACCGACAGAGGCCCACTGGATCCTGGCATCTTCAATTCATTGACGGGCTTTCGCAAAGGTTCGAGGGGGATGGCACCATTCATCAGAGGTAGTATAATTATGAATGTGTCGCGAAATGTCAGGAGCCTCTCCCCGTGTAAGGTGGTCTGCTCCAAAACTCTTTACACGCTATGCGGTGAACTGGTAATCATTCTCCTCGGTTGCCAGCTGACATATCGAATACCCGATAACTCTCCAAGAGCATCCGCGTTCAAGACCCAATGTCCCGTATTCGATCTCACATACCCTTAAGATTCGTTCGGCTTCGTCGATTGATCTTCGGCGTGCTGCTCCTGATCGTGGGTACGTTGCCGTTGTCGGCCAACGAGGGGACGCTTTTGGGCCGATACGAAACCGCCTTGCCAGACACGGGTAAGGATCGAGGCGACATCACACGCCATCCAACCGAAGCGATGCGTTTCCGCTGGACCAATGATAGTGGAACGTCGTGGGACCTGACGCCGAATATCGCGAATGGCCTGCTGGAAGCGGCCGAGGGCAAGCCTGACATCCAGTTGCAATTCGAGGGCCGTCCGGGTGAGTCGGCCGTGCGGACCATTCGGATCAACGGTAGACTCTACTTTAGGAAGTCAGTTCACGGCACGAAGCGCACCACGACGCTTGTAGCAGAGGCCCCGGCTGAACATACTGCCGCGGGGAAAGTCACCAAGATCGATATACACACCTATGAAGTAGGCAATATCACGATTCACAAGCCATCCCGGGAAATCGTTTTTGAGGCCTCTGTGAACCAAATTGATGGCCCCATTGAGTATTTGTTGGTCACTCGTAGAGGCAAGACACACGAGGCGCTCTTCTCGTGCCGTATTCGGCCGATCGACCTCAACGTGGCCTTCCTTCTACTCGGCTACGAACCGTCGCCTGAGCTGTTTGAAATCCGGACACCTGATCACCGGCCGACTGGTAAATACCCCACGGTGTCGGAGAACGTACGCTCGCTCGCTCGTCTCGATATCTCTGCAGCATGGATCACCGAAGGTAGGCGGATGAGGTCCCCGATGAATGAGTTGATCATTAACGAAGAAACCGGAAAGCCGATGGCTGCTGGCCCGTGGCTATACACTGGCTCGGTCGTCACCGAGACTGGATTCCGTGCCGGGAAAACTGGCGATATCGCGGCGGTTTTCTCGGATCCCAGTGCCATGGTGAACCATCCCGGTCAGTCGCGGATCCGTGACGACATCTGGTTTGTCAACCGTGGTCCGCTTCCTGCCAAGGGCTCGCCTGTCACAATCTCTATCAAGCCCTTCTCAGATTCTGACGAGCCCCAAGCTACAGAGAGACCGTGAGGACCTAAGCCGTTACTATTTGATACCGTTCGGGCATAGCTTTAAGACCCTAGCTAAACGATCAAATATTAAATGATAACCAATTTTACTCGCAGGTATGGTGCTATGCGGCAGCATCCGCGCACAGGTCGCTTACAATGTTGAGAGTGGCTCTTCGTGGTCGGCGACGACGAGTGTCGGGCGCGATGCCGTGGTTCCCAGCTGGTTTTACAACCTCGGCATCACCGGTTTGAGTGTGTAGCTCGCCCCGAACGCTGGTGGTGAAATATGTTTTTTCCGGATCACCTGCTAATGGACTCCTGTAAGCAGAGGACGTGATCACCGGAGTGGAGGGTCAGGCGTTTACTGAGGACCATTAGAGCGGTTACAGCCCAGAGGTTTTTAGAGCGCAAGGACCGATCAGTGAATTCAGAGTGGCTCTGGACACGATTCAGTCTACCGATGGTCTCCTCGACGTGTCTTTTCAACCGTGGAATGAGCTCGCAGAACGTCACGCTCGATGTGGGAACGGTCTACCGGGAGGTTCTCGCCAACCTTTTCGGACAGCTGCCCGAAATCTACTCTCATCCTCGCCGAATTACTAACCTACCTGCAAACTTCTCAATTGAATGATGGGACTTGGGAGGGACAGGGCGGCCACGAGAATAGCATCTTTGTGTGGCTCGCCTTGCTGGCCGACAGCAGCACAGCAAGTATAACCGCAGCTGACAATCTTGCCGCTTACTACGACAACCAGACCAACGCGGCCATTCCACAGCACGGCCTCCATCACTGGAAATACTTCACGGCCGCGATTCATCTATCAGAATACTAAAATAAGACGAGCAAACCCTGGGTCTTGATCAAACTGCAAACCCTCTACACCTACCTCATCGACAGCCAGTACAAGGACATCTCTCAGTTGGTGCTGCCCCAAACCCACGACGTCGATCCGACGAAATTTGGTTTTGACGGCTGGAGACACAATCCCTGTTTCGAAGGCTACGGCCCCATCTGCATGGCCACGGGTCAGGGAACTCTGGCACTCGCCCTCATGGATCGTGTTGGAGTGACAGTCGATCGCACCCGCCTAGATGCCGCCTACGAATTCCTCGTCAAGGGCACTGGATCAAACAACTATGTGTGGTATGCCGATTAGGATGGGTCGGGAGGCAATCCGGATGCCTGGAGTGATCTCGGGCGCACCGGTGCGACATCCATCGCCTATCGGATGAGTCCTTACTCGCACCCGATTTATCGAGCCCGCGCGCTGAACTACGCACGCTTCATGGGGACTCATCCTCAACGTTTCCCGAAACCCTCGGCTCGCCGACGATGGCTATGGCTTACGCGGCGATGGACGCTCAGTTCGATCCGGGGAGTTTCAGTCAATTGTTGGATAACAACTAGTGGTGGTTCTCGCTCTCCCAATGAACGGATGGATCCTTCTACTATCAGTCCAACCGGGACAATGCCATCTACAACGCCAACCCGCGATTCGTGGCCTCCAGTGTCATGGCGTTGATACTGTCATTAGCTAAAAAGAATATGTTGGTATATGCGCAGATGGTGGACCCGACGTGGATACCGGGCGACCTCAAAGTGTCGATCCTTGACGAAGAAACTGACATTGTGAAAACAGTGGGGACGTTAGTTTCCGCAGCTAATTTTGGCGAGGTCGCCGTGACGGTAAACGGCGTCCTTCACGGAGCGGGAAGCGCGGCACGTGTCGGCCTTTCCCTCAATTCAGGAAACTCCGTGGTTCTGCATAGCAACGATGGGGCAACGCTTGTGACCCAAGGCGTTCATTGCTTGTCCAGCTTCCAAGCCTCCAGAATTGCGGCAGGGCCACACATTCTGGTAGTGCCTGATCCGATGCTGAAAAGTCTAGGTGACTATGGAGGTCCAACCCTAACAAGACGTTATCTTGCTGGTGGCCTGGTCATCGATGCCGGTGGCATAAGCCCTCATTCGAAGGACCAGCACGGTTTTCCCCGGCCCATCGGTCACCGTGCAGCCATTGGGGCGGTAGAGAGGGAGAGTGAAAACTCCTTTGGTTTGTGCTTAAAGTAAGTGTTAGTGGGCGGTAGTGCGTCTTTCACTGGGGCTGATCATGACGACACCGATCCGAACGGCTACGAATTCCAACCGCAAGCCTATCCTGCAACCAAATGATCGAGGTGGCGTTGAGTTTACTTTCGGCTACAGGCCTGGCGTCACAGGGATTTGCTGGATTGTGGAGCGAAGCAACACGGTGAGAGGCTATACGGAGATCTATCGCTATGACGGTCAAAGGGAAACCGCCGCTAGCAACGTCGAGGCTCAGGTTGATCCTAGCGACCTGACCAAGATTATTGTCACAGACAATGCGCCCATGGAGCCTCGCACCTCTTATCGGTCGAGAATCGTTCAGAAAGGCCCTCAAAGCGACTTGCTTTGAAGGAGAATCTTTCCTGGACCCGCCAAGAGGTGGTCGCTTTCATGTCGATACGCCCGCAGGCATTCTCGGTAAAAATCTGATCTGTTTCCCATCGAATCGTCATGAAAAAGCTTCGCATTAAAACTTTTAATTGTCATTATTATGAAAATATTGATGAGCGCTCATATTTATGCAGGCCCTCAGGTCGCTGATCATTTGGGGATTGCTTCTGGCTAGTCCTTTGGCGCGAGCTGCCCTGGTGTCTTGGGATTCGATCACCACGAGCACAACTGTAGGGCCCCCGAGTATTGATCCAAATAATGGCTATCGGTATGAAAACGATGTCACGGTCGTAACGACCTTTACGGCAGGAGGATCGACCTACGAACCGTTGGTTGAATTTCCTTAGGTCGACTTCGACTTCAAGGCGAACCCAGTGGAGACCCGTGTTTGGTATGAGCGGAATGATATGCCAAGCAACGGCAACGATACGGGCTACACGGGGAATGCGTTGGTCGATCTGGCCGACATGTTTTCCACGCCGCTTCGAATTAATTATGGCTCTGACGATACCTTCAATCGCACCCTGGATGCCGTGCGATTCAAAAGTATGACCGGCGTGCAATTAAATGATCCGTTAGAGCTGAAAGAGGCTGGCGTCTCTATTATTGAAAGTTAGGCGAATGATAGGAATATCAACATGCGATTGGTCATGAGTGTGGATGGAGTAGGGAAAGCACTAACTTATTCCTAAGAAGTAACGATTGGAGATGGGGATCCCTTTGGAAGTGGCGTCACCAGCATGCACCATGCTCTTTGGGATTCGGAGACGAATGACAGGGGCGGTCCATTCGATCAGCCAGACGACATCGATCAGGTTCAAAACATAGGAGGTCTCTTGCTAACGTTTCACCAGTTTAGAATCAATGTAGGGGACCGTGTTTATGGGTATGAAATCTCGGCTGCGGATAGCGGTCCCAGAACGGGCCTGGATCTGCTTCCATCCTGGGCGGCCTTTCGGAGCACGATGCTTACAAATGCAGCGCTCACCGTCGTGCCGAGCCCTGAGCCGACGAATGGCTTTGTTGTCCTATCACTAGTGCTCGGGTTTTCAGTGCTATTACACCGTCAGCGTCGTAGCCGGGAAAGAGTATGAATGCCCATCCTCATCCTAGCGAATGGCACGCCAAGCATATTGGCGGTGCTCTGCTGATCCTGGTGGCATAGATCGCCTGCATCACGCACTTGGCCGTTGAATGGCGTTACAATCCGGAGTATCAATTTGGGTGGCTGATGCCAATCGTGTTGTTGCTCCTGTTGAGGCTGCGGTTTCGCCAACATCTTGGGAGCCTTTGCCGGGGCGGCCTATGGTTTCTTGGGGACACTGCGCGGTGCTTTTTGGTGTCCGTCTCGCTTGGCTACCGGTGAGACTGATTGGGCATGCCAATGTGGACTGGCATCTCATAAGCTGGGTTACCTTTGTTCTGGCTAGCGCTCTTACGGTAGTGATTCTCCACGCGCTAGGTGGATGGAAGGCCGTCACCCAGTATGCAACGCCGTTTCTGATCATGGCGGCGGCGGTGCCTCTTCCATATGCTATCGAGTACTACCTGATTGATTCTCTCAAGCAACTGACGACCAAGGTGTCACCTTGGAGGTCTTGCATCTTGGTGGTATTGCGGCTGAACGCGTCGGACGTGATATGATCACTCTTCGGCATACTGTCCTCGGCATTGAAGATTGAGGTACGGGGATACGGTCGCTGCATCTTTGTCTAGCCGCTGCGTTGTTCTGGGGAGAACTTCATCGGTTGCCTGTTCTGGGGAGAGCAGCCTACCTGTTCCTAGCGGCGGTGGTGGCTGTTGTGATGAACAGCATTCGTAGCGTGTCGCTTGCCATGCTTGCCGAACACGGTGGGCGTGATCTCTTCGATCGGCATCATCAGTTGGCCGGATCGATTGCACAGATACTAACGTTGACTTTAGTGCTGTGTGTGGTGCTGAAATGGAGAGATGGTGTTGCAAGGAAACCTCGCCCAGCCTCACGGGAATTTTGTTGGCCGCAGATGCCACTCGTTTAACTCCATGGATGGCTGTTTGGAGGTCTTGCTGTTGTCCTTTTAATGATGGAGGGAGCACGCGTAGTGTGGTTCAGCAGGGGATCTGTTCCAGCCAAGATAGATGAATGGACGTTTCAATCGCCGACAGACGAGTTGGTTTATCGGACCGTTCCCTTTCCAAAGAGCTGGGCGAGGCAGATGGGGGTTGATTTCACCCATTCAACCGAGTGGCGGGGGCCTGAAGAAAGTCATCGCGTGGCTCACTACATCCAATGGTCTTCGGAAAACCCGGCGGTGTTGACTGTTCGCGGTCATCAACCTGAAATATGTTTGGAGGGAGCGGGATTCGAGTTGCAAGGAGGTCCCTTGTTTCAGAATTTCCGGGTCGGTGAATCGAATTACGAGTTTCGAAGATACCAGTTTGTTAGGCAGGATACGGATGTCATTGTTTACTTTGGCGTGTGGTCAAGCGACGGGCGGAAAGGAGCCCTGCGAGAGGGCTCGAGCGTTTATCGTCGAGAGCGGTTGATGCGGGCGTGGCGTGGTGAGGGCAACCAAGGCCGTCGTTTGATCGAGGTGGGTTTTTGGGACACGTCATTAGAGGCTGCTGACTGCGAAATGGCAGCTTTTGTTCGCCGAACAATCCACCCAGTACATCGTCAACCATCAAACGGGGCGACTTATGCGACTCGTTAGACTAGCAATAAGTAAACCTGGGATTTGGTCGTTAGTGGTCTTGGTAGGCGCTTGCCTAGCTTACTATAATGATTAGAAAACAGATTGCCTATTTTCCCACGCGGAACAGTTTCTTGCCGGTGGCGATCCCGATGGTGCCGTAATCATGGCGCGTTCTGCCTTTGCCGGTGACTCCGATGATGCTGCGGCGAGAGAGATTCTCATGCAGGCTTATGAAGCGAGGCGCGACCCTCGCGTGCTCGAACTGGTATCCGGCGATCCGCTTATCAGTACTCTCAAAGCGATCGAATTGGGAGTTGAGCTACGTGCCCGGGATTCCTACTCGAAATTGATGCCTGGGCGTAGCGTGGATGCTCTCAGTTATCACGAGATGGGGCTGTATTTGTTTCGCAACGGTCCTCAGATCTTTCTGCAGCACACCGTGGCTCTGGCCGACTTGAGGCCTGCAAATCCCGAGACGTTATTGAGCCTCGCGTATGCTTCGTTAAGAGCGGGAGTTGATTATCCGGAAAGGCATCGGTTGGGGCTCGGAAATGCCGCAGAAGGGGAAGGCAGTTCGCACTCGGCAGACGCCTCTGCCATGGATATGACCCTCATGTTGACGTCTTTTACCGCGAAGCCTTGGCCAAGATCGATCGTGGAGTTGACGGGTTGGTTACAGATCCATATTGAGTCGGCTGATACGGTGCATCCGTCGTTTCTGAGGGCGCTGGAAGCGAGTCGTGCCGCTAGGCCGGATGTTGAGAGGGCTGTGACCTCTTCGTTGCTCAAACTGAACTGTGAGTTCAAAAGCGGTTCCGAAACTCGAAAGGTGGCGGAAGGCCTCACTCGAATCGGAAGGGGAGACGTGTTGATTCGATGGTATCAAGAGTATCCCGAAGCGTTTCCTGAGGTAGAGCCACAAGAGCCGCAGAATGCGTTTGCCCGGTTGCTCATTGCCGATGCCTCCGCTGCGGGCGATCGCTGAGATATAGTAGCAGATGTGATAGGAGAGGGGCCTTTCTCGCAGTGGGGGGAGCTGCGCTTCCTGAGGCATTTCTATAGGGGACGGATGATGCGTGAGCGAGATCAGAGGGATCGATCTCTCCTGGACCATGAGCGCCAGTTTTTTGCGCAAGCCAGTGTGGGCGATGCCAAGCGATGTGCGACGAAGCCTTGGCAACAGGCGGTCTTAGCCGAATTGGTGGAGAAATACGTTCTAGATCATAGTCGTTGACTTGCCCTGATGCAGTTTCTGTTTGAGACTTCGCTCATGAAACGGATTCTCTTACTTGCTTCGACACTTCTTGTCTCACCACTCGCGGCTAGCGAATGGCCATTCTTTGCGGGCCCAAATTTTAACGGAGCGTCTTCCGAGACGGGCTGGAAAGCCGATTGGGGCGATGATGGGCCCAAGATCGCTTGGAAAGCCAAGGTCGGCACGGGTGCAGCGAGCTTCGTAGTGAGTGGAAAACGCGTCATTACCTCGGGTGCGAATGGTGACAAGGAAACCGTCTTCTGTTTCGATGCGGACTCGGGAAAAGCGCTATGGAAGAACACGTTTGATTGCGAGTTCGAAAAGCGGATGTTTGACGGAGGTACGGCCGCCACACCGACGATTCATGGTGATCGTGTCTACAACTTAAGCTACGATGGACAGCTCCAGTGCCTTTCCCTTGAGAATGGTAAAGTGATTTGGAAAACGCATTTGATAGAAAAATTTGGTGGCAAGCTATCAAGGTGGAAATACTCGTCGTCTCCACTGGTTGTTGGAGATCTCTTGATCTTGGACAATGGCGGCAAGGGGAATTCAACTCTCGCGCTAAACAAGAACAGCGGCAGGAAAGTCTGGGGCAATGGTGACGAGAATGCTGGCTATTCCACGCCAACGCCGATCAAACTAAGAGGTAAGGACGCCGTTCTTGTCTTTAAGGGAACGGCGTTGGTGGCTCACGATTTGAAAACCGGCAGGCGTTTGTGGGAAGTGCCCTGGAAGACTTCTTACGATGTGAATGCGTCTTCTCCAGTGCCGCTGCCAAACAATCAACTCATCGTTTCGAGTGGCTACAATGATGGACGGGTAGCTCTGTTCGACTTGAGTAGCGGCAAGCCAAGGAAGCTTTGGACCAACGAGGACATCAAAACGAAAATGAGCAGCTGTGTTGTTTACAATGGACACGTCTTCGCCGTGTGTGGCGATACCAATGGACAGCTCATCTGTGTGTCGTTAAAAGATGGTAAGACGCAGTGGGCTCAGAAGGGCTTTGGTATGGGGACCCTTACATTGGCAGGGGGTAAGTTGCTAGCTCTTAGTGATAAAGGAAACCTGGTCGTCGCTGAAGCCACGGGAAATCGCTACACGCCGATTTCGCAGGCTCAGTTGCTGAGCAAGCGCTGCTGGGTAAAGCCAGTCCTTTCGGATGGAAGGCTCTTTGTAAAGAACAATAGAGGTGACGTTGTCTGCGCAGACTTGCGGTAGTGATGGATTTGCGGGCTCTCGTCTGTCTTCTTGCTAGTAGTTGCCTACTTGCTTTTTCTGGCACTCAGCTAGGTGCCCAAGGACAGGTAGAGACAGCGACGCCAGAGACGGCGCAGGACCTCCAGGCGATTCAAAAGCGAGTTCAGAAAGTAATTCCCGTTGTCAAGAGGGCGACTGTCGTTGTCCTAGGCGATGGTTCGGGCAGTGGAGTGATTGTCTCCCGATCAGGTTTGGTTCTTACCGCTGGCCATGTGTGTGGTAAGAAGGATTCCTCTTTGATGGTTGTTCTTCCAAGTGGTCGCTTGGTCAGGGGAGTCTCGCTTGGGTTCCAAGCGAGAGCTGATGCTGGTCTGGTTCAGCTAGAGTCGGGAAGATATCCATTTGCTAGAGTTCGTTCTGCGGCCGATGAAGTTGCGGTGGGAACGTGGTGTTTGGCATTGGGGCATCCGGGAGGGTATGATTCCGATCGTGGACCGATTTTGAGATTGGGACGTGTCATTTCCAAGTCGAGGAATACAATTCGATCAGACTGTAAACTTGTCGGAGGAGATTCTGGTGGGCCACTGTTCGATTTGAGAGGGCGTCTCGTGGCGATCCACAGTCGCATTTCGCGAGCGGCAGATCAGAATTTCCATGTGCCACTTGAGACCTTTCGCGTTGGGTGGCCAGATTTGGTTCCATGAGGGCGGGTGCTCTGGATCTGACTTGGCTGCTGCTCTTTGTTGTTGGGAGCCTGCTCTGCCTGCTCTCGCTTAGCAATTGTGCTTGGATGCCAGGAGCTTCTCTTGCGTCGGGCGAACGCCTGAATGGGGCGGCAACCTTACAAGCATTCGCCAAACCTAAGGGAGCCTTACAAGCTCACACCGGTGTGGTTCAAGGAGGGACCAAAGGACAACTCAGTCTTGCGATGCCTGCCGATCGATCGGGCTATTGGTTGACCAAGGCGAGTGCAATTAAGGAGTCAGGGGTATTGCAACTGGTGCTGCCTGGAAAGAAAGTTCGACCGGTCCGGCTTGTGGGATCTGATAACGTGAATGATGTTGCTCTGTTGCAGGTGAATGGTACAGACGGGCAGTTCTTACCGATGTGGCATGAGCCTTCTCCTGAGGGGGCTTGGGTCGCTTCGCTTCGAGATTCGCGAGATCTGCGCGTCGGAGTCATCAGTGGATCTACGCGGCCAATCGATGTGCCGCAAACCATACTCGGGATTATTATGGAACCGGATGATCCCCAGCGAGGGGCTCTGATAGATGAGGTGATAGAAGGCGGAATGGCTGCTGAGGCCAAGCTACGAAAAGGAGATAGGATTCTAGCGATCAATGCGCGGCCAGTGCGTAGTTATCGTGCGCTGCAGCGTATTGTTAGGGCTTTGAGGCCCGGTGATCGGGTGCAACTAGAGTTTGAGCGAGCGGGTAAGCTCCGGCTGAAGGACGTCTCTCTCGGTGATGAAACTACGAATGCGGGAGAACATCGCAACCTTCGTATGAGCGGGCCGGTTTCGCCGCGTCGAGCCGGATTTGAGCAGGTTTTCCAGCACGATTGTCCGCTTGGCCCTGAGAGTATGGGTGGACCCGTCGTGGATCTGCAGGGCCGGGTTGTGGGGATGAACATTGCGCGAAGAGACCGGGTCACTACGTTTGCCCTTACTCGGGAGGCTCTTCTCCGAGCATTGTGGCGCATCCGATCTCAGTAGATTTGGAGCTGAGTTTTTTTGAAGAGCTTTGTTAGCTAAGCCCGTGATATCGCCGCTGCTGTGATCTCCACATGTTGATGAGTTGCTTGTGGAGATCCTGACTTGGTCACGATTTATGATCGGCTGTATGTGTCGAAGCGATCGCTTTAAGGGGCTGAACCGATTTCAGCGGAGCCCGTCTTTCTAAGATACGCGAATGTCTAGAGCTTGTCTTGAAGGGGAAAAGTGTACATCATTGACTCTATGTCTTTTCGTGCCCTTGGTTTCCTTGTTCTCATTGGCCTTGTCTCAAGCAGTGCTGCAGATAAGCCGAATGTAGTTTGGATTCTCTCCGAAGATAATTCGAAGCACTACTTGCGCCTCTTTGATCCAAATGGGGCTCCGACGCCGAATATTGAGGCCATGGCCAAAGACGGACTGGTGTTCAATCACGCCTTTTCAAATGCGCCGGTGTGTTCAGTTGCGCGCACAACCCTGATTACAGGCTGCTACGCGCCGCGGATTGGCACGCAGCATCATCGCCGATCCAAAATGGCGCCGATGCCCGAAGGGCTGAAGATGTTTCCTGCCTACCTGCGCGAGGCTGGCTATCATACTACGAACAATTCGAAGACCGACTATAATGCGACCCCTGGCAAGGGCGTTTGGGATGCGTCATCTTCCAAAGCGAGTTGGCGGGATCGCAAAGATGGGCAGCCTTTCTTTCACCAGCGCACCTTTGGAGCCTCACATGAGAGTTCGTTGCACTTCTCGCTAAAGAAGATGTTGTCAGAGAAGACCAGCACGGATCCCGCATCGGTTGTGCTCGCTCCTTATCATCCTGACACGCCTACCTTCCGCTACACCTATGCTCGCTATCACGATCGAATTCGCGATATCGATGGGCAAGTGGGCAACCTGATAAGTGAGCTGACGGATGCCGGAGTGTTAGAAAACACGTTTATCTTCTACTTTGGTGATCATGGTGGCGTCCTTCCACGGGGCAAAGGTTACGCCTATGAGAGCGGGCTCCATGTCCCCTTAGTAGTGAGGGTACCAGACAAATGGAAAGGCCTTGTTGATCACAAACGAGGCGATCGTTTGGATGGCTTTGTCAGTTTCATTGATTTCGGTCCCACGCTCTTGAATCTTGCTGGCATCAAGGTCCCCGAAGGCATGGATGGGCGCCCGTTTCTTGGTCCTGGAATCACGGCGGCTGAGCTCGCTCAGCGTGATGAGGCGTTTGGTTATGCGGATCGATTCGACGAGAAGATTGATCTTGTGCGTACGCTGCGCAAAGGGGCTTTTAAGTACATGCGTAGCTATTGGCCGCATACGCCAGATGGGCTGCACAACGATTATCGCTATCGAATGCTCGCCTATGCCGAGTGGCGGGATCTTTATAAAGCTGGCAAGTTGACTGAGGAGCAGAAGGCTTTCTTTCGAGGAAGACCGGCTGAGATGCTCTTTGATCTGAGCAAGGACCCACATGAGACAGATAACCTCGCCGCGAGCAAAGCACACGCCGAGATCCTTGCGGACATGCGTGGTCGTCTTACTGCATGGGTGAAAGGAATGCCCGAGCTTAGCTTCTATCCGGAGACGCACCTCATGGATCTCGCCATGGAGAATCCTGTGGCCTTTGGGAAAGCGCACCGCGAAGAGCTTCACGCGCTGATTGATCTCGCTGATCTTCAGTTAGTGCCATTCTCGAAGGCTAAGCCTATTCTTGAAAAGGCACTGCGATCTAAGAATCCACGCGAGCGTCACTGGGGCTATGTGAGTGCTTTGCGATCTGGACCTGAAGCCGGTGTCTTCGCTGGGTCAGCTAAGAAGGCTGCAGTAGACGATCTCGATGTCACGGTTCGTCAGCGTGCCACTGAGTTCCTCGGCCTGACTCGATTTGATTCACCCGTCGCTGGTATTATGGCCGCACTGAAAGACTCGCCGTCGGAAGTGGCGACGAATGAGATTCTGAATACGGCAGTCCTGCTTCACGAAAGCGGATTGGGACATCAGTTTTCTATTTCCAAAGACGATGTGAAACACTCGAATCGCTACATCGACGACCGGCTGAACTATCTTGCTGGTAATCCGCCTGTGGACCGCAAGGCGAAGAAGAAACGGAAACAAGGTGCTACTCATTAGCTCACAAAAGCGCTGAGTATAGGTTCAACGCTCGAGGTTCTGCGATGGGATAAGGATGGCCACGAGACGGTGGCCCGCCTGTAACGTTCAAGTTATGGACGAGTCCATAAATGAATATGTCATAGTGGGGAATAACCCTTCTCTTTGGAGAATGCCAGTAGAGGCAATGCGGACGCGGCTTAGAACGTGGACGCCATTGTTCGGCCCGAGGGGCTCGTCCAACCTATGGTCCACTCCTGAGCCAGCATTCTAGGACGCAAGGAATTAAGGTTAATGTACGCAGTCATCGTAAAAAAAACTGCTTTGTCATACTCTAAGAGCATACTCTTAAAGCGTTCATTGCTCCAAGTAACCATTGTTGGAGCCTGTTCGTTCAATCGTTCGAGTATAGGACGCTCGCTGGTGAGGGGCTCTTTATTCATGACCAAGCCGAGACGCCTCTAAATCTCTTCGTCATCCATCTGTGCCCGACTTTCTGAGGCATTGAGCAAATCAATGAACAAATGAAAGTAATT
>JAACDM010000676.1 GCA_009936795.1 Verrucomicrobiaceae bacterium | reverse complement strand
TCGCGGGGAAGGCCGCTAAGGCTACCCCCTGTCTATGCCCAAGCCCGATGCCCCTTCAGACCAATGTTTGCGACTTCTCTTTCTTGGAGATGTCGTGGGAGAGCCAGGTCGAAAGGCCGTGATCCAGAACTTGTCCAAGATCCGTGAGCACTGGTCGGTCGACTTTATTGTTATCAACGGTGAGAATTCAGCGGGCGGGCGAGGAATCACGCCGAAGATCTCCATCGACTTGCTGAGGGCTGGCGCTGCGGTGGTGACGACGGGGGATCATGTTTGGGATCAGAAAGAGATCATCGAGTATTTCCCAACAGAGCCCCGCTTGCTACGCCCACTGAATTACCCTGACGGGACCCCTGGCCATGGTTCGATTGTCCTAGAGACCAAGAAAGGGAAGGTGGGCGTTCTTCAAGTCCAGGGACGGACGTTTACCCAGCCGAACTTGGAAAATCCGTTCCTCGCCTTGGAGGCTGAGGTGGCGAAATTACGAGAGGAAACCAAAGTGCTCTTTGTCGATGCCCATGGGGAAACGACAAGCGAGAAGATAGCGTTAGGTCGGTGGATGGATGGCAAGATCTCGGCGCTCGTGGGAACTCACACGCATGTTCAGACTGCGGATGAACAGATCTTTCCTGGAGGCACGGCGTTCCTTTGTGATGCCGGGATGTGCGGCCCAGCAGAATCGATTCTCGGACGCCAGATTGAAGCAGTGCTTTATCGGTTTCGCACGTCGATGCCGGCACGTTTCCCGATTGCTAAAGGCGAGGTTCTTCTTTGTGGCGCCCTGATCGATATCAATATCGATACTGGGAAAGCAGAGAAGATTGAACGGTTTAGCCAACGATGTGACTTAGAAGGCGTGCTTGCGTTGTAGCGCTCGCTTCTTCACCTTCATTCCCTTCCCTTCCCTTCTTTCATGCATGCCAACGCCTCGCCCAATGCTGAACGTGGTTTGCAGGAGATTCGTTTCACGCGCAACGCTCAAGCGGCCCATTTTTTCGTCCTGGCGCTGGTCTTCTTCTGTGTGGGAATTGCTCTCTACTGCTTGAGTCTGGATCTGTGGAAGACGCAGGAGCCGTTGCTGAAACAGTCTTGGTATGGCTTGTTCACGTTGCCATTCATCGCGCTCGCGGTGTGGGCTGGGGTTCATTTGGCCAAGCATGCCTACATGATCTTCTCTCCTGTCGGGATCGAGATCTTCCCATTCTTTTATCCTAGCAAGAACATGCAGGTGCTTTACTGGCAGGAAGTAGAGGACGTGGTGATAACACCGGATGGCAAGATGCTAGAAGTGACCCTTCTGAGTGAGGGTGAGAATAAGGTCTTCATCGAGACGGCGCCGCTGAGGCCAAAGTCTCGGGAGCTGTTTGGTAAGACTATCGATGGCATCCGGGCGCAGCGCGAAGAGACCAAATCCCGAATGGGACAGAGCAAACCTTCTCTTCCCGCTTAGCATGAGCGACGACCCTCCTTACGCCGCGCCGTTGATCGATCTGAAGAGCGATGATCATTTCATGGGGCAAGCGTTGCGTCTGGCGCAGCGTGCTTACCAGCAGGAGGAGGTTCCAATCGGAGCGGTCATCGTGAAGGATCAACGAGTCATCGCGCGGGCGTTCAACCAAGTCGAAACGCTCAAGGATGGGACGGCACATGCGGAAATGTTAGCCCTCACGCAAGCGCAGAGTGTGATCGAAGACTGGCGACTGACAGAATGCGATCTCTACGTGACGAAAGAACCCTGCCCGATGTGTGCTGGTGCTATCGTGCATTGTCGACTGCGTCGGGTGATCTTTGGTTGCCCCGACGAGAAGGGCGGTGCGGCCGGTGGCCTCTTGAATTTACTTCAACATCCGAGCCTGAATCACGCGTGTGAAATCACCGATTCGGTGATGCACGACGAGTGTTTGGGTATCTTGCAGAGTTTCTTCCGTGAACGTCGGCAGGCGGCTAAGGAGTAATGGGTCGGGCTAGAAGTCTGAATGCTTACGCATCCAGATACGACTATGTAAGTGCATGTGCTCTATTCAGTCTTCACGCTGACGCGGTAGTAGGCCTCGCCAGCTGGTGCATCTGCGTGTGGGAGAGAGGTGGTTTCACCCGCGGCGCCGACAGCGTTATCGCTAATCGTTGCCCAGGTGATGAGGTCCTCTGAAACGTCGACCTTATAGATCACGTCGGGCTGGCTTTTCCAAGTCACTGTGCGGGTGCCATCGGGTGATGAAACGCCAACGGCTGCGAGCAGAGAGCTCTGGCTCAGAGGGTCCGTTTTGGCAGCGACTTCCTGGCCATCAGAGAAACCGTCACCGTCGGTGTCTGCTACATTAGGATCTGTGCCGAGAGCAGTCTCCTCGGCATCTGTGAGGCCGTCACCGTCAGTGTCGATGGTGGGCTCTGGTTCCGTGGGGCCACCAATGGCTATGCCAGGATTCTCGAAAAGAAAGGCCACGTCATCTGAGGATAGTGCGGTTTCGTAGAGTTGGAGATCATCGAGGCGTCCGACCATTCCGGAAATCCCTGGCACGCCACCGAAGAGGACAGGGGTGTTTCGCGTGCTGACGAGGGCATCCACAGGTTCTTTGATCGATTCGACGAGGACGCCATTGAGGTAGAATTCTAACAGGTCAGCGCCGGACTCGCCAGGTTGGGTGTCGGTGTGCGTCATGACAAGATGATAGGGCGTGCGTGATTTAAGAAGTTCCCCTTCTGTTTGTTCACCACCTACTTGTTGGACGATCCACTGAAGAGGTTGTTCTTCCGTTGCGATGGGCAAGGCGAGGGCAGCGGCTTCTTCTAGATTGTCGCCGATTGAGAAGAGGACCGAGGCGGTACCTTCATCGGCTGGGTCAAATTCGAACCACATGGAAGCAGTGAATGTTGGAAGGGCGGGCAGGGAAGCCGTGGCGGGAACTTCGATGACTGAAAGCACACTGTCATCGCCACCAACTAGGCGGATCGAAGTGCCGCTGGCAAGGGCTTCTTCGCCTAGTGCTACGGTGCCGCCACCTTCGGCAAGGATACGCGCCGGACGCCGATTGCCTGAGGCATCAGCAAGAATGTCGCCGCTAGTCTCATCTAGTTTGTAGTGGGCCAACAACCCACTCGGGTTTGGCACGAGCGCGGCGAGCTCGGTCGTGAGCATGTTATTATTCTCATCGTTGCTATCGACCTGAAGAATGGCGGAGAATTGACCAAAGGTGCCCTCGGAATCAAAGGTGACCGTGACTTCTTGGGTTTCGCCGGCAGCAAGAGAGGTGGGAAACTCAGTGAAGGTGAAATTGGCAACATTGTCACCCGCGACGGTTGTTTCTGTTATGGTGAGGGTCTCCGAGGCTCCGGTATTGGAAAGCTTAATGATCTGAGAGATGGGCCCACCATCCTCGACCGAACCAAAGTCCCCGGTCGCACTAACGAAGAGATTAGGATTATCAAAACGCGCGGTAGTCTCTGGTTCGTTGAAGAGCTGGGAGATTTGGCGCGGTTCAAGCTCGACGCGGTAGGCTTGGAATTCGTCGAAAGCACCTGCATAGCCGCTACCCGCAGCGATCCGCGTGCCCACATAGAGTTCAGTGGCCCGTGCGTCGTCGGGGTAATCACCAAATCCAACCGTGTTCAAGCCAGTCGCTTCGGCGACCATCTCGCCATCAATGTAGAGGCGCGTGCGTGCGGCAGTTTCATTGTCGAAACCATCGTCATCGCGATGAGTGACGACAATGTGGTAGGCCGTGTCCTCTTCGATCGTGCCTGGATTGGTAGCCAAGATGTCTTCATCTCGGATGCGAAGGCTAAGAGAGCCATCATCGTTCAACGCTAAGCCATAAACACCGTCGCTGTCGACGAAGTTGGGTGTATCATTACGGTTAAAGATCACGTCCGTGCCTTCACCGCCACTGGGCTGGATCCACATTGAGAGGGAGACAGACGGCGTGTGAAGGACATCGAAGATGGCCCAGTTGCCAGTGCCTGAGGCGTGGGCGTCGGTGAACGTGACGGAAGAGCCCGCGCCGCCGACGAGGGAAGGCGCTTCAAAGCCAGGATCAAATCGGCCGGTGGCATAGGCGCCGACGGTGCCGTTCCCGGAGGCGTCGACAGCTGGGTTGCCGGTTTCGTCAAATTTGAACTGGGCAAGGAGTTCGCCAAAGCGTGAGGCGCTTAACGGCAGTGTTGTGGTGGGAGTGTCAGGATCATCGGTTATCAGCTCGAGCGTTGCGGCGCGTTTACCCGAAGTTGCTCCAGGATTGAAGCGCAGGTCGAGCATGGCAGTTTCTCCGGGAGCGATAGCTAATGGCAACTCGGTAAGAACTTCGAAGAGTCCGCTGTCGTCTCCGGTGACATTGGCTTCCGTAAGGTTGAGTTCGACTTCACGTTTGTTCGTTATGGTGTAAGTGGCGGTGGAAACACCAGCTGGAACGGTGATCACTTCGAACGGCGCGTTGGTAGCGATGGCCAGGGCCGGTTCCACGATCTGTTCGACTAAGACGTTGTCGATCAAACACCACTGAAAGTCTTGTTCGCCTGAAATGGAGCCGAAGGAATCTTCGTAGCCGAAGAGCGGTGTGCCCGTGGTGTCAGCCTCGGTGATGGGCGCTTCGTGAAAGAGTTGCCCGTTGAAGAGCACCCGCACCACATCGCTGAAAACGTCGATAGTCACTTCGGTCCACGCCAAGGCAGGAACATTGTTGACCTGACCACCAATCACCGTGCTAAAGGCGGCATTCCAAAGATCGGTAGACTCGGGAGGCGCCCCATCCGCTTTGCGCTCGATCTCCTCGGTGCCATTGAAGATTGCCGAGTCTGCCGTGCTATAACCGTTCTCCCCCGCAAGCCAGCCCCACATGCCCTTGAGATCATTCGGATCAACATTTTCACCAACGGTGGAGACACGGCTAAAAATGGCAGGACTAGTGGCGGTTCCAACACCCCAAAGAATCTGTTCAGTACCGCCCCCGGGGATGGGATCATTGACGCTGATGTAGCAATCGAAGGTCAGACGGTAGGTTCCGGAAACACTGATCAAGTCGCCGCCTGGGCTGCTTGCTGCGAGGAAGTTAATGGTCGAAGGTGCTCCGCCTGCGAGATTTGCTTGAAGGAAGACACCGCTGGTTAGGGCACTGCCATCGAGCTTGTTTGGGGCTTCAGGGATGCTAAAGGTCTCCGCGCCCACCATGAAACTGCTGTAGTCTAAGTACTGGACGACGGTGTCGGCATCCTTGTCGACGACGACATTGGCGGTGGCTTCTGAATCAAAGGCCTCGGTGTAGAGGACCTGAGCCTGAACGGAGAGGGCCATTCCGAGAGCACAACTTAAGGCGACGAGAGGTGCAGGGTATTTCATAGGATTTGCAGGGATGAATTCGCTTCCAGCCTAGCGAAGCTCGCCACTGCGGCAAGTGTGGGAAAGCAGCACTCATGCCAGGGCGGATGAGATAATCTGGCGCTGGCGGGACATTTCCCCGATGATTTCTTTGGGGAATGTCGTTGCATTGCGGTGGAGGCAGCTCTTGCCGTCCTGAACGTAATCCTAGTCTATGAAACGATATTTTAATACACTCGCCGGGGCCTGTCTGGCAATGCTCGTTGTTGCGAACCCTTCTTCGGCCGAGTCCCTTTGGTCTGGAGGTCCGAATCTTGAAGTTCAGGACGTTTACGATCCCTCCAATGACCCCATCGAGCTGCGTCTGGACCTCTGGCATCCTGTCAACGTGGCAAGTTTGGACAACGAAGATCTTTGGGTGGTGAGTAGGAATGGATTTCAACAACTCGCTACTTTCGTTCGTGTAGAGCCCGGTCCGATCGTGTCTCCAGATCCTGACATGAACCACGATGGGGGCTTGATTGAAGAAGATCCTGATTTAGCGCGGATCGCTCCGACTGTGGCTCTTTACCATGTTGAGCCAACTGTGGCCGACGGCTGGCGAGAATCCGATAATGGGCGTTATGTCGTTCTCCTGGAGCCTGAACAAATTGAGTTCACGGGTGGCGGGGCCTTAGGACCTGATTACCTCGGCGATTTCCAGATGGCGATTGGCCAACCGCGTCCGGCCATTCCTGAAGAAGTGGAGATTAAAGTTGCGCAGAATGATGATGGC
>JAACDM010000109.1 GCA_009936795.1 Verrucomicrobiaceae bacterium | reverse complement strand
GAAACGTGCCGTCACCGCGAAGCCCAAAAAACAGTGCGCGTAGTTCTCCGTGTTGAACTAGATTAATGTAATGTCAGGATCAAACGGACCAGCATTTGGTAGGCCAACAGAATCGAGCCCGTCACTCACATCCGTCGTTCGCAAACCCCGGAACAAGTCAAGGATCCGTTAATCCTTCGTCGCAGAGTATACTCGCGTGCTCAGAAAGTGATAGCCGCTTTGCATCGACGCCACCGGAGGCACCTAGCCACCGGTCTCCGGCATGTCTTGCGCAATCATCCAACTCGCCATTCCGAGCGCAACGGTCGCGTAGCTATCAATAGATAAGATTTCGTAGTCATAGCATCCCAACAGTGAACATTCCCACTTCGACAAAAAGCGTTGAACGGAAGCGTTTTTGTTCGGCCGAATTCATCCGAAAGTTGGAATTTAAACCTTTAAGCCTTGCCTCCAAAAATTCCCTCGTTTACCGTTAGAATGAAGATCGTGCGATGCGTTCTTTAGCAGTTGCCAAGCCTTACGAGAGCTTAAAACCTATACCATACATACATAAACCAAGCCCTCGGCATGGTTGCTGTTTCATCTAACGCAAACCGCAATCATAACATGACCATACCTAAAAAATGCGGTCGGGGGTTCACCCTGATCGAGTTGTTAGTCGTCATCGCCATCATCGCGACGCTCGCGTCGATCTCGGTGCCGGCGATTCAATCCGCCCCAATGCGAGCTCGTATGGTGCGTTCTAGTTCGGACGCGCGCAATGTGCTTCTCGCACTCACCTCCTACGCTACCGAGAATGGCGGACTATACCCAGAGTCCTCAGACTCGGCGAACGCGGCCTTTCGTAAGCTGTTCCCGCAGCACTGCGACCAAGAGGCCATGTTCTACCTCCGAAACGACCGTTTGCATTGCAACACAAAAGCTCCAGACGAAGGCGGTCATATCCTCGCTCCCGGGGAAAACCACTGGGCATACGTCAGTGGCCTGACCGATAGCAAGAAATCGAATACACCCATCATCATGGATGCCTTCACCGACGGCATCGGAAGTTACGATGGTGACCATGCCTGGAATCGGTTAGGTCAAGTCCCCGTCGGCACCCTCGACGGTTCCATACAAACCCGCAATCTCAACGCGGACGGCATCGTCCCAGATTACTCGGGCAAAGGGAATCTCTTCGAGATCCCGGCAATCGACGACGATGACCTCGTCGAGATCCTCAATCCCGAGCGCCGCCACAAGTCAGACTGACGACACAACCAGCACCTAGGCCGGGGTCTTTCAGGGCCTCGGCCTTCTGCTACTCAGGCATAGCGATCGTCGCCACTGCCATAGCTGACATCCCTTCCTCGCGCCCGAGGAAGCCCATCTTCTCATTCGTGGTCGCCTTAACTCCAACCTGCCCCACCGAAATCCCCAACGCCTCGGAAATATGCTCTTTCATCGCTGCCGCATGCGGCAGAATCTTCGGCGCTTCCGCGATCAACGTACTATCCACATTGTGTAATACAGCACCTTTCTCCATCACAAGATCACGCGCCTTGCGCAAGATCTCCAAGCTACAGATCCCAGCGCAACTCGGATCGCCAGGAGGGTAGAAATGCCCAATGTCGGGCTCCCCCATGGCACCCAACACTGCGTCTGCAATCGCATGACTCAACACATCCGCATCGGAATGCCCAGCCAATCCCCGATCATGAGGAATCGTCACCCCGCCCAAGACAAGAGGGCGCCCTTCCGCAAATTGATGCACGTCATAACCTAAACCAGTCCGAATCATGAGTAGTGCCTAACGAGTAGAAACGCTCCTGTCAAACGAGCGCCATTTAGAAGCTTGCTCTGATCCTCTGAAATTGGCTTCACTCCAGCCATGAAACGAGTTCTTCTTCCTCTTATCACCGTAACTTGCCTCTTCATGACTTCAGCAATTGCACAAGATCGCCAGTGGTTCCACGTCCTGACCTACCACTTGAACTCTGAACAGGCAGAAGCACTCTTCGACAAGACCTTTGCAGAGGCCATCCTCCCTGGACTGAAAAAGCAGGGAGTTGGTCCTGTAGGCGTCTTCAAACCAATCAAGTTTGCCAAGAAACAAGACGAACCTAATCGGCAACGGTGTGTCGTGTATCCGCTCAGCTCTCCCGAACAGATAATGAGTCTGTCAGAGAAGCTCGGCTCAGATAGCGTCTTCCTCCAAAGTGCTGCAGATTATCTTGGCGTAGAGAAAGACGCCGCCGTCTTCTCTCGCGTGGAGTCATCACTACTCTATGCCTTTGAAGGAATGCCTCAGTTGGCTGTGCCAGGCAAAGCAGATGACAAACCTCGGGTCTTCGAACTGCGTATTTACGAGAGTTTCAGCGAAATGAAAGGGAAGCTCAAGGTTCAAATGTTCAATAAAGGTGAGATCGATATCTTCAAGGCTGTGGGGCTCGAGGCCGTCTTCTATGGCGAAGCGGTCGTAGGCAAAAACCTTCCTCAGCTAACCTACATGCTCGTCTATAATGATGAGGCGCACCACAAAGAGGTTTGGAAGAAATTCCTCACCAGCCCCGACTGGGAGAAGCTGAAGAAACTCGAACAGTACAAGGATACCGTTTCCAAGATTGAGAACACGTTTATGGCAGCACTTCCTTACTCGGGCATCCAGTAAGCTTACCCTACTCCAACGCTTGCCTTAACACCAGATAAGGAAAGATCCGGTGGTAGTTGAGTTTTTTGGCAAGCTTCAAATATCCCTCTGCCTTGTTGGGATGCCGTTGCGCCAAAGCGAAGAGAAGCACACGGCGCTGGTGATTCAGCAGGTCGATACCTAACATTTCCTTATCGCTCGACGGAGGCGCACCCGCAAGGAACCACGGCTTGATTCCTTGTGCCAGAGAAGGTGTTTCTTCAAGCAAGCTAAGCGCCTGTGAAAGCTGCACTTCGGAGAGCGCAAGAAGACCGCCCGACTTGGTGGTGAGCCCGTAGAGTAAGAAATGAAGGAAGGGATCTGTAACCGCACGATCCACCGTAGCAGCCGCCTCCACATAGTCTCCCTTCAAAACTAACGCATTGAAGGCCCCCCGACCATTCGTTCGCTCACCGATACTGATGTATCGATCCACGTCGCCCTTCCATTCCGCCCTCACACTCGCAAAGTAGCTCCGAGAAGCCGCCGTCTCCTCGGACACGAGCGCGCCATCCAGCGAGACACTTTGCACATATCGATCCACCACGGTCTGCGCATGGGATGCCTGCCCATTAGCATCATACAAACCTGCTAGTGTCGTGGCCACATGATGATTAAGCGGATCAGCTTGAAGACGTATTCGAAACGTCTCAATGAGTGACGGAAACTGTCCGGTAGCCAATAGAAGTTCGTCGTGCTGCGCCAGGTAGTCCTCATTGTCTGGCTGCGCCTTCAAGGCAAGATCCATCTGTTGGAGTCCCGCATCAAATTCACCTAATGCGGTGTGCCGTCGCGCAAGCGGAAGCAGGGCCTCGATCGACCCCTGACCGGCTGCCGTCTCCAGATCAGCAATCGCGGCTTCGGAGTCTCTGCGAGTCAAACTCAGTAGGTAGAAGAGGTCGCCCTCCATGGGCGACCTCTTGACAAGTGCAGCGTAGCGGGCTTCTACATCCGCTTGCATTCCTAATTCAACGGCTAGAGTTACGTAATGCAAGTGCCAGGGAAACCGAAAAGGTCGATCCGTCAATCGCGCCTCGAGGAATGCCAGTGAGTCTTGAGTCGGAGCTACCTCTAAGAGACAGGGAAGCAGCTCGACCGCATCAGAATCCGCTTCTAACTGCAGCCGACAGTAGGCTTCCGCCAGCTCGTTTTCCCCTTGTCCCATCAGAAGGCCACAAAGACTAGCGAGCGGTCCATCGACCAAATGGTGTAGCACAAAACGATAGGTCTCTGCCTGCTGGGAATGGACTTCTAAAGATTGCGGCGGATCCTTGAAATGATCCGTAATTCCGTAGAACAAGTAATAGGGGGCCACCGCATGAAGCGCAAATTGATCCGCATTCGTCTGAGGCTCCTCCGTTTCCGTATTCCGATAAACCAACTCTTCCCACGAAATCAGCGCCATCTTGTCCGGATTGATCACTGCCGTCGTCGGCCGCGCTCCCTTTCGCTCTGTCAGGTTGAATTCAAAGGGCGCAAACTCGAAATGGCCCTCCGCGGGCGACACCTGGACCCAACCGGGCTTCAGCGTCATGCGCTGAAGCACTTGGGGAGGCAAGGTCAAGCGCTCGCCGTTAACTAGCACATCATAGGCCTGCGTAGTTCCATTGACCACGTAGACAGATTCGATCCGCTTCTTCAGGGAGTTCGAGAGAGAGGCCGTCACAGCGACAATCAAGATCAATGGCACTATCAGAACACGTAGTCCTTGAAAAAACGAACTTGGCGCTGAAGGAGGAGAAGATTCCGGCAGGGCTTCGTAGGCCAGTCGCATTTGATGCCGCTCAGGACGATTATCCAGCTGAGCCACCCGACCGAACAGTCTTCGAGCTTCCTGAAATTGCGCAAAGTGTCCGTGACACCAAGCCAGCTGATGAAGCGTTTCATGCGATTGAGAGAACTGGGCTTCGATCTGGCCCGCTAGCAGAAGAAACTCCTCTAG
>JAACDM010000675.1 GCA_009936795.1 Verrucomicrobiaceae bacterium | reverse complement strand
TGACCGGATAGCCGCGTTTGTTATACTCTGCCAGGATCAACTTGCGATCGATGAGGGCGTCCAAGCCCTCTTTCTCCAATTGGCTCAGGCGCTTCTTTCGCTCTGATGGACTCAACACCTGCTGCTGAAGTAAGAACGCTTCACGACTCACCGTTCCCCGGACCTCCGAACGGGTCACAACTTTGCCGTTTACCGTCGCAGCCATGCCGTCGGCGAATCCGTTCCGGAGGCTAGCAGGTGTGCGAGGTACCTCCGTTCGTCGATTCTCTTGGACCCGAGCAGCGTTGTTCGTCGGATTCTCAAACACGTCGTCACCATCACGAAAGAGGCCACAACTCACCAGGAGTTGGCTTAGGCCCAGGCAGATCAAGGTTTGTCTCAGGTTGCTCATGCTTATTTCTCCTTTAAAGAGCCCACCGCCCAGTCAGGCAAGGGCAAATCCTGGAAAGGAGACGCCTTCTCAGACTCCATTGTTCATGCAAATGTTCACTACTCATGAACGACTATTGGCATCGTCCCGTCAACCAAGCACACTGACGCCGCATGCGCCTAGCCAAACCGGTCTTTCTTTGGGGAGTTCGCCTTTTCCTCGCCTACCTCTTTCTCACCGCCTCGATAGGCGGCTGGGTCTGGGCCGAGGGTGGATTTGTTCGCGCCGAAGGTAAATTGATCGACCCGCAACAATTCGTATTTCACGTGAGAGCGCTCCAGCTAATGGACGATCCATGGAATGCTTGGGTCGCTATGGGACTCCCCTGGCTTGAATGCCTCACAGGCATTGCCCTGCTCCTCCCCTGGACTGGCCTAGGCGGTACCATCTCGGCAGCGACAATGTTGGCTATGTTCATCGCGGCGCTCTCTTCTGTCCGGGCTCGCGGATTGGAAGTCGACTGTGGCTGCTTCGGAGGCCCCGCTGCTACAAGTGACCTTACCTTCGCCATTGCTTCACGCGTGCTGTGGTTCAGTCTCGCAGTCGCTTGCTTCCTGCTCTTGTCCCAAGAAGAGAAACAACCAACACACGATTAGGTCCCGGGCGTATTGCCAAAGAGATCCACATGCAATCGACGGCAATAGCGAAACCCACGTTGCTTGCAATGCTCTACAAGCATCGCATCGCGCTCCTTCAGTGACTCCGTCGTTACGCCCTCTGGCATGAGCAGTACTTTGTGCGGCACCGGCGTGATCTTAAGCATACCTAACAAGTCGTCGATTTCCTTGAGATCTGTTTGCGACGCCACGACAAACTTCAATTGATAATTGTACTGAGCCATCCAAGCATCGATCACGTCAAGGCGTAGCCGCCTCGCCTCATGTTGCTCAATCCAGCCTGACTCAATCTCGCCACTCCCTGGCGTCGAGTTACTCAACTTCGGACTCAACGATGCCAGATCACACACAATACCATCCGGCGAGACAGTCGCCGCTGTCTCAATAGTCACATGCTGGTTCTGATCCTTGAGCGCCTGAGCCAGCTCAGAAACGCCTTTGGCCACCATCGGCTCCCCGCCTGTCAACACCACATGATTGGCAGCCCGCGCCTTCACGTAGGCCAGTATTTCCGATAAAGCCATTTCCTCCCCCGATGGATCCCATGAAGCATACTTCGTATCGCACCAGCGACAGCGCAGGTTACATCCTGTCGTCCGCACAAATACAGATGGCACGCCAGTGAGTTCCCCCTCACCTTGAATCGAATAGAAGATCTCCGAAATACGCATGCTCAATCATACTGCGTGGGATCGGCCATTCCCGCTAGCGCAAAGGCCTCCTTCCGCTCGACACAAGTGCCACACGACCCACAATGCTTCTCACCACCCTTGTAGCAGGACCAGGTCTGAGAAAAGTCGATACCTAGCACCTCCCCCCGCACAGCAATGTCCTCTTTGCGAAGATTGATGAATGGCCTGAGCAGGTTCATCTCCGCGTAAGTACCTAACTGAATCGCATCTCCCATCGCTTTCATAAAGCTCTCACGACAATCGGGATAAATCGCATGGTCCCCTGAATGCGCCGCGATAACGAGCCCTTCCGCACCTCGACTTTCAGCAAGTCCCGCCGCAACCGATAACATGATCCCATTTCGAAACGGAACCACCGTCTGCTTCATGATCGATTCCTCATAGTGTCCATCGGGAACCGCCTCGCCAGATCGCAACAACGCGCTCTCGAAATGCGTATTCATAAATCTCAGGTCAATCACCTCATGCCGAATGCCAAAGGAGTCACAATGCTTCTTGGCGAAGGGAATCTCGCGATGGTTGTGCTTCGCCCCATAGTCAAAACTCAGTCCCGCAACAACCTCATGCTCGGCTTCCGCTTCATGAAGGGCAACGGCCGAATCCATCCCACCACTGACAAGAACTAGGACTTTCATCACATCAATGCAAAGTTAGAGTATTAGCCACGGGTGTGTATCCTTACTTTCCTTGAGCATCCCTTCCGACCTACACCCTCGTCGCTGTACAGCCAGCACAATCAGATTGAAATCCGCATGCCGGTAGCTGTCTCCAAACCAAGCAACATGCTGGGCCAACTCAACCAATCGGCATGTCGAAACGTCTACCTGTTCATCGAAGGTCAACATCGGCTCCTAGAATCCAACGGAGACAACACGGAAACCAAATGCAGGGACAGAGCAAATCCCTCCTCGGACCGATTCTCAGTACTCCCAGATCCCATCCTCTAAGGTAGGTTAGCTATTGATTTCTAGATATCGGGAAGGACCAGCCCTTCTTCTAGAGGTCGGGACACTTCACAATTTTTTATGAAAATTACAACAGCAATATGGAACATCCTATCGTCGCCATGAATGCCCGTCGCAATTCTCCTCAGATCACGAAAGGCCTTCTCTCAGTTTTGAGGCCATTCTCTCTCTCGTTTTAATAAGCATCATCGGGGCGATCGCAGTTCCTTTGGTCAGCAATGTCACGGAGTCCTCAAAGCTCAGTGTGCTGAAGTCAAACCTGCACCACATGAACTCCATACTCCGAGAAGCGCACCGCGCTGGAAGTGTCGCCACGAATATCGATAGCCTTGGAAGCCAGAATGCCCCCGCCACCGTCTCGGATGTGTGTGAAAAGTTAACCCAGGGCGCAGGGCTATTTATCGATACCGATGGGGATGGCACCATGGACCGTCTCGGATGTGTGTGAAAAGTTAACCCAGGGCGCAGGGCTATTTATCGATACCGATGGGGATGGCACCATGGACCCTCACGAAATTGGTTTCGAGATGGATATTCCTCCAAGCCAGGATCCCTACGACTACCTTGTAGCTCAGCACTTAATCGATGACTTCAGTGTCAAGATCGATGGCAGTACACCTGTTCAGTTGGCAATCTACAAATCAGCAATTCGCTATGAAATTCCTTAAGTTTGAGAGGCCCAGAAACCATGGATACTCCATGGTTGAGTCACTCCTCGTCGTCTCAATCATCGGGGTGATCTCGGCATTGTCCTACCCAGTGGTTCGCAACTTCACCTCTGCCAACGCCTATGCAGAAGCACGTTCCAAAGCGGAAGCACTGACGGCTGCTCAGGTCCTCTTCTATCGCTCTGCCCCCTACGCGAAGTCAAAGTGGGACAACGCACAGGATGATGATGGAGCTCGGTTTGATCTCATTAAGCCGTTCCTGAATATCGAAAGCGCGGAGGCTTCACTAGAAGAATATGCTGCGGCCCCTCCATACGACACCTTCGACTTTTAAGACGATGTTAGAAATGCTGTCAGCCTAGCTGAATTGACAGCAGATGAAGATACAACTCCAGATGACCCAGGTGACGATATCACATGCAACAACGGAAATTGCCTTAACAGCAACTGCAATCCCAACGGCAACAACGGGCACGGAAACAATGACGACGGTGTTGATGTAAGTAATCCAGGCCAAGGGCACGGTGAACCCAATGGTGAAGACGATCCTTCCGGTGATATTGATGATGAGGGAGGAAACGGCAATTCCAACGGGAACGGGAATGGCAATTCCAAGAAGAAGAAAAAATAGGCTTGGAAGTATTCAGAACTTTGACAGCCCTCCAAAGCCAAGGACAGAGCTCTACCAAGCCTTGTTCAAGTCCATGGCAACAGAATAGCCAACATGACCTAAAGCACATTGCTCCAGCGCTTCTTGGAACAGCGAACGAAATCCAATCTCCTTGGCAGCTCTTTCCAATTCCGCCCTACTCGCCTCGCTAGAAATCATCTCACAATAGGATGAATCATCTAAGCCTGGCCAACTTCTTCGTTAGCGTGATGGCCATCTTTCATTTGTTGTGTGGTTCGAAAACACCGGCAGCTGATAAATGGGCAAGACATCATGCGCATCCGTATCGAACGTAGTCTGGTACAAGTGTCACGAAATTAAAGGTACGGGTGGGCCAGGAGCCGGGTCTCGCGGAGGCTTAGAAGAATATGTTAGCAGACGTATGAAGGTGGAGCCTCCGAACCTCCAGCATGGATCCTTGGG
>JAACDM010000108.1 GCA_009936795.1 Verrucomicrobiaceae bacterium | reverse complement strand
TGCCGTTGTCATGGGGATTGTGTTTGGGGCCTTGCCTGGATTGACGGCAACGTTAGGTATCGCGCTGCTGACCACGGCGACTTCAACCCTGGAGCTCCCGTTGGAAACGACGATGGTTGCGCTGATGGGCGTGTATGTCGGAGCAATCTACGGCGGGTGTCACCCGGCCGTGCTTCTTAACGTTCCTGGCACCGCAGCCGGAGCGGCGACGGCGTTGGAAGGGCACCCGCTCTGCAAACAAGGGCGCGGTGGAAAAGCCATCGCTACCGCTACGATCATGTCCTTTGCCGGCACGGTGTTTGGGGAGCTTGCAATGCTGGTGCCTGTCTTGAGTGCGTTGGCCTTGAAGTTTCAGTCGACGGAGAATTTCCTGCTCGCGCTGTTCGGAAGGCTCATCTGTGGCTCTCTCACGGCGGCAGATACACCGATCAAAGGATGGATCGCGGGTTTGTTGGGCATTCTTTTAGCGACGATTGGCATCGGTGCCATTCATGGCTATCACCGGTTTACCTTCGGCACGACAGAGTTGACGAATGGTTTCAATGCAATCCCAGTATTTCTCGATGCCTTTGCGGTTCCTTAGATCATTCTAGCGATGATGCGTCCGACATCAGCGGGCAAGCCCCCCCAAGATCACTCGGTTGTTGCCCCAGTGGAGAATTCTAAAAGGGAATATTCTCAATGCAATCCGTTCTGGCATGTTGGGGGTGGGGGTAGGCTCGATTCCTAGTGTCGGCGAAGACATCGCGGCGTGGCTGTCGTAGGACACGGCAAAGAAGGTGAGCAAGGAGCCTGAGAAGTTTGGTCAGGGTTCGATGGAAGGCCTTGTCGCTGCGGAGTCGGCCAACAACGCCGGCATCGGCGGTGCCCTGATTCCGTTGCTGACATTGGGGATTCCTGGATCACCTCCTGCGACGATGTTGTTGGGCGCCTTGTCGCTCAATCACGCCATTCCTGGACCGAATCTTGTCGAGAAGATGCCTCACTTTATTCCGCAGATGGCTGCCATTCTGTTACGGGCGTCGATTGTCATGCTGGTGTTAGGATTTCTTTTAAGTCGAGTCTCCACTCATATCTTATGAATTCCGACAGCTTTTCTCATGCCCATGGTGGCGCTTTTCTCCGTGATTGGAGCCTATGCTTTTTCTAACAGTCTCTGGGATGTCGGCTTCATGCTCGGCTTTGGTGTGGTCGCCTACTTTCTGGAAGAACAAGGCTATCCAGCAGCTCCGCTAGTCATTGGCCTCATCCTTGGCCCCATGGTGGGAGGGAATCTACGTCGCGCACTCATCGATTCTGGAGGAAGCTCAATGCCTTTCTTCGCTCGGCCACTGGCACTCGCTTTCGTGATTCTTATTGTAGGATCCTTGGCCCTGCAATATTGGATGAGCCGGAAGAAGCTCAAAGCATGCCGTGCTCTTTAAAACTGAAGTAGCCCGGACCAGCATCGCCGTGTACTGAGGGATGACCGATGATGATGTGGTCTAACATTTCCACACGCATAAGATCAGCCGCCTCCCTCACGCGCCGAGTTAACGTCCGATCGGCAGAGCTGGGCTCGGGATCTCCTGAGGGGTGATTGTGGACGAGGACAAACCCGTGACATCGATGTAGCAGCACGGGATGGAGAATGTCTCGAGGGTGCGCGACGGTCTCGCTGATGCTCCCTCTGGAAATCTCTTCTGCTTTCACCAAACGCAATCGGGTGTTCAGCAAGAGCACACGGAGTGATTCCGCCTGCAACTGCTGCATCTCGGAGGCAAGGAGTGCATAAACCCGGTCTGGTTGATTGAGGGGCACGTCCTCCAATTGCTCCGCTGCCAAGCGCCGTCCCATCTCAAAGACGGCTACCAGTTCGGCTGCCTTTGCTGGGCCAATGCCTTTGTTTGTCTTCGATAATTGGTCGACGGTGAGGCGGGATAGTGCTTGGAGACTACCATATTTCTCAATGAGTTCTCGACTCATCGTGATGGCGTTCTTTCCTCGGATCCCAATACGAAAGAAGAGGGCAAGAAGTTCGGCATCTGTAAGATGACGAGCACCGCTCCGGGCGAGCTTCTCGCGAGGTCGATCTGATTCGCGCATGTCCTGAATACGGTCTTTCGCCTTGAATGGAACGGAAGGCATGCTCTCCCTCAATTTATTCTTATCGTCTTCCTCGTTCACTGCTAGCACTCTTCTTGGTAATTGAGAGGGTGGCAATAGGAATGCGCTCTAACGGACGTTCAATCGAAGATGAGAACCTAGTGGAATCATCATCGTACACGAGAATCCGTGTCTGTCGGACACTTGTAAATGTAGCAGAGAGCAGATCCTTGGCTTCCATCTTTAGGACCGGGATTCCCGACGAAATGCCGACCGATCTCTGGAAAATTCAGGCTTCGAGAGGCTCTTTCACTAGGTAATTAGTCGATATTGAATCTGGTAGAGGTGCCCGATTATAGATGGCTCTAGGGCAAAGCGAGTATTTAGGTTTTGTCAATAGCTTGTAGACCTAAATGAACGAGTGGAAATCGCTTGGCAGACACTTTGCAAGGCTTAGGATCAGGGCCGCAATGAACCGAAACCTCTCCTTTCGATCTGATCTAGCACGTGTGAGTGCTGGTTGAACGGTAGATTGGTTTGGCCCTTGCGTCCCTCCCTCTTCATCGATGTTACGTTCTTTAAAACGCCTTCAATTGCAGCGGCGCGGCTTGGCGACCAGTCGTCGGAGACGCAAGCAGGGAGAGAGCGAGTTTCGGCAATTGCTAGAGCAGAACCCGTTTCTCAAGGCTCTCATTTTCCTAGGATTCTATGCGGGGCTGGTCGGCCTGATCTATTCCACGGATGTGGGTCATGTCTACGGGCAGGACGCGCTCAAGGCTTCCGTGGTCGGTGGACTGATTTTCATCGCGTCGTTTGTTCAGTTTTACGCAAATCACCCAATTAGTTTTGCGCATAATGGTCGTAGCTTGCTTATGTACGGTGCCGTGTTGCTCCAGGTAAGTTTGGTTAGGCTATGTGGCATTGTGGTGGATCTCTTGCCGGCGCTTAGCCAAACCCCGGATACGAGCCGTCATTTCCTTTTCTTATTGATCCCGTATGCGCTCGCTCCAATGGCGTTGTCGGTTTTGTTAGGACGTCGTCAGGCGATCTTTGCCACGATCTTCTCGGCCATCTTTGGCTGTCTCATCATTGAGCAGTCCCTTCTCTTTGATTTTCTCATCGGGAGTTTGTTGGCAGGCGTGGTTGCGGTGTATGCGACCCATGATCTACGCAAACGTGGTTGCCTCATGCGCGCAGGTTGCTACGTGGGACTTGTTTCGCTGGTTTTAGCGCTGATGCTAGGACATATTCCTTTCGCGGCAGATATTTCAGCGATGAGTCCACGCACGGTCGGGGTGCAGATTCTCACGGTGCTGCTCGTGGGTATCATTACGGCGGGGATTGTCGGTGGCTTCTTGCCCATGTTGGAGACACTCTTCGGTATCACGACGAATATCACTTGGCTTGAGCTCGCTGATCTCAACCACAAGTTGCTTAAAAGGATGACGATCGAGGCACCAGGTACTTATCATCATAGCCTCGTGGTGGCTCGACTGGCAGAGAGTGCTGCTGAACGGGTCGGAGCCAGTGCCATTCAGTGTCAGGTTTGCAGTTATTTCCATGACATCGGCAAGCTGATAAAACCGGGCTACTTCATTGAGAACATCAATCCGGAGGACAACCCGCACGATGATCTCTCTCCGAGTATGAGTGTGCTCGTCATTCACTCACACGTGAAAGAGGGCGTGGATCTCGCACTCAAACACAAGTTAAAGATGCCTATCATTGATGTTATTCAGGAGCATCATGGGACTTCGCTCGTGTATTACTTTTACCGTCGTGCACTTGATAAACAGGAAGCTGTCCGAAAGCTGGTAGAAGAGGGGAAAGCGCGGGAAGAAGATATTCCTGAAGTGAATGAAGAGGATTTCCGTTATCCTGGGCCTATTCCACAGACCAAAGAGAGCGCCATTATCAGTTTGGCGGACTCGGTGGAGAGCGCGTCGCGGTCGTTGGACAAACCGACGCATTCCAAGATCGAGCAACTTGTCGAGACCATGGTGTCCATGCGAATGAAGGATGGGCAGCTGGATGATTGCGACCTGACGATGCGCGAACTGGCGCAGATAAAAGAGAGCTTTACGAAGACGCTCATCAGCATGTTACACACCCGTATCGCCTATCCAAAGGCGGCCAAGAAGTCGGATGCCGATGAAACTTCGCCCACGAATGGCAATTCTAGCAAGCGGCTTCGGGTCATCGATGCAGCCTAAGGTTCTGCTCAGTGATCAATCGGAGCGGGAGCATCCGTTAGACTTGGCTTGGTTGGAGCAGCTCGGGCAGAGCGCTCTAGCTCGCGTCGTAGCTGTGCAGCGTAACAGGGGGGTGCTGCGGGCACTTGAAGAGATTGAGATCACCTTTGTCAATGATCCCACCATTGCTCGAGTGCATGATGACTTTATGAGTCTTCCAGACCCTACGGATGTGATCACTTTTCATCATGGGGAGATTCTTATTAGCATCGATACCGCAGAACGCCAGGCACAGGAGTACGGGCGTTCTTGGCAGCATGAAGTGGCTCTTTACATGGTGCATGGCTTGCTGCATCTCGCGGGGTATCTCGACAAATCACCTGAAGATTTTGAGTGCATGGCGGCGATGCAGGAGCGAATCTTAGCGGATTGCTTGGTTTTCTTGAACGATGACTGAAGAATCGCCGAGAAAGATCATCCATATCGACATGGATTGTTTCTATGCGGCGATCGAGGTGCGTGATCACCCTGAACTGCGCGGCAAGCCCGTCGCTGTAGGCGGCTCTTCCGGTAGAGGCGTGCTTACCACCGCGAATTACGAGGCCCGCAAGTTTGGCTGTCGGTCCGCGATGCCCGCGTTCAAAGCGCTACGGCAGTGTCCCAGTCTCATCATCATGCCAGTTCGGTTTGGCGTCTATCGTGCGGAGTCCCAGCAGATTCGCGCCATCTTTGCTAAGTATACGGGGCTGATCGAGCCCCTATCATTGGATGAAGCCTACTTGGATGTCTCCCACTGGCGTTCTTCGGGAGAGTCGGTGGCCGAGGAGATCCGTGCGGAAATTCGCGAGACGACAGGACTTACGGCTTCTGCTGGAATAGCTCCTAACAAACTCTTAGCGAAGATCGCTAGTGATTGGAACAAGCCGGATGGCCAATTCGAGGTCAAGTCTGATAGTGTAGAAGGCTTCATGGCAGACCTGCCAGTGCGCAAGCTCTGGGGGGTAGGAGCGAAGACGGCTGAGCGTCTCTTGAAGGCTGGCATCGAGACTTGTGGGGATGTGCAGAATCATGCTCTTACCGAGTTACATCGGCGCTTCGGGCGATTCGGGACCGCACTTTATCACTTGAGCCGAGGCCGAGATGACCGTCCGGTTCAACCCTCTCGTGAGCGGAAGTCCGTTAGCAACGAGCGAACCTATTCAGAAGATATCACCTGCTTTGAAGAAAGTGTCCCCAAGCTACAGGCGTTGTGGGAAGAATTGTGCGATGATCTTGCGAAGCATAAAGATCGGAGCATCAAGAGCGCTTTCGTGAAGCTGAAGTTCAACGACTTTCGTCATACCACCGTCGAGCGCCAGACGAGTGCGCCTGAGTGGAAGCTTTACGAATCTCTCTTGCAAGACGGCTGGCAACGATCAAACACCCGTCATGTGCGGCTTTTAGGCGCTGGAGTCCGGTTTCGAAGCCAGGAAGAGGCTTCCGAGCTTGAGCAACTGACACTCTTCGAGGAGAATTTGGAATCTCTGAGCGGTGGAATCTAGCGCGGGCATTGTAATCGCGGGATTGACCTCACGGCCTAAGATAGCGCATCGTCTAAAAGATGTGTCTTGGCTGAATGAGTGAACTACTACAAGAATCCTTACGTTTCTACAATTTTCCGATCACGGTGTGTTTTGTGCTCGTGGTGCTCTTCTGGACGATCACTGTCTTTGGGATTGTCGATTCTGATGCTTTAGAGCCTAACCTTGATCTCGATGCTGACGTCGATGTCGATACACAGGTTCATGGCGGTTCGATCGGCCTTGGCTTGTTGCGCTTCTTCAATCTTGGAGAAGTGCCGTTGATGATTCTGCTCTCCGTCCTTATCACGCTCGTTTGGGCGGGCGCTGTTGCCCTTAATTACTACTTCAATCCGGGGCAGTCTTTCTTGATTGCTGGTGGGTGGTTATTTGCGAATGGGGTTGTCAGTCTCCTCTTGACGAAGTTCCTTACCGTGCCTCTCAAGCCGCTCATGCGGAAGCTGAAGGAGGGCGAGAAGCACCGGCCTGTCATTGGTAGAGCCTGTGTGATTAAGACCAGTGAAGTCACGGAGACATTCGGCCAGGCCGAGGCCGAAGATGACTCTGGTAACCCCTTGCTCCTTCACGTGCGTGTGTCCCAAGGCCAGAAATCACTGGCCAAGGGTGATCGTGCCTTGGTCGTCGACACGCTCGACGACGCCCAAACCTACGTTGTCCGCAAACTCGAATCCTAACTCTTACTGAAGTTGATTATGTTACCAGAAATAGATACAATCCTACTCGCCGCCGAAGGTCCGTTGCCAGCTCTTGGCAAGGTCGTCATGGCCGCAGGCATCCTCTTCGTTGTGGGCCTCGTGGTGCTCATCATCAAGTGCTACCGCAAGGTGAACCAAGGGGAGGCGCTCGTTCGCAATGGCATGGGTGGTACGAAAGTGTGCTTTACCGGAACGCCAGTCGTGCCCGTGATTCACAAATCTGAGATCATGGACATCTCCGTGAAGCGCATCGAAATCAATCGCCAGGGGAAGGATGGCCTCATTTGTAAGGACAACATCCGTGCTGATATCAAAGTGGTCTACTTTGTGAGGGTAAACAACGAAGAGCAGGACGTGAAGCGTGTCGCCTCAGCCATTGGCTGTGAGCGCGCCTCGAGTCAGCGGGAGATCCAGGATCTCTTCGATGCCAAATTCTCAGAGGCCCTGAAGACCGTGGGCAAACGCTTTGACTTCGCTGAACTCTATCAAGAGCGCGATACCTTCCGTGAAGAGATCCTCAAGATTATCGGCACCGACCTGAATGGCTTTGTCTTGGATGACTGTGCCATCGATCACCTGGAGCAGACGTCGCTTGATATGTTGAATCCTGACAATATTCTGGATTCTGAGGGCATTAAGAAGATCACCGATCTCACGGCTGAACAGGCCAAGTTGGCGAATCAGATTGATCGTGACAAGGAACGTGTTATTCGGCAGCAAGACGTCGAAGCCGAAGAGGCGATTCTTGAGCTAAATCGTCAGCTGGCCGAATCCACGGCGAAGCAAGAGCGTGAAATCGCTTCGGTGCAAGCACGCGAAGAGGCGGAAGCGCTGAAGGTGGGGGAGGAAGAGCGTTTGAAGTCGGAGCGGGCCCGCATCGCCACAGAAGAAGAGCTGGAGATTGCTACTCAGAACAAAGATCGCCAAGTGATCGTGGCCGAACGGAACAAGGAGCGAACGGATGTAGTCGAAGCCGAACGTGTGGAACGCGACCGTATGTTAGAAGAGATCGAACGTGATCGCATGACGGCGCTGAAGGGCATCGAGCGCGATAAGGCTGTCGAGATTGAGAAGAAGAATATTCAAGATGTGATTAAGGAACGCGTCGCTGTTGAGAAGACCGTGGTGGAAGAGCAAGAGAAGATAAAAGACACTGAGGCCTTTGCAGGCGCGGATCGCGAGAAACAGGTCAAGATTACGCTCGCCGAGATGGAAGCCGAGGAAGCATTGGTCAAACAGATCAAAGATGCGGAAGCCGCGAAAGAGTCCGCCCAGCTCAAGGCTGACGAGGAGCTTTACAGCACAGTGAAAGCAGCCGAAGCCCAGAAGCAGGCGGCGGAATTACACGCCGATGAGATCATCATCGCAGCCGAGGCGGATCAAGCAGCTGCTGATAAGACGGCCGTTGCCAAGAAGAC
>JAACDM010000674.1 GCA_009936795.1 Verrucomicrobiaceae bacterium | reverse complement strand
CCGTTGACCTATTGAGGACGAGTGACCAGCCGCTCTCCCAAGTTGCCCGAGAGCTTGGCGTTAGCGTTGCCAGCCTACGAAATTGGAGATAGAGAGGACCCCGACGAAACGCCAGCTTCAAAGATGGGGAAATCATAGGGTTTCCCTGGGGAGACGAGTGGCCGCGGCCGGCGGGTGCAGGCAATTTGTATGGGCAAGAGACCAGCATGAGTCCGATTCACCGTGCAAAAATGCCAATTGAATCTTATGACGATAGCTATGTCTTCACGGCACCGGTTGGGAGTTACCCAGTCAATCAGTTTGGCTTGCATGACCTGGGCGGAAACGCCTTGTAATGGTGTGGCGACTGGTTCGATGGTGGGAATACTCAAGCTAACGTGCTGTGCCGCGGCTGTTTTACTAACCCAGAGACCGAACCTTCTTCTTTCATCCCGTAGAAACAATAATGAGCCAGGCTACCGCTACTTTGGCCTCGGATTTCGCTGTGTCTTGGAGCTAGCCATCGACCGATAACGCTTATTGAATTGATAGAGCCGGTCGCCAAGCAGCGGTTGAATGGAGTGCTGCTAGTCAATGAAAGAGAATTCACTGAGATTGAAGATGAGGCGACACATGGCAGTGATGCCGTGCCTTTGCGCGTAAGCATTGAGAGATTGATGCTCTTCTGGGGTGATCTCGCGAGACAGTGCTAGTAGGATAGCTTCTCTGGCAACATTGTCATTGTCCTTTACGCGATCTGCGAAATGAGTGGCCATGGCAACGATATTTTTGTTGTTGAGCATAGCAAGCGCCTGGAGGGCCGTGTTGGTTTCGCCTCGTTTGTCGACGAGCTCGGAGGGGTCGGCGCAATCGAAGGTTTGCATGAACGGCTGGGGCTGCGAGCGGACAAGAAACCGGTAGATCGAGCGGCGATGGGTCTTGGAATCATGCGGATCTGCAAGATGATATTCGTAGTGAGGTGAGTGCTCGGGCTTCTTGATGACAAAGTCCATGAAGCTTGGGCCATACATCTTGGTATTGAGTTTGCCAGCCACGAAGAGGACGCTGTCACGGATGGCTTCAGCCTCCAAACGCCGGCGGTTCTGTCGCCAGAGGAATTGGTTTGAGCTATCTTGAGCTGCCTTCACGGCGTCGTGCGTGGATACTTGTTTGTACGTTTGGCTATTAAGAATCCAGCGATGCAGATTCTTGATCGAGCCGCCCTCATCTCTGAATTTGATGGCGAGCCAGTCGAGCAATTCTGGATGGGTAGGTTTGCCGCCGATGCGACCAAAGTCATTTGGCGTGTCCACGAGTCCGCGACCAAAGTGATAATGCCAGACACGATTGACGATGCTTCGCCAGGTGAGCGTATTGTCAGGATGGGTGATCCATTCTGCGAGCGCAATGCGCCGATCGCTCTCCACGTGGTCTTTGGGAAGGTTAAAGGTCACGGGCAAGCTGGGAACAATGCCTGGAACGGTGGCAGGGAATACTTCCTTAGCCCGTGGCATGGTGACCTCGCCCCGATGCAGGATGTGAATGGGGCGGGGCTTGCCATTCAAATGCCCACGTCCTTTAAAGGCACCGCTGCCGTGATGGACTTTGCCGACATAGACTTTCTTCGGCTTTGGCAATGCCTTGAGTGAGGCGCGGATGTCGTCGGCAATCTTCTCGTGCTGGGCGCGCTTGGCGAGTAAGTTAGGAGCGGCTAGCTGGATCAGCGCATCGCGCTTGGCGATCTGGTCCGTGATCTGTCCGTCCATGATGTTTGACTTTCTCCAACGAGGCGCCGCTTCAATTGAGTCGAGGGCTGTGATGTCTCTGAAAGGAACACGCATTCCTCGACTGGTGATGACTAGTTCTCCCAGGGCAAAGATCCAATCATTAGTTAGTGGCTGCCCCTTCTGTCGGCGGTTCCACAACTTGGTGGCGGTCACTCTTACATAGCGGCCTTCCATTCTTTTGAGTGCGATGGTATGTGCTGCAGATCCGGGCCGTTCAATGTCGTCGGCGTGGTTGACCAGCGTCTTGGCTTCCTGGAAATCGGCTTGGCTCGACGTTGTGACACGAAAGCGATGTGGGAATCCGAAGTCTTTGAATCCATACTCGGCAGCACCAAAGAGCTCGATCGAATCAATCCTCATGCTCTTGCCTAGATCAACTTGAATCCATTTCTCCGTCGCTTGATCGGAGGCAACCTGGCTGTGGTAGCCGAGGCTTGCAGCATGAGCGTTCTCAGTTTTGGCGATCTCATCCTCAAGTTGACGAATGTCATCGGTCTTCTTGGCTTCGATGTCTTTGTCAATCGATGCAAGAATAGCCTGTTTTTTTTCTAACTGGGACGTCAGGTAGGCGCGTTGTTTTGCGATGTCAGGATCAGAATCAAACTCTCGATCCGCCCTGTCAAGTGCCGCAAAGATCGATTGTAGTGAGTAATAATCTTTCATTGTCACCGGATCACGTTTGTGATCATGACACTGCGCGCATTGTACGGTGAGCGAGCAGAAGGCATTCAGAGTCGTGGTTACCATATCATCACGATCCAAATGGCGGGCAACTTTGCCGTCGATTTTCTTTTCAGGAACTTCTGCATGGCCGATGAAATCCCAGGGGCCAGCAGCGAGGAACCCCGTGGCAACAATGCCATCTACGGTCTCGGGATAAAGGGCGTCTCCTGCAAGCTGCTCCTCGATGAAGCGGGCATAGGGTTTGTCTTCATTGAAGGCGCGAATGACGTAGTCCCGGTAGGGCCAGGCGTTCATGCGCGGTTTGTCCTTGTCGTAGCCGTGGGTTTCGCCGTAGTGAACAACGTCCAACCAATGGCGAGCCCAGCGTTCGCCGTAGGGTGGGGATTCTAGCAAGCGATCGACCAATTTCGCATAAGCCTGAGGATCGTCATCCTTAACAAAGGCATCTACCTCGGCCATACTTGGTGGCAATCCAATCAGATCGAAGTAGAGACGGCGAATCAGGGTGCGCTGGTCCGCTTGCGGTGAGGGTGTGAGTTCTTTGGTCGCCAGGGTGGCTGAGATAAATCTATCGATGGTGGTCTCGCCTTCCGATGCGGGAATTCTCGGAGGTGCCAGGAGCTGCCAGGACCACCAATCACTCTCCGCAGGAGCGATGTTGGTTGAGATCATCAGGAGCCACAGGCTGAAGAGGCATCGTTTCATGATATAGCAAGGATACTAGACACTAGCGACGGGAATGGCGAGACGAAAGGAAAGGCTCGAAGCCAGTGTTCTCTAACTTGTATGTCTCGCAGATTAGCGAATTGGATGGGGGCCTTCGTACTCACCGGAATCACGTCTTCTGCGGAGGTGAGTCCGGGGCCGTTGACGGATTTACTAGCCACCGCGGAGACACGTGAACTTTATAGCCGGCTTCAGAAGCAATTGGGACACGGTGTCCTTTTCGGTCATCAGGACACGACTCCTACGGTGTCGGCTGGAAAGCTGAGCCGGGTCGGTCAGACGTGAAGGACGTCTGTGGAGACTATGCCGCAGTCTATGGGGGGGATCTGGGAAACATTCATAAAAATTGGAATATTGATGGGGTGCGATTCTCAGACATGAAGCGATGGATCCGAGAGGCAGATGCGCGTGGTGGCATCAACACGATTCCGCTGCATCTGGATCACCCAGTCACTGGCCGCAATGCTTGGGACAACACATGGGTTGTGGGCGATCTCTTGCCCGGTGGTCCTGCTCACGATGGGTTTCTCAAGACGTGGGACCTCATCGTCGACTTTCTCAATGTTCTTCGTCGTGAGGATGGGCAACCGATCCCGATCGTTCTACGGCCCTATCACGAACACAGCAAGCGCTGGCCTTGGTGGGGGCGGACGAGCAGTTATGAGGATGACTTTGTTTCTTTGTGGCGCATGAGGGTGACTCGTCTCCGCGACACCGGGGAGATCCATCATTTGCTTTATGTGATCTCTCCTCAAGATGTTGTAGACGAGAGCGACTACCTGGATGGGTATCCAGGTGATGCCTACGTCGATATCTTTGGCTTGGACTACTACAAGATCTGGAAACGCAGCGAGGTCGAATTGATGGGAAAGACCCTCTCCATGGTTGCGAAACTTGCGGAACGCCATGGGAAGATCTCGGCCCTTAGGGAGACTGGCATTGATTAAGTGCCGGTAGCAGAGTGGTGGACCGTTCACTTACTAGCGGCCTTGAATCATGATGACTATTCGAGAAAAACGGTTTGGGCCTTGGTCTGGCGAAACAAGTCACGCAGGCACCACTTTGGTCCGTTTCCAGGTCATGCCAGCGCCAAGGGCTTTGTTAGATTCTATAAGAATGAACTCATGGTGTTTCAGCGCCAGAGTGATCGTCAGTGAGAATTGGCTTTGCCGCGATAAGTGGTCGAGCTCTCGAGAACTAGCCACCGAAGAACAACTCGCTACTGGAGTAGGTCGATCCGAAGTTCGCTTTCACGGCGACGACCTGGTGAACTGCTGACAGAAAATAATTCTCTGTCAGGGTAGATAGTGGATGAATGTAGGCACCAAATAGCTGGCCGTTCCGCATGGAGTAACGCGCGTCTAGAGCCCGATCAAAGTTTGCTTCCATGCAGGCATGAATCTCTTCCGTGTTGATATTTTCAATTTCCGCGATCGGAGCCATCACGCGCATGCGGTCATGCGTTTCATCAGTGATGCACCAGACCTGAGCTCCGTGAGCGATGAACTACCAATAGCCAAGCTCACCTTGTACGTCAGTATTTATGCCTTCGATGAGCTTGTGTAGGCGCTGGTTGTTCATTCCCCCGGGCTGGAGTGGGTAGATCATGGATGTGTGGATTCAGCAAAGGTTTATAAGGAATTACAGAAATCTTAGAATTTGCAGAATCAGGTGCATAGATCTTAGGGCGCAAAGCAGTAGCAGTGCAAAAGCATGGCCTTAAACCGTGCCTTCTGTATATTCTTCCAATTTTTCAAACCTGTGTATGAGCCTTTGTCATGCGGGTTTAGCAATGTGCTTTATACTGGAGACGGTGACGGAGAAATGACAGCTTTCACCCACCTCCTCTGCGCAGGTGACAGAGTGCCATGAAACGAAATCGATTCACAATTCTCCTCTTGTTGCCGATGGTTGTTGCTGTCGTGCTGTGGGCGGTGCTGCCGCGTCACCGGAGGGCGGCCATGTCTTCGGGCGATGATTTGGTCGTCGAGGCGCGAGGATATGGGCGAGCTTGGCAGTTCTCATATGGTGACGCCCGTAGCGATGGGCGCCTAGTGTTGCCGGTGGGATTAAACGTGGAGCTTCGGCTTCGCAGTGATGACTTCATCTATGTTTTCTCCTGTCCCGATCTTGGGCTGAAGGAGATTGCAGTCCCAGATCTGAAGTTCTCCGTTGGGTTCAAGGCGGAACAGGTAGGCACGCATACTCTGGCAATGGATCCCATGTGTGGATTTCAGTTGGCACCAGGCCAGACCATGGGCACTCTTGAAATCGTTTCTCAATCCAAATTCCGTCGTTGGCTCCTCAACGCTTCGAAATGCCTCTCACATCCCGCTTTCTTTGTCTTTGGCTCGTTCCCATTGGTTTGTTGTCGTCTTGTAATAAAAATGAGGATGAACCGGACACAGAGTCGTCAGTGTCATCGGTCGTGATCGAAGAAGACATGGATAGAGTTCACCCGCCCGTGCTCGAGTTCATGCCGATGCTGAAGGAGACGAGTCAGCTAACGGGCGTTCCTTGGGTGGCAAGTTTTATCTCGAGTCCACAAGAGAAGACTTTGGTCGAGGCAATTCGAGGCCAGATTACTGCTGGGCGGGATCTCCAGGTGGTCGAGCTAACGAATGAGTTAGATGTTCGGCAAGCGGTCAGTCCTGAGGGGTTACTCGTGCTTGTTGACGCGTATCAACGCGTACGCGGTCGGTATGATTCGAAATCCCCTCGCGCGATCAACGCTTTGATGACGGATCTCTCTGCGTTGGAAGCAGAGGTCCTTAACGTGCCTCCCGATGTGCGCGATCCTGAATGGATGAAGGAGCGGGCCAAGGCACAATTGGCCACGGCGGATTCGATTCAAGCCTTCCATGATTTCTCGTTCTCGGATCGGCGCGAAGCCAGTGGCATCCGTTTTAAGCACAAGATCGTCGATGAGTCCGGCAAGCGATTCAAAGGGGTTCATTATGACCATGGTTCAGGTGTGGCCGTTGCTGATATTGATGGCGATGAACAGTTAGATATCTACTTTGTGAACCAAGTTGGCGGCAATGAACTGTGGAGGAATGTCGGTGACGGGAAGTTTGAGAATATCACGGAGCGAGCTGGTGTTTTTGTTAGTGATCGTGTGGGTGTTTCAGCGTCCTTTGCTGATATTGATAACGATGGTGATCCAGACCTCTATGTAACGGCTTTGCGCAAGGGAAATGTGTTGTTTGAGAATCTCGGGGACGGGAGGTTCCGCAATATCACTGCCGGATCTGGCCTTGGTTACAAGGGGCATTCCTCAGGAGCCGTGTTCTTTGACTATGATCGGGATGGTTTCCTCGATGTGTTTCTGGCAAACGTTGGCCAATACACGAAAGCTGAAACGACGAAGGTGACCATGGAGAGCATTCGCGGCGAAGCGGAAACTGGAGAGACTTATCATGTTGGGTTTGCCGATGACTTCGGTGGGCATTTGAAGCCGGAGCGCGAGGAGATGAGCCGACTTTATCGCAACCTGGGTGGGAAAAAATTTGAGGATGTGAGTGTCGCTCTTGGGCTGGAGGACAATGGTTGGACGGGGGACGCCGCTCCGGTCGATATCGATTCCGATGGGTGGACGGACTTGTATTTACCCAGTATGCAAGGGGATGACGAGGTCTACCTGAATAAAGGGGGTAAGAAGTTTGAACGTGCTGGGCGCGAGTTGTTTCCAAAGACGCCATGGGGCTCGATGGGCATTAAGGCATTCGATTTCGAGAACGATGGGGATCTCGATCTTTATATCACAGACATGCACTCAGATATGAGTGAGCACATTGGCCCTGAGCGTGAGAAAGAGAAAGCGGACATGAAATGGACGTCGTCGTTTCTCAAGACGGATGGGACCAGTGTCTATGGCAACGCGTTCTTCCGAAACGATGGAGCTGGTTCATTTGAAGAGGTGTCAGATTCATTAGGCGCAGAGAATTACTGGCCCTGGGGATTAAGTGCGGATGATCTAAATGCTGACGGTTTTGATGATGCCTTTATCACTTCGAGCATGAATTTCCCGCTGCGCTATGGCGTGAACTCATTGCTGATTAATGATGGTGGAGAACGGTTTCGCGATGCAGAATTCATCTTGGGCGTTGAGCCAAGAGTAGGAGGTTTAGCCGTGCCGTGGTTCGAATTGGATCTGGTCGGAGCGGACAAGGGGGCTCCGGTCATCGAGGCGATGGGTTTGGATGAAGCGGCACTTGGGAAGCTTCCTGACAGAGTCGTTGTTTGGGGGGCGATGGGAAGTCGCTCTTCGGTGATTTTCGATCTGGATGATGATGGCGACCTTGATATCGTAACCAATGAGATGAACCACCATCCGATGGTTTTAGTAAGCGATCTGTCTGAGAAAAAACCTGATTTCTCCTACCTGAAGGTGAAGCTCGTCGGGACGAAGTCGAATCGTAGTGCGCTTGGCGCCGTTGTCCGTGTCGTGGCGGGCGATATAAAATTAATGAAAGTAAAAGACGGTCAAACGGGATACCTCTCTCACAGCGACTTTCCGCTCTACTTTGGCCTAGGATCGGCCAAACAAATTGACCGGCTGGAGGTAACTTGGCCATCGGGGACGGTTCAAGTCGTCGATGGGCCCAGTGCGGCGAACCAACTGCTCACCGTGACGGAGCCAGAGTGACTTCCGACAAGGATTGTCTCGCTTTCGTGCAATCTGTTTGAGATTCGTATAAGGTGTAATCTCGAACTGCTGGTCTCCTTCCCATGGACTTACCCCCACCCTCAGGTCCTCTTTCCATTATTCTGGGCTTCTGCTTGATCTGCGAGGCGACTGCTCAGGTCGTTATCAATGAGATTGGCGCGGCGAGTAGTGATCACTTGCTGAGATCTCATCCGGATGGCCGCCCACGTGTCGGCTGGGGCGCGAGTTGGTGTGAGCCGACGTTTGATGATGCTGATTGGGAAGAGGGATCGACTCCGTTTGGTTTTGGTGTGGATGGCATTGCGACATCTCTTGGCGATGAAATGTTGGGTCGCACGCCATCTGTTTACCTGCGCAGAACGTTCTCGGTGTTGACCGATGAAGCGGCTCTGAATGAACCCTTTGTCCTCACCGCACAGGCGGATAGTGGGTTTGTGGCCTACATAAATGGTAGAGAAATCGCTCGGGCCAATCTTGGCCGAGAGAACGGCTTTGTGTATCATGGGCAGTCTGCGTTTTCTAGTGCTCAGTCTGACGAGATGCTCGAATACACTTCGGGAATGCTTGCGAGCGAGGTGCTGCAGGCAGGACAGAACGTCTTAGCCGTCCAGGTTCAGAACACAGTGCCCTCACACATTAACGAGCGTGACCAGACGATCGATGAGACATTGAAGTTTGAGGCCACTTTATCTATAGGCGCGAGCGCGGAGATTTCTCTTCGAGTTGATGGTTGGAAATACCGGGTGGGTCATGCGGAGCCCTCAGGTGGTGTCGTTGATTGGTCGCAGGTGGCTCATCCTGATGTGGAGGGCGACTACTCGGATTGGATTGAATTGCACAATACAAGTGCAGAAGAAGTGGATCTTAGCGGATGGCATCTAACAGACGACGACGATCAACCGAAGCTCTGGACATTTCTTGACAATACGACTATTGCGGCTGGTGGCTATCTCCTCGTGCTTGCTGATGGGAACACAGAAATACCTGGTGACTACTTGCATACCAGTTTCAAGCTTTCAGCAGAAGGTGAGTTTCTTGGATTGAGTGATGCTGCTGGTGAGTTTGTAAGTCAGTTTGAAGGAGGGTTCCCGAAACAATATCCCTTTCTGTCCTATGGAGTGGGAGCGAATGGTGCCCTTACCTACTTTGACTTGCCTACCCCTGGAGGAGCCGACAGCGGAACTGAAATCATGGATGTCGTGAAGAAGCCGAAGTTTGATCCGGCTGGTGGCGTCTACGAGAATACTGTCTCGGTGACTATTGCTAGTAGGACGGAAGATGCGATGATCCGTTACACGATTGACGGGAGCGAACCAACGGAGGCTAATGGCACCCTTTACGAAGGTCCTATATCGATCGAGCCGATCGATGACCGCACGGGAACGCCGATTAGAGCGAGAGCGTTTAAGGAGGGGCTGAGTCCTTCTGCGGATGGCACTCAAACGTATCTCGTAGGCATCGATGACGCCTTCAACACAATCCCAACGCTCAGCTTGGTTGCCGATAGCGGAGAGGCATTTTACAAGCCTCATGGCATCATGTCCGTGGCAGGGCTGAGCACACCTCGGATGGTCAATGAGTATTACATGCCTGCGATGCATGGCCGTTCCTACGAGCGCAAGATCTCAATGGAGGTGCTTTACCCTGATGATGGTACCAATGTGCAGATCGATGGTGGCCTCCGTCTGTCGGCCAGCGCCTTTTCGCGGTTCAACTTCTCTCTCGGAAATACCGATGCAAGCCCGTGGCCAAGTGAGCCTCCCCAGAAGCCGTCCTTCAATCTCTTCCTTCGCAATGACTATGGAAACGACACTCTGAACTTTCCCTTTGTGGAGAACTTTCCGGTGAGGCAGTTTAGGCAGTTCCGTTTGCGTGCGGGTAAGAATGATATTGTTAGTCCATTCATCGTTGACGAGCTTGCCAGGCGTATCTTCACGGATACCGGGCAATTCGGGGCTGTCGGCGTGCAGCATGCGCTCTTTGTAAACGGCTCTTACAAAGGCTACTACAACTCGGTCGCACGTATCCGAGAACCGCCGTTTCAGGATCTCTACGGCAGTGGCGATATCCCCTGGCAAGTGAAGCACATTGATGTGTGGGCGGATGGCTCTCCTCTCGACAACAAGCTTGAAGACACCGATGAGTGGAAGAACTTGGAACGCCTGTTGAGGAAAGATCTCAAGGATCTTGAAAACTACAAAGCCGTCACGGGTGAACTGGATCCTGTCAGTTTTGCAGACTACTTTATCGTCAATGTCTACGGCGCGACGGAAGATTGGCCGAACAATAATCTCGTCATCGCGCGTGAACTTTCTGACGTCGGACGATGGCGCGCCTATGTCTGGGACGCTGAAGTGTGTTTCGGTGTACAAAGTAGCCACTCGATCACCCATGACTCCATTGCCACCGATCTCTCACAGCTAGACCGAACTCCTAGCAATGATCTCGCAACAGTCTGGAGTCACCTTATTCGCAGCCCAGAGTGGAGACTGCTCTTTGCGGATCGCTTGCAGATGCATTTCTTCACTCCTGGGGGGGCTCTAACCAAAGCAAATTTGACGAGACGTACTAACGAGCTGGCTGCAGAGATCGCGCCCCTGATGGCCTTTTCGGGGCCAGTGATCGATACAAGTGAGATTGCAGAATGGGTTGAGGGGCGTGAAGATGTGCTCTTTGCTGGTGGCCTTTGGGAGAAACACAAGCTATGGGGCGACGTGCCCGTTCCTGCCTTCTCGCCAGCTGGTGGAGCGGTGGTCGCAGGTGCCGAAGTGACGATCTCGATACCGGAGACACCCCGCACCTCCATTTACTACACCACGGACGGATCGGATCCGCGACTTCTTGGAGGAGATCTTAATCCAGAGGCGATCCTCATGGATCCAGATGTGGGCTTTGTTGTGGAGAGCACATCTACGGTCCGGGCCCGTTCGCGAATGAAGACGGTATTCACGACGACTTGGGGGGCCGTCAGTGAATCGACCTACAGAGTCGGACTAGAGCCTGCTGATTCTAGCAATTTCCTTATTTCGGAACTCTTGGTGGACCCGGAGAGCGCGAGTGAAGAAGAGAAGACCTTGGACTTCTCTTCTTCTAATTTCGAATACATTGAGTTCTACAATCCTAGTGACGTCGCGATCGATCTCGCGGATTTGCGATTCACGGCAGGGATCGATTATGTCTTCGGAGAGGGAGATGTTACCACAATTGGACCCAAGGCCTACGGCGTGATTGTGAATGACCGTCAAGCTTTCGTGAGGCGCTATGGTGATGGCCTTCCCATCCTGGGCGAATACAATAAGAAACTCAGTAACGGCGGCGAGCATCTGGAGATATCGAATAGCCGATTTAAGCCTATTGTCAGTGTGACCTACAGCAACAACGCGCCATGGCCGGCTAACACGAACGACGAGGGTAATTCATTAGTCTTTTCGACCTTGGTAGCCGATACAGACCCAAATGATCCAGCGAATTGGACTGCAAGCTCACTCAAAGGGGGAACGCCGGGGCGTGAGGTTGGCCAGTGGCCGCCAGATCCTGACCTTCTTGAAGCGGTGCAATTGGCAGCCGATAGTTTCGTTATCAATACGCAGGAGGAGAGCATTCTCTTCACCCTTACCCAACGAATAGACAACGGGCTTCTCTACACGCTGGAATTCTCAAGTGATCTTCAAGCTTGGCAGGGGACACCTGTCGCCGATCTCGTTGAGATGGACTCCAATCCTGGCGGTGAGGGATTGAGAAGGGTGACCTACCGTAAGTCATTTCCAAGTGAGGATGGGCAAACCTACGCTCGTTGGCGTGTGGAACTGGCACCATAGTAGATACATGCGAATGAAATCGTATTTGTCATGGTTTGGTATGGTGGTTTTTGTGCTGCTTTCCAATGCGAGTGCTCAAGAGCCCTATCATGTGCGTCCTGGCGATGACATTCAGGAAGTGCTTGAATCCGCTGCCAAGGATTCCGAGCGCAAGCGAATCATCGTTCACGCAGGAACCTATCGGCCTGGCCAGCGTGGGCAGGCCATGATTTGGTTCAACGCGCGTCACGATGGAATCACGTTGGAGGCGGAGGGCGAGGTCATTCTTACAGCTGCGAATCCGAAACTAGCAGACAAGTCGACGACAAGTTTTCCGGCTATCGTAAATCATGTGGTCTACTTTGGCGACGGTGTCAGTCGCAAGACTATTTTACGAGGTTTTAAGATCACTGGAGCGAATGGCTTTCTGACGGATAAGGATGAGCCCTTTAACATTCAGCCGAAGATCGAGGGTGATAACTTGGAGAGAGCAAAGTTTTTCTACACCGACGGAGGAGGGATTAAGATTTTCGGAAGATCTTACCCCGCGATTGAGAATGTTGAGGTCGTGGACAACTTCACTAGCCCCTGTGGAGCCGGCGTTTCGGTGGAGCATCGAGGCCATACGGATGGTTCCAAGTTACAGTCTGTCCTCATGAAGAATTGTATCTTCAGAAACAATCGGTGCCCTATCAGTGGTGCTGCTGTGGATCTCCTTCACGGCAGTTCAGCGGAGATCACCAATTGTCTGTTCGTCGACAATCTCTCTAATGGTCCGATGGACGAAATGGCTAAGACGCCTGGAAAATGGAAGCCCAAATATGGTTCAGGGGCCCTGACATTGTTTCCAGGCTCCAAAATCTTGCTGCGAAGGTGCACGTTCACTGGTAATCGCAATGCCGTCGATGATGCGAATGATGGAAACATCTACGAGGACTCCATCTTTTGGAAAAACAACGCTCCGGGCGGCTGGCCTACAGGCTCTCGGTACGAACTGGATCTCGCCTCAGGCGTGGGCGTGGTCGGTTGCTCTATTGGTGGAGAAATTAACGACGTGAATAGTAATGTGGATACGGATGACAACGTGATCGGATGCGCTGATCCCAAGTTTGATGACCACTACGTACCGCAAGCGGAGGCGTTCGAGGATGTGGGTTACAGACCTGTCCCACGTGTTGCGGGCAAGCGCCCGTAGCTAATGCGGGGGATGTTTGAGCAAGTTGGGATGTAGAAGAACTCTTGACGAACGGTATCCGCTACTGGAACCCTGGCACTTCTTTGAGTACTTGCTGGCGGTCGAGCTGGCTTTTCAAGGCAGCATCACCATCACGGGCAACAAATTTTCCAATAGCTACATGGGCGGTGGCCAGCACAAGAGAAAGATCAAACGTGACCATAAAGAACAGATCGTTGTTGGTAACGGTGTTCCGCTACAAAAAACGGACGACATCGTCATCAACGGAAATTCCGTTGGTGGCATGGCTGGGAAGTCCGTCACCTGCGACCGCGAGTGTAGAGAAATCTTGATTATCGGGAACCTGGTGAGTGACTTTGGTCGAGGCAAGAAAGTAAATGGGGCCGTCGACAGCCCTTTGGACGAACACAGTATTGTGAAAGACAATAGCATTCGGAGAATTGAGAGGCTGTAAAATCGCTTTCGGTTACGGGTTTCTAGCCATTACCAGGCAGCTGGATCTCAGATTTGTTGAGTGGTTATGCTTTCGTCCAAGGCGGCATTGTTAGCAGTTCTTTGCGTAAAAGATTGAAAGTGCCCATGTTGATGAAGCTTTTGTCGAGTGAAACCTCACTGGTGGTGATCACCGCATTCGCTGAGCCACAGTGCCTCCTTCACGTGGATACTAGAGTTGGACTTTCACGCCTGGTTTGAGCGCATGCTCAGGCAATGGGTGATCTTGGTCGAAGACACGCATCTTATCGACGGCCTCGATAACGTTCTTCGTTTCGTCGAACTTCTTAGTTTTCTCGTCAATTACTCCGTTAGGATTGAGCTTGAGATGTTTGACCATAAATGGATACATGGCCTGACGTTTTGATAAGTGATAGCCATGTTCCTCATCTACAAAGTGCACGTTCTCGACCTCATTTTCCGCGTTGTAGAGCTCGTAGATATTGCGGATGTAGGGATACTCAACCTCTGGATTGTTCTTTGTCCAATCGCCACCGACGGAGACGAGCAACATCGGTCGCGGTGCTGCGAGTGCCGCAATCTCGGCGTTGTTAGTTTCCAATTCGGGCGTCTTATGGATTGGCATGCCGCTCTCACAGTGACAGCCGCCGAAGAAGTGCGCCGATACCATGACTACCGGGACGGAGACGGTCACCCGGTCGTCAATCGCCGCCAGCAAGAATGTCTGCGTCCCGCCGCCCGAACATCCGGTCACGCCGATGCGCTTGGCATCAACGTCTGGCAGCGACTGGAGGAAATCGATCGCCCGAATGCTGCTCCATGTTTGCAATGTTAGTACTTGAACGTGTTTGTGATTCCAGCCGAGATGCAACGAATCACCGAACCCAACCATATCATAGGAGAACACGACCGCCCCCATCCGTGCTAACGTTGCGCAGCGGTGTTGTTGGTCGGCACGCAGCCGTCCACCCTCTGGGCCACGCGAGTGACCGTGCGGACAGAGTACGCCGGGATACGGCCCTTCCTTTCCTAGTGGACGGTAAAGATTACCATAGACAAAGAACCCTGGCCGTGCCTCGAAGGCTGTGGATTCAACAGAGTAGCCCAGGTGCTTGCGCTTTCTATGGAAGATAGGCTTGAGCGGCGTTTTCTCAGGCAGAGGCTCTAACTTTGCGCCTCTGAGGATCTGCTTGCGGATCTTTGCCGCGCGCGCCTTCCACTCGTAGAGGTCCGAGTAGGTCGCGGCGAAACGCGCGAGCTGTTTCACTGCGTCAGCTTCTGATTGGTAGTTGCCGACACACAGTGTCGGTTCCACTGGCGGTTGGTTCTCCTTCGCAAGACCGGCTTCTTCTGCATCTGCAGTCGCATAGAGGAGTAGCACGCTGAGCAATGTGATCAATTTACTGTAGAGATATTGGGCTTTCATCGGTCGATCCTGATTGGGGAGCCCTGAGAACTCAATGGCATTCGGACTTGAGCTGGCAACGATCTGATCCTGGGCAATGCTGGTGTTGTTTGGGGAGGCACTACCGGCAATGCTTGCAGCATGCAATTACTCTCGCGTTGCGCTTCTTTGGCGTGGATTCTCATCGTTTGTGGAAATGTCGCAATCGCACAACCGAACCTGATCTTCATTGTGTCAGATGATCAGGAATACAACGGGCTCGGCTTACTTAACCCTGAAATTCAAAGGCCCAATCTCCATCGGCTCGCTGATGAAGGTGTATACTTAACGCAGTT
>JAACDM010000673.1 GCA_009936795.1 Verrucomicrobiaceae bacterium | reverse complement strand
TAGTATTTTTTGATCGTACCGGCCGCTGGCTGTTGTTGGGAGATGCAGTGCAAGGCACCACCCTCTTCGACGATATCCAGGCAGGGGATAGGTACGATTTCTCGGTCAGGAAAGAGTTCGCCCAAGATACCACAGCCTTCCATGTCGCCGCGTTTCTGATTGAAGGTGGGCACGAGAACGGCGGTATTTAGAATGAGGAAATTTACGTAACTTGCGGGCAAGACTGGCAACCGCCAACCTGGCAATTCGCAAGCTTTGGGGAGGGGGATTTCGATAATCTCGAGTTTGGAGCCTTCTGGCGTTCGCATGTCCTGAAGGCGCTCACGATTCTCATGTAGTATGCGGTGATTCAGGCTCTTATTGTCGCGTTCCCAGGAAAGGACAATGGTCGTGTCATCGATGAACCGCGCGACGTCATCGATGTGACCATCGGTATCGTCTCCTTCAATGCCTTGACCTAACCAAACGATCTCGACAATACCTAAGGAATCCTTGAGGCGTACTTCGATCTCTTCTCGCCCTAGATCGGGATTGCGGGTGGGATTGAGCAGAACGGCTTCTGTGGTGAGAAGCTGACCACGACTGTTTACTTCAATGGACCCGCCTTCCAGAATCATGCCGCTTTCGAAAAGCGGAAGTTCTAACGTTTCGGCTATTCGTGTGGGGATGGCGTTGTCGAGATCGTAGGGTTCAAACTTGCCACCCCAACCGTTGAAGCCCCAATCTGTGATAGCCAAGCTGCCGTTCTCGCGGTGTTTCACGAAGATCGGCCCGTGGTCGCGGCACCAGACGTCATTATTGGGATGCACGTAGAGCTGCACACGATCCATTTCTGCGTTGGCTGCTTTGAGGGCTTGTTCGATCCGACTGTGAGCCTCAGCGGTAGCGTTGATCCGAACGGCTTGGTGTCGGCTGATCGCCGCTGCGATCTCGGCGAATTGCCGCTCTATGGTAGCGGCTTTGTTAGGCCAGGACTCTGGATGTGAAGGCCACGATAGCCAGATGGCCTCCTGCCTTTCCCATTCTGCGGGCATACGAAAGCCCTGTTCTCTGGGAGAGGCTGGGGTCACGCTTGGACGCGTTTCGCGCGCAGTCCCCGTGTCGCGGCGCGGGCGCGGCGACGAACCGGCGCGGCGGCGGACGCTGTTTCTGCGCGTCGTGCCTTTCGTCGCTTGAGCTTAAGTGTAGCAATGCGAGTCCGCAGACGCTGTGCTGGAGACTTGGTGCGTTTGCGAGCACGTTTGCGGGGAGAACGTTTGCGCGGCTTCTTCTTCGGCTTGGGATTGGACTTCGCGTAGCCTTGAGGATTCGCGCCTTTCTTCGCGGGAGGAAGAGGAGACTTTAGTGAGCCCAAGCGGAGTTCGCCACTGCTGAACTCAATGACGTAGCCTTCCCGAATAAGCCAACGCAGGTCTTTGAGAAACTCGATCTCTTCAGGAGTCGGCTCGGTTCCTTCGCGGGCTGCGGCGTTGGGTACTAGTGCCGTAACTAACTTGTTCAAATCCTGCTTCTCATTGTCGCGGATGTATTGGACAATGGATCGAATACGTGGCGATACATCGAGTTTTGCGCTCAATGGCCGTGGTCGGGAGCGCGCCACATAGATTTCTTTCTTGCCTAGTTTGAAAAACCGCAATCCCGCCTTCTCTAACACCGGGCTAAGGTTCCTTACCATGGGCATAGGCAACCGCTGCTGTCGCTCAGCGTTTCTAGTCAGCATGTTATGGAGCGCCCCTGACACCAACTTGGCAGGAATAGTGCCAGGAACTGTGGACGTCTTCACACTTGCGAAGGTTTCCTTCCCGTGGGTCTCGAGGAAGTGTTTCTCCGCCTCGGCTTTTGACTTAAATACCAACGCATCCGCAGGGATCTCAAAGTTAGCTTTCGGAGTTTCTTCCGCAGCAGGCACTCCTTCTTCAGCCGGAGCAGCCTCTTCTGATTCTGGCCTCTTTGCTGAAGGCGTCGCTGCTTCGTCATTGGCAGCCGGAGTCGTTGTTTCTGTTTCTTCTGCGACCTCGGCCGGTGCGGCTTCGTCGGCTACGGGAGTTCCCTCTGCATCAGCGTCCGGTGCTTCTTCTTCGCTCTTTGGCGCATCTTCCGTCTTTGGAGAGACTTCCTCCTTCTTTGGTGCTTCCTCCGTCAGTCCTTTGATGTAAACGTATTGGGTGGACTTGGTGAGCGAGTTCTTCCACTTCTCGATGGTTTCTTCGTCACGCACCATCTGGATCTTGCGTTTGTAACCGTCGATGTGCATCCGGCTAAACTTGCGCTGATGCAAGTCCATCAGGTTCTTCTGATAGGAGTGGAAGTTGGGAGGCCCTAGCAAGGCGCCGGAAAGTCCACAAACAGCAATGACGGTGAAGTTGCCTTTAGGTGGTTCTACCTCGATCTCCTGCTTCTTGTAGTACTGTGAGAAGAGCGTTGTGTTCGAGAAGTGCCTGACGGCTTCTCCCATGGACAGCCATAGCGAACGGTCCAGGCTACATTCGACGAGCTGAACTTGGGTCGTCTCTGGTTTGAGAATGAATTTCGCGTGGTAGCGTTCTGGGCCGCCAAGACTGAGTCGTGCCAGGTCAAAGATCGGGTAGGAACGGCCTGTCATCTTGATCTGCTTCGCCACGGCTTCGACCCCGGCTTGATCAGGAATGAGTTCGATGTCGACCAGTTCGTAGAGAGGCGGCCGGTCGGGTCGTTGTTGTCGATCGTGGCGTTGTCCTTGACCAGGACCCCTGCCTTGGCCACCGCGACGCGGACCGTGATCGCCACCTCCTTGGCGTCGATCTCCCTGTGGCCTATTTCCGCCACCTCCTTGGCGTCGATCTCCCTGTGGCTTGTTTCCGCCACCTCCTTGGCGTCGATCTCCTTGAGGCCGGGGTGGACGATTCCCTCGTTGCTGGCCTTGGCCGCCGCCTCCAGGTCCGCGAGGACCACGGTTTCCGCCGCCGCCGCCACGTCCATCACGACGTGGTTTGCGATCGTCCCTAGCATCCTTGCCCTCGAAAGCAGCAAAGGGGTTGGGCTTGTCCAAGTCGTCAATCCACTGAGGCTTGAGCTGTAGGTCGGCAAGATCGATGGGGCCAGAGTCACTCATGCATGCATTTGGGTCAGTTTCGAGCCGTGGGAATAAGCTGATATGCAACGCTTGGCAACCATAATCCCAGCCTAAGAATCGGCTCTTTTTTAAGTGGGCAATCCCCACCTTCCTGTCGCAAACTGTATGGTGCCGTCAAACTGAACCCCTTGAACATGCGCTATCTCATACCCCTACACTTAACCTTCTTCGCTGGTCTTCTCCTATCATCTCAGGCCCAACTTACTATTTCAGAAGTGATTGCGATCGCCGTCGCTGACGATCGTGGCAACGAACCGGAAGAGTTTCAAGACGAAGATGGTGACGTTTCTGACATCATCGAGATTCACAACGCCGGAGCGGAGTCACTCTCGTTGGCTGGCTATACGATGACGGACAACGAGAACAATCTCAAAAAGTGGAGCTTTTCTAGTAATCAGAAGATCGAAGCGGGCGAGTATCTCCTGATCTATGCATCGGGAAAGAATAAGACAGGGCTCTTCGTCAGTACTCCGCACACGAATTTTACGCTTAACCGCCGCGGGGAGTACCTTGCGTTGGTGGATCCTCAAGGTGAAGTGATCGATGCGTTTGATCCTCTGCCTAAGATGTTCGATCAAGTCTCCTATGGTCATGATGGCTACATGACCCGCCCAACGTTGGGTGAGGCCAACAGTAGAACGCTTGGAGTGCCTAGCACTGGTGTTAAGTTTGAGACGAAGAGCCAGACCTTCACGGATCCAATTACGGTGGAGCTATCAGCTCCGAATCTTCCCGAGGGTGCCTACATCGGCTACACCACGAACCGTACTGTCCCTGAAGTCTCGCTCTTCACACCACCAAAGCGTTATGAAGGGCCTATTACGATTGAATCTACTACTCAGATTCGCGCACGTGTTTTCGAAGACGGCAAGTTGCCGAGCGAGGTTGAGACGGCAACCTATATCAAAGTGACCGATGAATTGAAGGATTGGAGTTCCAATCTTCCTGTCATTGTTCTTGATAATGACGGGGAACGCTTGCCAACCAAGACGCGTTACATTCCCACGTCGTGGATGATTCTCGAGCCTCAAGCTACTGCTGAGGGCGGTGAGAAACGCACGAGCATTGCCCAAGCAGCCGCCATGCACACACGCGCTGGCATGCGCACACGTGGATCCAGTACTGCTGGCAACGCCAAACGTTCTCTCGCCCTTGAGGCCTGGTTTGATGACGCGAACTGGGCTGATAAAGATATCAACCCACTCGGTTTACCTGCGGATTCTGACTGGGTGCTGAGCGGCCGGATGCAGTTTGATCGCGCGCTCATGCGGAATCCCTTTATGTATGAGATGTTTCGCCAAATGGGGAGTTGGGCACCGCGGACGCGATTCGTTGAAGTCTACATGAACATCGATGGCGATGACTTAGACGAGGGTGATTATTTCGGTGTTTATACATTCATGGAGAAGATCAAGATTTCCGATGATCGGGTGCAGATCGAGGAAGCTGATACCGGAGATGACGGTGGTTACATTGTGAAGGTAGACCGGACAAGTGGTGCTGGCGGCGATAAATCGTTCTCTGCTGGCGGTGACACCTTTGTTTGGGTGGAGCCTCAGGGAAGCGCCGTGACGAATCAGCAGAACAGTGGATTGAGGGGCTACATGAATGACGCCATCGATGCAATGACGGGCGACGATCCAGAGAATCCGAAGACGGGTTATCGCGCTTTCATAGACACGGGATCCTGGATTGATGAGTATTTGGCATGAACTCTCACACGCGATCCCGATGGTTTGCGTTTGAGCACTTATCTTTATCAGCCAATCAATGGAAAGCTCTTCTATGGTCCGATCTGGGACTTTGATAGAACAATGGGCTGTGACTCCGACACAAGAGCCCGGGATCCCAAGGCTTGGGTGAGCTACTTTGCAACCCAGGGAATGTGGAAGAATCTCTTGGGCACCGGGGTGAACCGAAAGGGGGGCGAAGCCAAGATGCCAGAGTTCTGGCAGGAATGGATCAATCGCTATCACGAGTTGCGGCGTACGGTTTGGAGTGAAGAGAATATGCACAGCATCATCGACTCGATGGCTGCGGAGATTCGTGAAGGTCAGGTGCGGAATTTCGAACG
>JAACDM010000107.1 GCA_009936795.1 Verrucomicrobiaceae bacterium | reverse complement strand
ATTCGACAATAACAAGCCGTTCCTGCATTACCGCTGGACGACCATTCTCTTGCAGGAAGACACCCAGAACAGCATGCAGATTGCAGAAGTGGAATTGTTAGGCAAGTCGGCACCCGTGGACGTAACCCAGCCTAGCGATCCGATCATCGCCAGTTCCGATAACAGCCCCGGATCCGAGGGGGTTGCCAACGCCATTGATAATCAACCGACGAAGTATCTCAATTTCGATACCGCTAACAATTCTACGCCGTCTGGATTTGTGGTTTCTCCTTCAGTCGGCGCGACGACCCTGGTTGGCCTCAGCATGCAGTCGGCGAATGATGCTGTTGGCCGTGATCCTTTGTCCATCATCTTGGAAGGCTCCAACGATGCAGCACCTGGATGGGATTCAGGAAATTGGGAAACGATTTACGAGAACGCTGCCGTTCCTAGCTGGGTCGAGACGTTTCCTGGTGACGATCGATTTCAAACGCAGTAATTCTTCTTCGACAACAACGCGGCTTATCTGCACTACCGCTGGACGACGATTCTCTTGCAGGAAGATACCCAGAATAGCATGCAGATTGCAGAAGTTGAATTGCTTGCGTTCCAGAGTTCGGCGGATTGTAGCAAGACCGCTTTTCTGACGCATCCAGTCAATACCCCGACGATTGAAGGCGTTGGTGCAGAGTTCTTCACTGAGGTGAATGGCCCGTGGCCAGTGCAGTGGCTTAAAAATGGCGAGCCGATCCCTGGGGCCGTACAGACGGTTTACACCACGGATCCTGTGACGGCAGACAACGCAGGCGATGTCTACTCGGTGGAAATCGTTGGCTGTGATTCGAGTAATGAAGTCCAAGCCACCTTGTTTGATCCGGCAGAGCAGCCTGTCAGCATCGGCATTAACTTTGTAGGTGGAGGTGCGAACGGTGCGCCGACACGCTCAGATGCGACGAATATTGGTGGCGGGCAGTTGCAAGCTTATTGGAATTCCCTTCCGGGCGAAGGTGACGGCTCTTCTGCAGGCGAAGAATCTGGCCTGCTCAATAGTCGAAACGAAGCGACTGGCATTTCTGTTGAGTGGTCAGCAGCCAACCGGTGGGGTTCAGGAACAGGCACAGATGACACGAATGCGAAGTTGTTCAACGGTCTAATCGAGGGCGGTGGTAATGAAGAAGAGGCTGCCTTTGTTACGTTCTCGGATGTCCCGGATGGATCGCATTCGATATTGATTTATTCTATTGCCCGTCCTCTTGAGTTTCCTAACATTGATTTTGAACTCGTGCAGACAGCAGAGCGCATCTTCATGCGCCAGTTGAATGCGGACGAGTACAATGCTGCCCCTGGTCTCCTCCAAGTGACGAGTACTGATCCTGGTGCTCGTGGTCGAGGGAACTTCGTTCGATTTGATGGCATCGGCCCTGTGAATGGTGAGATCACCTTGAACTTCTGGGACGGCGGTGGAGGAAACTCGACCATCAATGCCATGCAGCTGGTGCTCGACTCTGAACCACCACCACCACCACCCTCGATCACGAGTCAGCCAGTGAGCGCCAACGGGGTTGCTGGTGAAGTCGTTGATCTTAGCGTTCGAGCGGATGGCGCCAGTTCCTATCAGTGGAGTAAAGATGGCGTTGCTCTTACGGATGATGATCGGATCACCGGAGCCACGTCGCCTGATCTGAGCATTGCCGTGTTTAATGCTGATGATGAAGGCGCCTATACGGTGGCGGTGACCAATGCGGATGGTACGTCCTTTAGCACCCCAGCCGTGTTGACGGCAGTCACAGGTGACATTGCGGACCGGTTGATCGGCCACTACAAGTTTGATGAGACTTCAGGCGCGAAAGCTGCCAATTCTGGTGGTACCGCTGCCGATGTGGACCTCATGGACTTTGCTGGGCCTTCTGAGCAGTGGATCGAAGGGCGCATTGGCGGCTCGTTGAACTTCAACGGAGCCGATAACTGGGCCATGATTCCGACCTATGAGAAGCCTGGGCAGATGACTGTCAGTCTCTGGGTTTGGACAAACTCAGCGATCGAATTCGACTTTGAGACGCCGCCTGAGATTATTCGAAACTGGGGCGACACCGAAGGGCAGTTCCGTTTGCTGTTTGACGGCGACGTCGACGCTGAGGAGCCGAACTTTGAGTTGGGCACACAGTTGACAGTTGGGCCTAACAACCCTCGCACGGATGAGGTCAATGAAGAAGAGTTTCCGGTCGCACGCTGGGAGCACATTGCCTTCACCGCGAACGGGGCGAGCCTAACCATGTATCGAAATGGACAAGCTGTGAGTTCCAGCGCTTACTTGGGCGATATCAGCCCGGGCATTATTGAAGGCATTGCTCTTGGAGTCGATGTCGATGATGCAGGTCTGCCAGTTGACGGAGAAGCTTACTGGGATGGGCGCATGGATGACCTTGGCATCTGGGGACGTCCCCTCAGTGCGAACGAGATCGCCTCGATCTACGTCAATGGTTTGGAAGGTCTGGACCTAACCAACGCGACAGATGAAGCGGTCGTCCTTCCTCGCATTCCAGTGTTTGATGTGGTGCGTGATGCCGCCACGGGTGACTTCACCTTTAGTTGGGAAGCCGATGAAGGCCTCTACTATGCGGTCGATACCTCAACGGATCTCCTGTCATGGCAAGAATTGCTGACTGGTTTCCCAGATGGTGGAGCTACGGAAGGCGCGCTGACCTACACGGACACGAACATCCCACAGGACGGTGCTCAGCGCTACTACCGGGCGCGTGAGTCTGAGGCTCCTCCCTTCTATACAGAGGATTTTGAAGGCGGCGAAGCCGGTTGGACGGCGACGATGGATGCTGGGGACACGCCTTGGGAACTCGGCACGCCAAGTGTGGACGGGCTCATGGCAGCGAACAGCGGCACCAACGCTTGGGGCACGGATCTCGATGGCCCCTACGGTGCCGGTGCGGTTTCGCGTCTGCGCTCACCGGTTCTCGATTTGTCGGAGTTGAGTTCACCGAAGCTCGAGTTCAGCTACTACATTGAGTCGACCTTCGAAGAAGAAGGCGGTCAGGTGAACATCCTGGACGAGAACGGGGAAATTCTCTACTCCGAGCCGGAGATCTTCTGGGGCAAGACGGCCACGTGGACACCGTTTGCCTTGAGGTTACCTCCAGCGGCACGCGGTCAAAAGGTCATTGTTGAGTTTGTCCTCCTCACTGCTGGTGCCGAGAATGGCTTTGCCGGTTGGTACATCGATGATGTGACGATCGACTAAGTCTGTTAGACGAGATTGTATCAGCGGCCCGCCGAGCATTCGCTCAGCGGGCCGCTTTTGT
>JAACDM010000672.1 GCA_009936795.1 Verrucomicrobiaceae bacterium | reverse complement strand
ATGGCTACAAGCCATTCACCCACGACTGTCAGTGAGTTAATGTCCCTGCCAGGAATCGACGAGTGTGACCATTCGAGTGCCTACCGCCTCTTAAAAAGACTTGAAAGCGAGGGGATTGTCACCTGCCTGGGGTGGCCCACAAAGCACTCCATTAAATGGTCGTCATACCGAGACATCAACACACCTACTTGGTGCGTTGATGTGCGGGGTGCTTGAGGAAGCCGATTGCCAGCTGCCGGCGAAAAGCGTCTGTGCCGACAGCGAGTTTACGCCATCGACCAACGTAAATCTTGAAGCGTGGTTTACTGGGATTTGTCCAGATTGAACGTATTGAGTTTGCACCAATCTAGGTGAGGACTGGAGGTCACTATTCCAAATGGTGGCTAGACGGATTATCCCCCCAGAGAATTGCGAACATCCATCGTCTATAATCCACCAAGAAAGCGATATCAAAAAGTTCGCATCTCCTACCCTTTCGTCTGGTAGGGCCGGCGGGATTCGAACCCGCGACCAAGGGATTATGAGTCCCCTGCTCTAACCGCTGAGCTACAGCCCCAAAGCCATTCACTGTGAATCAATTACATTGTCGGCAATCGGTCAAGTTTTAGACCTCAATGTGCTTGTTCTGAACAAACTTCAACCAGGCTACCCTATGCCATGGCATTGCGAAAGGAAGAATTGCTAAATGCCGGCGAGTGCCAGAGACAAAACAGACCTCTGCTCTCGCTGAATTCGAGTCACAGCAATCACTCGCTCGTTGATGTCTGATTGGAATGCCCTAGGAAGGATTCTAGCCCTCTATGACAAGCTTTGGGCAGTCGATCTCGTGCTGGCGAATGCGAGCCATGACGTGAGCAAGCTGTCTTAAATCGGTCGAGAAAAGCTTGGCAACGTCTGCACTGCATTGGGCCAGACAAACTAAGTTCATCGCAATGATCGGGTTTACAGGCTCGGCAAGCCTGTAAACTGTCCAGTTGGCCTCACAGGTGGCCTTCACCATCCCAAGCCGTTTCATGTAAGTGAGCAGCTTCGAAACCTTTACCTGATCCAAACCCAGTACTTCGATAAAGTGGCAGCCGCACAACGGCCGTTGGCTAAGGAGGTGGAGAATCCTCAAACGACTCTCATCGCTCAGGCACTTAAAGATGTCAGCAGTTGATATCTGCCACATTTCTTCTTAAATCACTGGATCTGCAGTTTTAGGCATCTGAGACAGGCAGTGTTAACTTCTTCGGCAACATGATGGTTAGGATCGCCGCCATAAAGACAAAGCCAGTGCTTGTCCAGAGGCAGCCCGACAACCCCGCCCTGAGGTAAAGAACACCAGATAGAAGTGTTCCCACGAGTCTTCCGCAGGCGTTCGCCATGTAGTAGAATCCGACATTGAGCGCCACTTTGTCAGAGTCGGTGTAGGCGAGGATCAGGTAGGAATGCACTGCGGAATTCACGGCGAAGACAATACCGAAGATGGCCAGTCCACAGAGGATCGCGATCCTTGGATAGTAGTCAAAGTGGACTGCCGCAGCAATCGCTGCCGTCACGACTACCAATAAAATGCCCCAGATGAGCGCCGTCCTGGCCCCGGCCGCGGCGCCGCCCCGCCTCACGAAAGCGGGGGCAGAGGCTTGTACCAGTCCATAGCCCATCACCCAAGCCGCCATGAAGCCGCCCACGCTGGCAAAGCTCCAGCCCAACGTTACTTTCAAGAAGATCGGAAGACCGACGACGAACCAGATGTCGCGTGAAGCGAAGAGAAAGAAGCGAGCCGCAGAGAGGATGTTGATCTCGCGGCTCTTGGAGAAGAGTTGAGAAAACTTGACCTTCTGTTTCGACTTGCCGAGATCTTGCTTCAGCCAGATCAGTCCCGCAATGAGGATGAGTGTGAGGCCGCCAGCCATCGCCCACAAGGACGGAGCAAAGCCAATCCATCCTAGCAGAACCCCTCCCAACAAGAATCCCGCACCTTTTAGAGCATTCTTTGAACCGGTTAGGATCGCGACCCATTTGAATAGCTTTCGCTCAGAAGCTGACGGGTCATGGTCGCTCGTCTGGACGAGCAGTTTTACCGCACTCTTGGAACTCATCTTCGTGAGATCCTTGGCGATACCAGACAGCGCCTGAGCCGCCATCACATAGGCCACCGATATTGCAACGACCCATCCAGGTTGGATGAATGACAGCATGGTCAGGGCCACAATCTGAGTCGCCAATCCCGCAAATAGAGTGATCTTCAAACCCATTCGTGACCCGATCCAACCGCCGAAGAGGTTCGTGACGATGCCGAAGAACTCGTAGAGAAGGAACAGGAAGGCTAGCTGCACCGGCGAATAGCCGAGCGTATGGAAATGCAGTAGTACGAGCATGCGAAGCGCACCATCCGTTAGGGTGAATCCCCAATAGGCCGCGGTGACCACCACGTAGTTTCGTACTTCCATGGAGGCGATCCTCTAGGCCTTGGGTATACTTGCCGCGACTTTGCTCACCAGCTCCATCATACGGCATGCGTAGCCCACCTCGTTGTCGTACCAAACAAGGAGCTTAATCTGGGTGCTGTCGTTCACCATCGTCGACGCGGCATCCACGATGCCCGAGCGCTGGTCGTTCACATAGTCTGTCGAAACGAGTGGCCGCTCCTCGTAGCCAAGAATGTCTTTCAGATAGGTTTCCGATGCCTCTTTCAGTAGGCCATTCACCTCTTCCAAAGTCACCGATCGCTTCATTTCGAAGACACAGTCCGTCAGACTCGCATTCAAGATCGGAACGCGGACAGCGACACCGTTGAGCTTTCCTTTCAGCTCCGGGTAAATCATCGTGATCGCCGTCGCGGAACCTGTCGTGGTAGGAATGAGAGAGTTGAGTGCTGATCGGGCACGCCGAAGATCTTTGTGAGGCGCATCGACAATGACTTGGGTATTGGTGACATCGTGGAGGGTCGTGACCAGTCCGTGTTCGATCCCGATCTTCTCATGCATCACCTTGACCACGGGAGCGATGCAGTTTGTTGTGCATGATGCCGCTGTGACGAGGTGATGTTGTGCAGGGTCGTAGAGGTCATCATTGCAGCCCATCACCACATTAAGGGCACCTTCCTTCACAGGAGCAGCCACGACGACCTTGGTGACGCCTCCGTCGAAGTAGGGCTGTAAGAGTTCAGGCGTGCGAAACTTGCCCGAACTTTCGACGACGAGATCGATCCCCATCGATGCCCAATCAACCTCTCCAGGAGCGGCTTTGTTAGAATAGCTAACGCGCTTCCCATCGACCTCGAAGCTGTTGTTTTCTGCAACGATGTCCCTGTCCCAACGTCCGTGGACCGTATCAAACTCTAGCAAATGAGCAGCAGTCTCGGATCCACCGTGAAGCTCGTTCACATGCACAATCTCCATGTCATCCTTGTCCCACGCCGCGCGAAATCCTAGGCGTCCCACACGACCAAATCCATTGATTCCAATACGTGTTTTCATGTTGTCGGATTGCATAATCTAAATTGTAAACGAAGTCCTATTGTGCAGTCTCGCAGCATGCCGCTATGGGTTTTGGCAAACAAAGTTCGGGCCGACCTTGGCAGCAGTCCTCTGTTAGAAAGCCCATGAGTTGCTGCACGCGGGAGCCGCAGATTTCGTAAAACAGTGAGCGGCCCTCCCTGCGTGACACCACGATCCCTGCGTTGGTCAGCTCCTTTAAATGAAACGAAAGCGTAGGTTTCGGAATCTTGAGACGTTTGGATATTTCTCCAGCGCAAAGTCCGCGCTCGGGTGCTCCGACGAGAATTCGAAACACTCGCAAACGGCTAGGCTGCGCCAAGCTAGCGAGAATGGCTGCGGCCTTCTTTATTTCCATGATTCTAAAATCATCGAAATGATTGCGATTTCAAACCCAATTCTACGAAATAGTAAGATTTAGTCCTACTACCTCCTCGCCTGGGCACCACCCAACAGAGTCCATCGAAGTATGCTATCGGCTGAGTGGTCTACGATTAGCCCTTCCCGCGGTTCCCCTAAAGAAATCTGATCCCTTTCTACGAGTATTCGATCCCGTGCTATTGTCGCCAACCCGGTATGCCAGAAACACCTGCACTAGCCTGACGACGTCCATTCTTGCCTTCGCCTAACCCTGATTGATCGTTTTATCCAAACAACTCCGAACGACCTATGACTTCTTCATCTCCCATGTCGCGTGAACAGGTTCGTGACGTCGACCGTCGGGCGATGGTGGAGTTCGGCCTCTCTGGTCTGGTCTTGATGGAGAATGCCGGGCGCGGATGTGCTGATTGGCTGCTCAACGAAGGAGTGAAAGGACGAGTTATCATTTGCTGCGGCAAAGGAAACAATGGTGGAGACGGATATGTCATCGCCCGGCATCTTGAAGCAGCCGGCGTCGATGTTGAGGTGCTGTTGTTCACGAACCCGGATGAACTTGCGGGAGATTCGGAAACGAACTTCGCCGTGTTGGCAAAGGCAGGAACGCCGTTCATCAGAGCTGCCGACCTTGACGATGCGGCATTCCAAGAGCGGTTGCGGGAGTCGGAATGGATCATCGATGCCTTGCTGGGAACAGGCATCACTGGTGAAGTTCGCGAGCCGTCTGCGTCAGCGATTCGAGCCATCAACGAATCCGGCAAGCCAGTGTTGGCGGTTGCTCTGCCGTCGGGGATGGACTGTGACACGGGACAGTCGCTCGGAGTATGCGTGCGGGCAACACAGACAGTGACGTTCGTGGCGCGCAAGATCGGATTCGATGCAGAGGGTGCGGTTTCGCTAACTGGATTAGTGAAAGTGCTGCCAATCGGTGTTCCCCGGCAGTTGCTCGATCCAGATTAGACTACCGATTGAACAAGAACGACGGGCTGTTGATGAGCGCCCAGGTGATGTCTTGAGCACCCGTTAGGCGCTTGTCCTTCTTCTGTTCCGTGCTCAGTGAAACAGCACGCTCAAGTTCTTTCAGCTTCGGATCGACAGGCAGCGGCTGCTCTGCTGTTGCGAGCGCCCCCTCCAACTCTGTCAGTTTCGCGTCTTTCCCGCGTGGGACTTTCGCTTTGGCCAGAGCTTGCGTACGCTTGTTCCACTCATCGTCTTGACTTGTAAAGTAGCTAAAGATCGTCTGTTGTTCCTCCTCACTTCGCTGTGCGGCAGGCGTTTGCATTCTGGTGTAGACCGCTTGCGGCAAACCTAGTTGCAACGGCTGTGCGTCATTGGTCACCGAGACACGGAACTTCCCGAGGCCGTACTTCTTGCCGCTGTACTGCTGGTCGAGCTTGAGCAGAAACTGGGTCCCGGCGAGCGAACCAATCGGCTCTTTGAACTCGAAGGTGGCGATGTGATCGCGACCGCCTTGCGGTGAAATGGCCCAACCATTGTTGTTCTGATCTCGCTTGCCGTCGATCGCCGTAGCCACCGCGTAATTGTCCTGGCTAAAGTCCGCCTTGGCGTTCTGAAGCACAATCGCCTTCATTTCAGGTAGCTTGCCACGATAGAGCACGAATTGATCCACGGCGATTTTGGCCTTTCCATTGCCAAAGTCGAACCGTAGGCCAGTTAGCGCTTCCTTGCTATGGAAGGCAAAGTAATGCGTCGTCCACTCGGAGTCGCTCCCAGTGATGGTAAATTTCCTAACAACCTTCCCATCAGGCTCTTTCGTCTTCTCCGTTGTCCAGTAAAGGGCAGCATCCATATGTCCCGCGAACTTTGCCGTGACGCCTAGCACATAGTCACCGGCTTCACCCGAAACTTTCTTATGACGGACCCATGGGGTCTTTCCATCGGTCTCAATCGTCAGAGCCCCATCAGCGACCGCGATCTTGCAGTCATTCTCATGGCCCCAGCCCTGAGCTGTCTCCTCGAAGTTCCACGTCACTCGCTTGTCCCATGTCGTTGGATCAGGCAATGGCGAGGCAAGCACCTCGAACTCGGTCAGGACAAAGTTGCCATCATCCGCGCGACCTGGACCACGCTTTGGCAGTTTCTCATCCGCAAGCGCTTCAATCCGAATGCCCGTGATCTGCGTCAGTTCGGTCTGCGCAGTGAGATCGTAACGAACCTTGTCATTCCGACCACTGGCGACGACGGCTCCATCCGCCTGCCGACGCAAAGTGGCTCCGTTCGACGTTGTCAGCGTGACCGGAGGCAAGGTCATCCAGCCGGTGGTATCTTTGTATGAGGCTTCCCAGTCGACCAGCTTCGCGGCTAAAGCCGCCTCCTGCTCCTGCAACGCCTGCACACGCTTGGCCACCTCCTCTTTCTGCTCCTTATCGCGTTGTGCCTCAATGCCCACTAGCTCAACCTTGTAATCAGCGAGTGTCTTCTTGGCCGTCACGATCCCCTCATCGCGAGCCTTCACTTGCGCTTCCACTTCGCCTGCCATCAGATTTTTGTAGTCGGCAAGACTCTTGATTACTTCCTCGTGCTCGCCATCGATCACTTCGAAGGCCTGCTCCGCCAGCTTCACTTCTTCAGACGTGGCAGGACGATTGAGAACACGAAGGAAGAGTGCTTTGATCAGACCAACCGGGTCCTTCTCCTTCTTCACGAGCTCGGCAATGGCGTTCTCTTTCTGACTAATCGCATCATTGACAGTGGGACCACTGACCAATGCCATAATCGGCCCTAACTGAAGTTCATTACTACGCTCGCACTCACACGAACTTTCCCGCACGGGCCTCCCTAGATTCGCTAGGAATCCATCCTCGAGTCCGACACCAACGTCAGGCAACTGCGCCGCACGTGTTCCTTGAGGCACGCCAGGAATAGTCGACTCTGCTCCAGTCACGGCATAAACGACGTCGTAGAGCACCTCCGCAGGGAGACGACGAGCCTTAGCATGCGAGTAGTTAATTTGATCATCTTCGTTCCAGACATTGGACTCAATAGACAGCTGATAGGTCCGTGACTGACAGATCAACTGAATCAACTCACGCGTATTGAAGTTACTCGCGATGAACCCTTCGGTCAGCCAATCAAGCAATTCTGGATTCGTCGGCGGGTTGCCAGCTCGAATGTCGTCCAACGGCTCGATCAAACCCGTTCCAGTGAGGTAGCCCCAGATCCGGTTCACATAGCTTGAAGCAAAGTATTGGTTGTCTTCAGACGTGATCCAATCCGACAACTTCTCGCGACGGCTCGCGTCATCACTCGCTTTCGTCGTGGCCTCGAACGGAAAGGCTGGCGCAGTGACTTCTTTCGTTCGGTCGTGAATGACTTCACCCTCCTTCTTATCAAAAACGACTTCATAGAGCGGCTTGCCCCCTTCAACGGCAGTCCCACCGATCTTCCTGTCGCCACTAGCATCATCTTTCTTCAATCCGACCTGCCCAAAGTAGGCGGCCATTTCGTAATAGTTGTCCTGCGTCCAACGTTCGAACGGATGATCATGACACTTATTACAATTAAAACGTATCCCCATGAAGAGATGCGTCGTGTTCTCCATCGTGTCTTCAGGCGTCCGGAGAATCTTGTAGTAGGATGCTGCTGGATTCTCTTTGTTAGAGCCAGAAGCCGTCAGAACCTTCTGAGCAAATTGCTGGTAGGGTGTGTTCGCAGCGACCTCTGCACGAATCCATTCGCGGAAGAGCTTGGCTCCTTCAGGCGCGAGAAACTTGCGATTTACTTGTAGCAGATCGGCCCATTTATTAGACCAGAGATCGATAAAGGGCTCACTGCCGATTAGTTGATCAATCAGTTCGCGACGCTTGGTCTGCGAATCACGCGTGTCTCCCAAGAAGCTTGTCACTTTCTCTGCTGACGGTGGTAGGCCGGTCAGATCAATGTGAATGCGCCGAACAAAGTCTTCATCCGAACACAAGCCGGAGGAGGCCGTCTTTGTCCGCTTCAACTTCGAGACAACGAATTCATCGATCTTATTGAACTTGTCAGGCTCTTCCCAAACAAAGCCGGAACGGTCTCCCATCACCGTCACGATGGTCGACGCGTAGTTGCCCTCGTAGCGCACGAGAACGGCTGCCTCCCCACGACGAAGCGTGGTGATCAACCCTGAATCATCGACTTCCACAATCTCGGTATTGCCGCTCTGGGTGAAAGACTCCTGGCTCACATCGCGCTCTTCGCCATTCGCGTAACTCGCAATCACGCGGATCTGTTGTTGGTCACCGATCGACTGAATGACAGGGTTCTCGGGATACAACGTGATCTTGGTCGCTTTCTGCGAATCGAAATTCACCTTAGCTCCATCTGCGACCCAACTGCGAATCATTTCATAAGCATGACTCCCCGGCTTGACCACTTGCCCACCCTCATGGGGCACGCCTGCTGTCGCTTTCATGAGAATAAGACTGCTGTCAGGCGCTGCCAAGTTCACACGACGCGAGGCTATGTCATCTGTGAACGCTCGCAGATCATAGACCGGATCATAACCGCGTAGGGAGAGCTTGAAACCGTTCTTCCCATCCTTGGCGCCGTGGCACGTGCCCATGTTACAGCCAGCCTTCGAAATGACGGGATTAACATCGCGCACATAGTCGGGGATGAAGTCACCCTCGACACCGGCTACGCTGACGGGCACATCCACTGCTTGGCCCGCATAGGCAAATGTCAGTTGGTAATCACCATCCGACTCACCACGAACAAGCCCATTGGACGACACCGATAGTCCTTCAACCATCGGCAGCGCAAGATCACGCGTCACGTCAACCAACTCACCGGTGACTAACTGCGCTGTTACCAACACTTGCGCATACGCATGAGGATTGGTTAGCCGAATCTCACTTGGCGTCACTTTTAAGGCTGTCACTTCACCAGGAAGATGTTTCACCACCGTGACCGGCTCGAAAGCCCTTGTCACCTCACCGCCCTTGGCTTGAATCAATCGAATAATGCCGTCAGTTCCCGAAGCCGCCAAGGTTTCTCCGTCAGGAGAGAACGCCACGCTGTAGATACCGGTCTCAAGTTTAAGTGAAGCAATGGTCTCCGAACTCGCGTCAAAGTGCGCTTGGAGTTTCTTCTTCTCGTCGCCATTCCGTGAATGCGTGGGCTTCTCCAAGATCTTGATAATCGCGTCCTCGATCTTCGCTCCCGGATCGACGCTGAAGACCTGCACTTCCCCGCGACCGTCTAGGCTACTACCAGCGGCCACTCGGCTGCCGTCGTTGCTAAAGGCCACACTGAACACACGACCTTCGAGCGCTGGAAATTCTTGCAAGAGATTGGCATCATCACCAATGACGCGCTTCGTCGTGCGAAACATCTTATACATCTTGGGGACACCATCAGAACCACCGACCACGAAATGATCTCTCTTGGGATGACGATCCACGGAGGCGATGCCACCCTTTAGCGCCTTCGGAGTGATTGAGGTGACGTTGTCGACAAAGCGTTGCGTGGCGAGTTCTGTCAGTTTGGACGTCATGTCACGGCCTACGGAAACCAAATGCGTTCCTTCGGCGGAGAAGACGGTGTCAAAGACCCAGTCTGTGTGCGAACCTTGGAAGAGCACCTCCTTACCAGTCTTTGCATCAATGGCTCGCACCGTGTTGTCGGAACACCCAAAGGCAATGCGATCTCCACTAGGCGACCAGCTCGCCCCATAGACGGTGTCGTAGGTTACAGGCACGGAAAGCGTGAGCTGACGCTTGGCCACATCCCACACTTGCACTTCTCCCATGCGTGCTGGCAATCCACCTGTCACTGCAAGCAGCGTTCCATCGGGTGAGAACGCCACCGACTCGATCCTTTCTGACAATCCAACCAATCTCGCTTCCAATCCCGAACCATCCGCGCGGTGCAAGAGCACTTCGTGGAATCCCGATATGGCCAACCATTTCCCATCTGGCGAGAAATCGATCGACGTCACGACAGGCGGCCGCGAGTAGATCGGTGGATTCTCGGCCGTGTAGCGAATCTTGGCATTTTCCGGCGTGTCGTCCACGGCACCCTCAGTGATCCAGCGCGTGACGAGATCAATGTCCGCACTCTCCAATGGCGCTTTACCTTTGGGCATCTCTGCCTTTCCATCAACAACGGCGATTTCCTCGATCAGGTAACTCTCATCGGGTTTGCCAGGAACAATAGCCGACCCTTCATCGCCACCCTCAAGCAAGCGCTCAAACGTCGTCATGACATAGCCGCCCTTCGCCTTGGCCGGTTGATGGCATCCTTGGCAATTCGCCTGGAAGACGGGCCGGATCTGCTTGTAGTAGCTAACCGGTTCAGCCTGAGACCCCGAGACGAGAATCGATAAACCTAAGAAAAGGAGAATTGCATGGAAACGTGCCATGTTTTAGGAAACCCAGCAACGCCGCTTGGTTGCCGTGACGGAGGGCAGAATCTTAAACTGATGCTGTCTCGAAGATCCGATAATACGTCTCTTTCATGCCCAGCTTGCTGTAGGTCTGCTGAGCAACGTCATTATCCTTCTCCACATACAGCCGGATTGCGGCTACATCGCCACTTTCCCGAGCTGATTTCCGGGCATTCTCGTAGAGCGCCGTGTAAACGCCTTGGCGACGATTTTCAGCCCTTACATAGACACTCTGGATCCACCAAATGACGCCATTCCGCCAATCACTCCATTCATACGTGATCATGAGCGAACCGACCACTTGGCCATCTATCTCTGCCACGGAGTAAAAGCCATACCGTTCTTGCGAGAGTAGTCCATGCAAGCCCTGCCGCAAGACTTCGCCACTCAGCGCCACGCCTTCCGTCTCCATGGCGATCCCTTGGTTAAATGCGATCAACGCATCAATGTCGGACTCGGTAGCGCGGCGAATGATCATGATCGCTTTTGTCAGGTGATGCGATACTCACGGCGACGTTGGAGAAACTCGTCGGCCAACGCACGGTAAGCAAAAGCCCCGACCTCTGAGGGATCATACTCGATGATCGTATTGCCATGGCTAGGGGCCTCTCCAAGACGAACGGTCCTCGGAATGATCGTCTTGTAGGTCTGCTCAGGGAAATGAGTGCGCACTTCTTCGATCACGCTTCGCGCCAAACGCGTGCGTCCATCATACATCGTAAGAATGATTCCCTCCATCCGCGCATGGGCGAGGCCAGCCTCTTGCATGCTACCTAACACTTCCTGATAGATTCCGGCCAGCGCCTGAATCCCAAAAAACTCACACTGCACCGGCACTAACAAATCATCCGCAGTCGATAACGCCGAGGTCATAAGAATACCAAGTGAGGGTGGCGAATCCATGATGACATAATCCAGCTGCCCCAAATCGCCAAGCGGCGCGAGCACTTCGCGGAGACGGCTATGGTGATTTCCTTTCTGCGCCATCACGACCTCCACTCCAGCCAGCTGCAGCGCCGCTGGGAGGATGTAGAATCGCTCCAGATGGGTCTCCCGAATCTGGTCCTCGACGGGCGTGCCGTCGACCAGCGGGTAGTAGAGATTGTTCTCGGGATCTGGCGCCATCCCCATCGTCGTCGTCGCGTTGGCCTGCGGGTCCAAATCCACCAAAAGGACCCGTTTGCCAAGCTCCGCCAGACAAGCGCAAAGGTTCACCGCCGTGGTGGTCTTCCCAACGCCTCCCTTTTGATTTGCAATGGCAATGATTTTCATGGATGTGGCGGTCCCGCACCGTCCCAAGTAGGCCTGATAAGTGCATGCCGGACGGTAGTTAAGCAAGCTTTAGAATCTCCTCGTGGCGAATTTCGAAATCAACGACCGATGGCTCATGGACACTGCTGGCTGGCAGGTAGTGAAAAGGGCACGAATGCTAGTAGATCAGGGGCGCATCCTGGATGTGTCCTTTGATGGCAAACTCGTCCGAGGAAGCGTTGGAGACGGCGAGAAGAGCCAACGGTCCGGGATGCTCATCAAGGGCCGCACGGACGTCGAGAATCTCTGCAACTGCCGGGAGAGCCATCGCACCGGCACCCTGTGCCACCATGCCATCGCTCTCGGAGTCGCTGTGGCACGAGGCCTTCACAAACACGCCCCCTCCTCCGGCTACCACGCCGAGAAAGTAATCAAGACACCACCGAAACCGAAGGCCCAGTTCAGCGCCCCATCCGCCGCTCTCGCCTTTCGATTGCCCAAGAATCTAGGAAAGGGTTTCGGACGTGGCACGCTCAGCGTTAGCGTGGAAGAAACGGACACGGAGGAAGGCAACGAGCTCGACTTGCCTGTCCTCGCTTGGCTCCAGCAGCTCGGCCAGACCAAGGTACCGCCGCAGCTGATGCTACAAAAGGCACATCTACCAGGCTTCTTCGCCGCGCTCCAAGGACACCCCCGCGCCTTCATCGGACAGGAGCCACTCCGCGTGGAGTCGCTCCCCTTGCGACTACCACTAGCTCTACAGCCTTCTAGCGAAACGAAGGTCACCCTAAAGATAAACTTGCCGGATAAGGTCGCCCTCGCGGTGGCCGAAGATGCCGCCTGGGGATATTTGCTAGAGCGTCAACTGATTCTCCGCGTGCCCAAGCTAGCCAAGATGCCAGTAACCGATCAGGAACTGCTCTTCACCACCGCCGAGCCAAACGGACGCGCCCTTGAGAGAACCTGGCGCTGGTTCTTTCAACATGCCGAAGTGCTAGAGAACGCGTTTCGGCTCGATACCAAGGCTCTACCAAAGATGCCCAGTCTACGTCCGGGCAAGCCAACGTTTCGGCTGGCTCTCGAAGGCAGCTTGAACTACCTCGCGGCCGAACTCACCTGTGTCTATGGAGATGGAGACAAACTGCAAATTCAACCAGGTGAGGCATCGAGCGCATTTCCCTTCGCGGCCGACGGCAGCCCATGGGAACTTTACGGTCGCAATGTCTCAGCAGAAACCGCTGCGCTCGCACGACTGGAAAACGCGGGGTTTTCTGAGCCCAACAAGGATGGTCAACGCGTGCTGAAAGGCGAACAGGCCACGCTCAAGTTCTTCGCCAGCGATCTCCCTCGCCTCCAACGCGATTGGGAAGTGACCATGGGCGAACGCTTCACTCATGTGACGAAAGACATCACCCGCATCACGCCAGAGATCCAGACTGTTCCCCATGCCGACGGCGGCTGGCTCGACGTGGATATCGGCTACAGCAGCGAACAAGACCTAAGCCTTCCCAAGCACGAGATTCAGCGCCTTCTGCAAGTCGGCCAAAGCCACACCAAGCTCAAGACCGGGCAACGCGTAGTCGTCGATTTGCAAGCATGTGAGGAACTGAATGCCGTCCTGCAAGACATCGAGCCCGACCAAGAATACGGACGCTACCGCATCCCGACGAGCCAAGAGGACTTCCTGCGACAAACGTTAGGTGAGTTTGCAAATCGCGATGTCGGCGAACTGCCCCAAGCTGACTTTCCCAACGAAGCGCTTTCGGATCTGGCAGATATTCTCCGCGACTACCAGAAAGAAGGTGTTTGCTGGATGCTCGCGCGCACGAATCGCGGCCTCTCGGGCATCCTTGCCGATGAAATGGGCCTCGGAAAGACGCTACAGAGCCTTTCCGTCATCCAGGCCTTGCATGCAGCTGCAGAAGATGACTCCCCTACGAGCCTTATTGTCTGCCCGACTAGTCTGTTGGACAATTGGTGCCAGGAAGCCGCGCGTTTCACGCCCGACCTGAAAACCGTTAAACTTCACGGCACCAAGCGCGACCGCATTTGGAAGGAAGCCGCCAAGGCCGATCTCGTCGTCACAAGCTACGGTCTACTTGTCCGAGACCTAGAGAAATTTCAGTCCGAAGCCTGGCTTGGTATCTTCTTGGATGAAGCCAGCGCAATTAAGAATGCCAAGACAAAGAACGCCCAAGCCGCTTACCAGGTCGGCGGACGCTTTCGTTTTGCCCTGACAGGCACACCGATTGAGAACAGTGTGCGGGATATCTGGTCGATCATGCAATTCGTTGCGCCTGGCTATCTTGGCTCGCACCAAACTTTCAAGGAACGCTACGAGCAAGCTCTCTCAAGCGAAGGCGGCGCGCCTCCCGAAATAGTCAATCGGTTCCGCCGCCGATTGAATCCGTTCATCCTACGCCGCACCAAACGCCGCGTGGCTACAGAGTTGCCGGATCGGCTCGAGAAGGTGCTTACCTGCCCTTTGACAGAAACCCAGCGCAACACCTACACTAGCATTCTCCGCGCTGGCAGAGAGAAAGTGCTCGAAGCACGCGACCAAGGCGAAGGAGTAGCCCGCATGACCATGCTAACCACACTCCTGCGCTTGCGCCAAGTGTGCTGCGACGTCCGCTTGTTAGGCGGTGACACCACAAAGCTCAACGATCCGTCGGGCAAGCTCGATTCCATGCGCGAGCTCCTTGAAGAAACAACAGCTGGTGGGCATCGCATTCTTATCTTCAGTCAGTTTGTCAGCATGCTGAAACTCCTCAGTGAAGAGTTAAAATCCCAGGAGCTCGACTACTGCTACCTCGACGGCCAAACCACTGGTCGCCAGAAGGAGGTCGATCGTTTCCAGAACGGCAACGCATCCGCCTTCCTCATCAGCCTCAACGCAGGCGGCTACGGCCTCAACCTCACAGCTGCCGACACCGTCATCCACTTTGATCCCTGGTGGAATCCCGCGGTGGAAGCCCAAGCAACCGACCGCGCCCACCGAATCGGCCAGCAGAATGTGGTCACCGCCTACAAGCTCATCGCCGAAGACACGGTAGAAGAGAAGATCCTTCGGCTCCAACGCCGCAAGCGCCAAGTCATTGATGCTGCCCTCGATGACGATCAGCCGATGATGCAAGGCCTTACCTCCAAAGATCTAGAGGAGGTGCTAGAGCTGTAAACAGAAACACTGTCGCAGCCGAAGCCACGACAGTGTTTCGTTGTTGCTGTGTTGTGATTGAACCCGCGTCTCCTAAACCACGTCAATGACGCGAGGCTGGGCGGCTTCTTTAAGTGGTAGGGCCACATCGAGCACACCATCTTCGAGCTTCGCGGTGATACGATCAGAGTCGATCTTCGTATCGAGATGTAGACGGAGCTGATAGTCATCGGTAGATAGCTCACGGCTCAGTGACGACCACCCTTCGGGCGTTGCATCCGAGCGTTTCGCCGTGATCGTGAGAACCTCTTTGGCAAGAGTCAGAGTAACTCCCGACTTCCCCACTCCTGGGACATAAACTCGCAGACTGTAGCCTGCTTCGTCTTGCTTCGCTCGGTAGTGCGGCTTGGTGAAGATGACGTTCGTCTGAGTATCCGTGCAAGCCACGGCCGATTCATCGTTAGTACAACAGTTATTCATGATTTGGTTTCCTTTCGAATTCAAATATTAGCCTTATAAGTTCTTCGTTAGTCTATAGTGATCGCACGTGGCTTGGCCACTTCGGCCTTGCCTACCGTTACCGTGAGAATGCCGTCCTCCAGCTTCGCTTTCACCTCTTCGGCGTTAGCGTCTTCTGGCAACGTCAGCCGACGACCGGCCTTGGCGACTTCACTGTCTTGTTCACGTTCGTAACTCACCAACAGTTCGCCATTCGGCTCTAGGTTGACGCTGACGTCACTCTTTGGCACACCCGGCAACTGAAAGCGGGCCACATAGTGGTCGTCCGCCTCAAAGACGTCAGCTGGCAAACGAGAGTCTCCACTCACCAGGTCGCGGAAGCGATGGCCAAGGAGACGCGAGAACGGATCGAACTCTGAGAAGAGCTCATTGAACGAGGAACTTAAGGGATGATTGTATCTGATGTGTTTCATAGTGACCTCTACGAATGCAATCACCGTGCCATAAGGCACATAACCCACTTAACTCATTGCCTTACTGATAGTTATATAAAACTCAAGAATTTCTGAAGGCGCATTAATTGAGCCACTTTGTCCTACTTGAAACAATCACCCCTCTCACAAACCGCGCCAACTTGGCACCACCACGCACCCGATGAGACCTTCTCCATTTTAGAGAGCCGTAGCTTCAGAAAGAAACGCCCATCCAGCGGAACGCTCGATCACCCAGACCCTGATCTACGCCGTTCTTGGGACGAATCATCCACTGGGTGAGCCCAAAGGCAAATTTCTCGTAATGCTCATGAGCATCCCGCGGTCCTGGATCGCAGCTGGTTTGTTGCAGAATCGGATGAGACACCACGCACTCCATCAACCACCTGCCTAATCCCTTCCACTGAAACTCCAGGATGATGAACACATCCCCTAACCAAGAGTGCGCCACCTGATCCTTAATTTAACTCGCGACTCCTGTCAGCAGCCTAATCCGAGACCTTGAGGTAACCGTAGATCCCCTCACGTAGTAGGACGGGTTAACGTTTCTGTAGGTTCGTTCACGCGGCTCTGCTTGCCACGACACGTTCAACTCCTGGGTTCTAAATTCAAGTTGTAGGACTTTCCAGCTTCGACCGCGAGCACTTGCTTTGGAATCTTCGCGTAGCCTTCAGGCGAACTCTTGCCGTAGAGCACATTACCGTCCTTATCGTGAAGAACCACCGCATAGCCCTGGTATTTAAAACCGTGTTTCTTCTTGCTTGCTTTATCAAACACATAGCTCGTGCCCTTGCACTGATAGCTTCTTGTGGATCCAGCGACCACGCTCACGTCGAACGTGTCGGTTTTTAAACCCTTGATCGTTCGCTTCTCGACCACGCCTCGCGAAAAGGAAACGGCGGTCATCTTGACACCCTCAAGGTTTTTGTTTCGATCAACATTCTCAATCGTAATTTTAGGCGAGATGCTCTCCCTTCGATTGCGTTCCTTTCTCGGTTCAGCGGCTCGGTTATTCTTCTTCGCCTCAAACGTGATTTCAAAACTGGGCAATGATTCTTTCTTCGCCTTAGAAGCTGCCGCCTTGGCTGAAGGAGATGGCTTCCAGTCCTGCAAGAGTGTCACCGTGTCTTCACTAAGGTCACTTAAAGGGATTTGGTAAACGCGCTTATTCCCCACCCGATGGAAAGAAACCTGATCCTCGGTCACCGTTAGGATCGTTACTTCGATCTTGCGACCGTCCTTGGACACCAACTCCTCGGCCACACCAACAATAGTTGCAGCCAAGGCGACCACCAAGATGATCCCCAATCGAAACCCAGTGAAAGTTGGTTGAATCATACTCCCAAGGACTCCAACAAATCTGGAGAAGAAGACAAGGCCAAGGCTGAGAAAATAACGTGACCATCTCATAAATTTCGCCCGAGTGGCCTAGAGCCAGGACGGCCCAGGCAAGACAACATAATAAAATATGGACCATTGTTCATAGAATATAGTAGTCTCTATATTGGCTTGCCGGGCGGCCTGCCACCGCCCGGGAGGAATGGTTCATCCACCACCCAAAACCTACTATGCAACTGACAGTCTTTGCGCTGTTACTTGTCGGAACGGCCTTGGCCGTTCTCACCGTCGTTTTCCGAAGCGGCATGCAACAGTTCGAACTTAATCCCCGACCTCAAACCGTGAGGTCTTCATCATCGCTCGCCACCGTATCTGCCTCGACGGACAAGAAGCCGGTCCATCCATGGCTAAAGCAACCTCGCAGAAGCGCCTATTCGGCACCGCGCCCAAATCCAGCTGAAGCGAATGCCAATGACGAGCCGCCTGCGGCTGAGGAACTCGCTCTTGAAGAATCCGCCACTGAAGCAATGGCGGCCGAGACCATTGCGTTACAGACTTGGGTCGAAGAGTTAGGGCAGCGCGAGTTGGCCTTGCTCACAGCCGAAGAACAATGGCAGGCCCAGCAAGAGAAAGCATTGAAAGACCAGAAGGCGTGGCTCAAAGAGCAGCCTAACACCCCTCAAACCAGAGAGACCTTCGCAGCGTTGATGAATGTGTGGGAAACTGCTGCCACAGAACACGACGCATTCTTGGCCTCCCAACGCGAACAAATCGAAGCCGACCTCGCTTGGCTTCAAGAACAAGAAGGCCTGCATTTAGAGGCTGCTCCTACCAAAAACTAACAAGCACTCATATTGATTTTAATGACATTGACACATCATAGTGTTGATGCCAGGCACTATTTTATGGTCCCGACTCGTCAACGGTTTGATTATCTAAACGTGAATCCATGCCACTCTTAGATAGAGTCATGCGGTCGTCCCACTTGGACATGCTAAAAATGGAATATTCAAAGACATGTCACCTTCGTTCCCGAACGGAGGACCGTGGGCGTAATCACTGCTGAATTCGTCGCATGGTTGACATAAACAACGTCGCCACTAGTCGGAGACCATATTGGCGTCAAAAGGCTCACATCTGCTGCATTTGACTGGAATACAAAGACGCTGATTTCAGAAAACGTCATGCTTCCAGTATCGGACTAATGAATTAAGGGCGATGGCCACCTCGAACGGGAATCAAATGGCAGCTGCGTTCATAAGCAACGAGCCCCCCCCCACGCGTGACCACCGCGGCCCTCATGAAAGTGAGACCAACGCCACCCCATGCAGATTACACCGATCATTAAGGCTAGGCCCATGAAGACATTGGCAAAAATATCCATGAGCTGCATCAGCAACGGCTCAGTCATCGTTCACCATCCCAAACCAAAGCTCAGGGTTCAAAACTCAGCCAACTGTGAACGCCAGGCTTCAAAGGACAATTCATTCTATAGACGTCGATTCACTATAGCACCGTAGCAAGCCCGCAATCGATCGTCACCAGGATCCCCAACTATTTCTAGGGTCACGAAATCAGTCTCCACTTGAGCAAGTTTGGGTTTCTGATCTGACAATAAGTCTACGATGGCTGCGATTTCCTCACGAGCATCCTTTGGGTATTCTGAAAGCGACCCAAGATCCAGCGAATAATTAAAACGAGACATCGGGCCCTTCGAGCATCCACAGGGTAGTCTCCTGCGGTTGTAACCCATGATGGTCACTACTGAGGGCCTCACAACTCAGCAGACCAACCGATAGAAATACTTATAGTTTCGCGCCAGCACTTTGGCTCAACACCCACTCTCTTTCATAGGGCCAGCCATTGTCCAGCGATGGGAAGAACTTCCCAGACATCGCCACCTTTCCATCCGCCGGTCCAGCGTCTACCCATCCGCCACATTTCATATCACACCTCAAGCACTGGGTCGCCGAGAACGTTCATCCGTGGCGTGATCCCCAAGCCAGGCTCAGTTGACGCGGCCATGCGGCCGTTGACACGTTGAGGGGCGCCCTCGGCGGTGCTGACGGTGACGTAGCTGTTGAAGTCGGTCGAGGTGAAGAGGAGTTCAGTGGGAGTGCTATGGGCGAGGTGAGAGATCGCAGCAGTAATGATGTCACCGCCCCAAGTGTCTTCGATCGTCATGGCGATACCCATAGCCAGGCAGACATCGCGGATTTCTCGGGCTTTTGTCAGGCCGCCGAGTTTGGAGATCTTGATGTTGATCACATCCATGGCCTGATCGTTCACGGCGCGGATGAGTTCAGGGATGTTGTAGATGCTTTCGTCGAGCACGAAAGGATGATCCGTCTTTCTTCTGATGGAAAGGCACTCTTCGTAAGTCTCGCAGGGTTGTTCGATAAAGACATCGAGGTCTTTCACCCCACGCACGACGCGCATGGCGTCTTTCATCAGCCAGCCGGTGTTGGCGTCGGCGACTAACACATCGCCGCGTTGCATGAGATCGGCCACGGCATGGATGCGTTCCACGTCCACTTCCGGATCGCCACCGACCTTGAGTTGGAAACGCCGATAGCCTTCCTCTCGATAGCCAGCGACTTTGGCCGCCATCTTCTCAGGAGCTTCTTGGGAAATGGCGCGGTAAAGCACGTGATCGTCTCCGAACCTGCCGCCGAACAAGTTGCAGAGAGGTTGACCAGACGCCTTGCCCAACAAGTCCCAACAGGCCATGTCGATGGCTGACTTTGCGTAAGGATGCCCCTTCAACGCGCGATCCATGGCTTGGTAGACGACCGAGGTCTGACGTGGATCTAGACCAAGGACATGGGGCGCCAATTCCCCAATACCGGCACGTGCACCTGCAGCGTAAGAAGGCAGGTAAACAGGACCAAGAGGGCAAACTTCTCCATAGCCAGTGATTCCAGCATCGGTCTCAAGGGCGACGATCGTGCTATCAAAGACATCGACAGACTTCCCACCGGACCATGAATACCGGCCCTCTTTCAAAGGCAAGTCCACTTGATACATCAACACACGTGTGATTTTCATGCCTGCTTCTAGACCACGATGATGATTAAATGAAAGCGAATCTTGGTTGTTCAATCTTTGCAATCAGAGATAGAGACAGACTCAGTTGATAGAGCACTAATTCCGTTGAAGCCGATAGTAATGACCGGCCACTTGGGACAACGGACGCTGCACGAGCTGCTGACCAAAACCGGAATAGCTCTCGATGACCTTCCAATTCATTAGATCTTCGCTCTCCAGTAAGAAGTAGGGCACAATGACATCGCTACCAAAGCGTAACTCCACGGTGTCACCCACCACCATTAGCTGGACCTTCGCATCGGCCACGTTTCCCCCAGGCCGATCAACGATTTCGCGCAGGACCGTCAGCTGCCTCGATGGATCAGTCGCTTGGAAAAAGAGGCGCCCATTGATCAGAGTGAAATTGTGAGGATTAGACGCTCCCGGGCCAGGGACAAGATCCTGCACAAGCTCGACAGGCGCCCCAGACTTGTGCACCCGCCAGAGTTCTGTCCCGTGCACACCGTCATCGGCAGCAAAGTAAACATGCGTACCGAGTGCCCCCATCATGGGAATGTCAGAGGTGTCAGAAAGGGAATCCTCCTCACCCACATTGAGATCCGTTAGGCGCATCGTCTCGTCTTCCGTACCTTCGCTTCGCCACAGTTCGAAACCCGTGGCCTCTTCTTTCGCAGCAAAGAAGAGCACATCATCAATCGTAGTAAGCTGAATAATGCCTCCCGTTTCATTCAATTCCTGAAGATCGGTGAGGCGCTCTGCTCCATCCACGGTTCCATCGGTCACCCACAACTCATCATGACGCGCATCACGGCCAATGTAGAACAAACGATCCTCATCGTCTGCGGCAGGAGGCACGACCAGAGGAGACACGGAGGCAGGAGCTCCCGCACTAACGGGCACTTTCCCGTCGCTATAGGCCCAAATCGTCGAATTCTCAGAAAAGTAAAGATGAGAACGCGTCTTTCCTAACACAGCCACAGGAGCACGAAAGGCAAAGGGGAATATGCGATCAGAAGCAAGCCCGTTGGTTATCCGGGGCTGGAGGGGAAACGCACCTTCCCTGACAACATAGTAAGTCAGCCCGTCATAGTTTACCGGCACTCCAAAGTATGTCTGAAACTGGCCAAAGAGAACTGTGTTCCCTCCAAGAATGCCATCGCTGTGATAGATATTAAAAGAGATACCACCCGTTACGGATGCTTGAAACAAAATACCCACACCTGTCGTCGTGAAAGGCATGTGTCGCGCAGTACCCTCGGGCCGGGCCGTATTGTTAGCATAGATTAACGACGGCGATGACGCGTTTGGTAGCAATGACCAAAGCCCTTTCCGATCCACAAAAAACGTCGTTCCTGTCTTGAAGTTTGCCGTTAAGCTATAGCCAAAGTCGATTGCATCCTTGTTCCGCAGGACCTGTATAGTTCCGTTAGATCGAAGGCGCCGAAGCTCAGTCTCATCCTCAGCCGTGATCGTAAAATACTGGATATCATCCGACCCCGGCGTGCCTTGTAGGAGAGCCGCACGCGCACCTGTAATGGGCGTGCTATGGGCATCTTTAACCAACGTCGGCTCATCCTCATCGACATCCCACGCATAAGGTTCCACTCCGGTCGCTAGTTTGAAACTAGGAAAGAGCACCGTCCCTGGGAGCGGATACAAATAAGGCCAACCGGCATCCGTGGCCTCTTGCTCGGTGAACCATCCATCTTCGAGTACTTCCGTCTCTCCACTTGTGCCTTCCGTCCTCGTGAGCCATCGCTCCGGCGAATTCTTTGAAGGCCCGGAGAGAAGAAAGAGAAAGTCTCCAGCGGCATGCGCCTCGTGCACATAGTGATTGTCGATGGAATCATCCAGACCTTCCACGCGGGAAGGAACCTCCGAGTCGTTGAGGGGAATCTGCCAGAGCCGGCTGCCTCCTCCATTCCTCGCCATTGCCCATACTGACTCTTGAAAGACTGCTAGTGACTCAGGCGAACCACTATTTCTACCGGCAAGTACGTCTGACTGAAGTTTAGCCACGCCGTCTGCTCCCACACTCCACAGCTCTGTACCGTGAGCCGTATCGTTCGCTTGGAAATACACCGTTTCGCCAGAGACCAAGAAATAGGCCGGGTTTCTGTAATCAACCTCCTCCGCACTTGAGACACGGCCAGTATTCGCTTCTGTCCCATCGGTGCGGAATAGCCGGATCTGCCCATCGTCACGTTTGGTGTAGTAGGCATGGCCCGCACTCGCACTGAAGAACGGACGCAGAGTAGTGAGTAGGCCCGTATCTAACAATCGCAGGCTCCCTGACGGATCCACAGTCCAAAGACCCGTCGTGCGCGTTTCGAAATCTGGAGCCAAGAAGACTAACCAATCCTCACTCGACGCCATCAATCCGGCGAATGCAGGCGCTCCACCGCGCGTGATAGTTTCGAAGACGACGGCGTCGTTCTCTT
>JAACDM010000671.1 GCA_009936795.1 Verrucomicrobiaceae bacterium | reverse complement strand
TGAAGGCAGACTTTATAGCCCGCAGGCACCCAGCATAAGGTCGGCTGAGGGAGATAGTTCCGGATAAAGATGCCATTGCCGTGATCGATCTTCTCCGGTGCCATACACTTGTAGGCGAAGGGGCCATAGCAGAAGCTCTCAACCAGCTTCAAAACCGGCATCCTACCCACAAAGCTCACCTTGTAGTTTCCCTCATAGACCACATGGCCTTTGGCGTTCTTCCAATAGACTGTATGGTATTTAGGCTGAATCTTGGCATTCGACAATGCCAGACAACTCGAAAGAACAGCGAGAATAACGATAACAATTCTCATTTCTGCATCTTCTTGCGTTCTTGAGGAAATGCAAGTTTCAAATGAGTGCTGTAGCGGAACTCGCAAGAGTTCCTCCACTCGTCGATACGGATCCCAGCAAGCCTTGCGCCTTCCGCTGCGAAAGGGCTTCGCCTAGCTCACATTGGCCAGTGCTCCCTGGCGCTGGCTGATAGAAGTCTTTAGACCAGAATGTTCGGGCAATTCCAACCTAGGATCGGCCACCAAGATATCCTTGGCCGCATCACGCGCCTGCTGAACGAGCTCCGCATCGGTCAGAAACTCGGCCAATCGCAGGTCGGGCAACCCACTCTGGGCCGTGCCAAGAACGTCACCGGGCCCACGGCGAGAAAGATCCGCCTCGGCGATCTTGAACCCATCTCGGGTCTCAGCGAGAATCGCGAGCTTCTCTTCTGCTCCCTCGTGCTTCGGCGTGTGCATGAGCACGCAGTAGGACTTGTGTTCGCCTCTACCAATACGCCCTCTCAACTGGTGCAACTGCGCTAATCCAAAGCGTTCTGCATGATAGATGATCATGGTGTTTGCGTTGGGAACGTCGACGCCCACCTCGATCACGGTGGTGGACACGAGAATCTGTACCTTGTTCGAGCGGAACTTCTCCATGACGGCGTCCTTCTCCTCGCCCGACAACTTCCCATGAAGCAATCCTACTGTGATATCATTGCCCAGTCGCTCCTGCCACTCGTCGAACGCTTGCTTGGCACTAGAAAGCTTCAGCTTCTCCGATTCATCTATCAATGGATAGACAATATAAGCTTGGCGTCCTTCAGCGACTTGTTCCCAAAGAAACTTGGCCGCGTCCGGCGTCTTGTTTGCCGAGCGTACAATGGTGATGATCTTGCCTCGGCCTTTGGGCAGTTCGTTCAGCACCGAGACATCCAGATCTCCATACAACGTCATTGTCAGGGTTCGCGGAATGGGAGTCGCGGTCATGACAAGGATGTCAGGCAAGGTTCCTCGCTCCATGAGCTTACCGCGTTGAAGCACTCCAAACTTATGTTGTTCGTCCACGATCACTAAACCCAATTTCTCGCCGACCTCAACCTTGTCATAGAGAAGCGCATGCGTGCCAATCAAAATCTGAGGCTCTTCACTCCCAGCCAGCAGCGGCAGAAAGCCATCTTCTGATCGCTCCGCTGTTCGCAGACTAACACGGACTCCAAGAGGCTCCAGCCATCGCAAAAACACTTGGTAATGCTGTTCCGCCAGGATCTGTGTAGGCGCCATGAGCGCAGCCTGGTAGCCATCCTCGACCGCTAGGAGCATTGCGGAAATGGCGACAAGCGTCTTTCCGGAACCCACATCGCCCTGAAGCAGTCGATTCATCGGAACGGGACGCTCCAAATCCTCTCTAATCTCTTCCACCGCGCGGGCCTGCGCCCCGGTGGGAGAGAAACTCAGCGTTTGGTAAAACTTCTCTAGCAACTCACCTGAACCGCAATGCTTGATGCCTTGCTGCTTCCGATAGTCTTCTCGCCGGGCAAGTATCGTTAGCTGAATCTGAACGAACTCTTCCAATGCGAGATAACGACGAGCCGGGGACGTTTCTTCCACCGCCTCCGGGAAATGAACCTGCTGCAGCATCTCGGCTCGCGTAGCCGAAGTTACACTTCGAGGGAGAATATCAGGCACGATCTCCACTGTTACTTCTTGGCATGCTTGATAGATCAACTCCCGCACCGTCCGTTGGTTCACACCGGAGGTCAGGGCATAAACCGGAGCGATGCGGCCAAGATGGACACTCGCCTCATTTGGTGGTTCATCGACGAGCTCAAACTCGGGATGATCGATGACCAAGCGCTGCCCGCTCAGTTTCGGCTTGCCGTAAAGCACCATCTGCTGCCCAACCGCCAGTTGGTTTTGCACCGAAGGAAGGCCAAACCATCGACAAATCAGCGGGCCATCAAAGGGCCCTGGATCCAGACTTTCCAACTTGATCTCAAAGAACCGACGTCTCCCCGCAAAGCGTTTCTGTGTGTCTGTGATGATTCCACAAAGGCACACCGCTCGATCCATGGGCTGGTTGGGAAAAGACTCGAATCGAACCCTATCCTCATAGCGACGCGGCACATGAAGTAGCAGATCACCCACGGTATGGCATCCTAAACTCGCCAAGGCGGACCGTTGTTTCTCTGTCAGAGATACGCTCGCCCACTGATTGATCGGTGTGGTCAGCCAATCCGCCATCGTTTCCTACTGACTTGAGCGAACGTTGATCACGTGAATCTGAAGAGACTCACGCCCGCGGTACTCATTTCGCTGAATCGTAAACGCCACATCCCACGGTGGTGCAGACAACTCTAGCTCAGCCGCACCGAAATAGACCGCATCACGGATCGT
>JAACDM010000106.1 GCA_009936795.1 Verrucomicrobiaceae bacterium | reverse complement strand
GCGTAAAGCTTCTCACTTCGAATCGTTTCTAAACCTCTGGGCTATAAGCACTTGGGTGAAAATCTGAATTAATGGATTAGCCCTAACCTTACTTTCTCTCAATCATCAAACTAAGGTGCTCGTGGCCCTACAAACAGCATCGATCGTTCTTTCAATACCAATGATGATCGTCGTATTAATGATGTTGATATCTCTGGGCCTGGAATTTAAGAACCGTCGTTAATGCTTCACACGGGCAATCCGGTATCCTGGTGTTTCCGATAGAAGCATGTAACCCCACGCAACAAGAACAAGAGGATTTTAGGGTTCAGGATTCTACGGCGTCCCAATCGTTCCTGGGAGAGAGACGGCGAGTTTATCTGTCGATACCGTCTATTAGGGCTAACGCAGTTCATGGACTAGCTGGAGGAAGAGAATCTGGATAAGCGCATTGGCTTTGGCGAAGACCAGGGTCTCTTCCTCTCATGCTTACTGATTAGTTCTTGTCTAACGCTTGCCTGTCTGGAGAATTCCTGGTTTTCCGTTGGACCGGCATGCTCATAGTCGCGCCAGAATTGTATCACTGGCATCATGATCATGATGCAGGAAACTACGCCAACCTGTCACCGCTGATGGACAACCTTTTTGGCACCTGCCGGCCTCCGGGTGTGGAACCGGAGGCCTTTGGGATTAAGGAGCCCATCCCGCGATCCTACCTCGGCCAACGGTGGTATCCTTTCAAACGGCGCTGGCCGTTGTCATCGGCACGTTAGCTTGTCCCTACTAAGAAATCAGGCTTAGGTAGGTGTCATGCAGCGCCTCGCCATTCTTGCTTCCATTTTTGTCTTTACGTCTCTCGCGATCGCGAATGAGCGCCCAAATGTCATCCTTATGATGACCGATGATCAGGGCATCGGCGACTTCGGCATCAACGGCAATACCTTGATTGAAACGCCAAACATCGATGCCATGGCGGCGAAGAGCGGCAGTCTAACCACATTCTATGTGAGCCCGGTTTGCTCGCCCACGCGGGCTTCGCTCATGACGGGACGTTACAATCAGCGTACACGCTGTATCGACACGTGGTTAGGCCGTTCGATGATGGAGCCTGACGAATTCACCCTGGCCGAGGCGCTCAAAGCCGCTGGTTACCGCACCGGGCTATTTGGAAAATGGCACTTGGGTGATTGCTATCCGATGCGACCCCAGGATCAAGGCTTCGACCAGGTGCTGATGCATCGGGGTGGGGGACTAGCGCAGCCCTCTGAGCCATTGGAGAATGAGCGGCGTTACACTGACCCGATCTTGTTCGATGAAACGGGCAAGGCCGTGAAGACGAAGGGGTTCTGCACCGATGTCTACATAGATGCCGCGTTAGAGTTTATCGGGAAAGGAACAGAGAAGCCGTTCTTCGTTTACTTGCCGACAAATGCGCCCCACGGGCCCTATCATGATGTGCCAGAGGAACTTCGCCAACACTACATGACCAAGGATCTCACCGCTCTCCAAGCCAATCCACCCAAGGGCGAGCGCAAGGCACAAATGCAAGATCAATTGGCACGCATTGCCGCGATGATTACGAACGAAGATCAAAACGTTGGCCGAGTGATGGCACATTTGGTGAAGAACGGTCTATTAAAGAACACGTTAGTCATCCGTATGAATGACAATGGGCCGAATACGATGCGTTACGTCGGAGAGATGCGCGGGATGAAAACGAATGTTCATGAAGGTGGCGTTCGCTCGCCGTTCTGGATGCATTGGCCTACCAAGATCAGAGCCGGTATGAAGGTAGACGCCTTGACGGCACACATCGATGTCATGCCGACGATTCTCGAAGCCTGTGATGCGAAAGCTGGGCCGCATGCGCTTGATGGTCGCAGCTTTCTCGGGCTCTTTACGGCACCAGAGACCGCCACGTGGCCTAACCGACAACTCGTCATCCAATCCCACCGCGGCACTTCGGCAAAGCGCTATCACCACTTCATGCTGCGTGACGGCGATTGGAAATTGCTCCATGCTTCGGGCTTCGGGAAGGAGAGCTTCGATGGGGGGCCGAAGTTTGAACTCTACAATCTCAAGGAAGATCCGGAGGAGCGGAAGAACGTGGCAACAGAACAACCAGCGGTATTGGCCCGGCTTAAGAGAGACTACGGGGCTTGGTTTGCCGATGTCTCAAGCACGCGACCTGACAACTATGCGCCTCCTCGTGTGATTGTCGGCACTGAACATGAGAATCCCACCGCGTTAACGCGCCAGGACTGGCTTGGCACGACTTGGAGAGGTGGGGCAATGGGCCACTGGGTGGTCGACGTTGCCAAGCCAGTGACGGCGCAAATCGAAGTTGTCTTTCATCCTAACGTCGTGACAGGCGGGGACGCTGCCATCATGTTGAAAGTGGGTGAGAAGGTTCTCCAGCAGACCTCTAAGGCCGACGTGATTCAATTCGACAAGATTAAACTAACAAAGGGCGAGGTAAAGCTTGAAGCAATTCGGAGTGAGGATGGGAAGGATGTGGGTGCTTACCAACTTCTCGTGACCACGGATGCCTCATCCGCGAGTTCTTAGGCTTCAAATTTTAAATGATCCAGTGTCCCCCTCAGAAAAATCTGGAGCAGCGCCTGCTTTGCACATACTGATGATCTTCATGAAAACGACCCATTGTCTCGTAGCCGGTGGCTTTCTCTTACTCACTCTATCGCTAAACGTCTTTGCCGAGGACTGGCCCTCGTGGCGAGGGCCTTCGCACCAGGGGAGCCGGGCGGGAAAGAGTTACCCGACGAAGTGGACTCCCGATAGCGTTCGTTGGAAGGTGGCGCTGCCTGGGAAAGGCGCTTCGTGCCCCGTCGTTTGGAAGAATCGCATCCTTGTCACCACGCCCGAGGCCGGAGTGGATACGGTGATTGCTTTTGATTTGTATGGGAAACAGATATGGAAAAGGACGCTGGGAGCGGAGCGGGCAGCGAAACACAAGAAGCTGGGAACAAGCAGCAATGCGTCCCCAGTGACCGATGGCAGAGGAGTGTATGTATATTTCAAGAGCGGAAACTTTGCGGCGCTCGAGATGGACGGGACGGTGCGTTGGCAGCGTAATCTTAGCAAAGACTTTGGGCCCCAGGAACTATACTGGGATCAGGGGAGCTCGCCGGTGCTCCTTGGCGAATTGGTCATTCTCCCGCGTTTACATGGAGGCGATTCCTGGGTCGCCGGTTTCGACAAGGTCACCGGAAAGATTCGCTGGAAGACGCAGCGCAATTATGAGGTGCCACCCGAGAACGACAATGGCTACACCACACCTATCCCCCTTCGCCATGGTGACCGTGATGCCTTGCTAGTGTGGTGTTCCGATCACGTAACCACTTACGCCGCCGATGACGGCACCTTGCTTTGGTCCTGCGGCGGCTTCAATCCGAAAGGGAACAAGCTGTGGCCCCCGATTGCGACCCCAGTGGTTTCTGGTGATGTTGCAGTGATTCCCGTCGGTCGCGATGATCGTAAGCAGGGCCAAGTACATGCGGTCAAGTTAGGAGGCAAAGGCGATGTCACCAAGAGCCACCGACTTTGGGAGCGCGATGACTTTGGCGTGTTCGTCGCAAGCCCGATTGCTTATGAGGGAAGAGTCTATCTCTTGCGCAATAAGGGCGGAGTGGTTTGTCTCGATCCCGCGACGGGAAAACCGTTTTGGGAAGCTGCTTTACCACGCGCGGCAGATGCCTATTACGCGTCACCCGTGATTGCGGGAGGCATCCTCTACGCGGCACGCGAAGATGGCGTGGTCTTCTCCGCACGCGTTGGCGAGCATTTCGAATTGTTAGGCGAGAATGCGATGGGAGAACAAATCCTTGCATCGCCCGTGCCATTCGATGGGCAGCTACTCATTCGCAGTGAGAGCCACCTATTCTGTGTGAAATGAGCGCGGACTTTGGGGTTCGTCTCTGATTATCGAGCATAGGCTTGACGTGAAATCGAAGCGACGACCTAAGCTACCGTATCAGATATTTACCTGCCCTCCTCCATCTGAGGAGTCCTCGCCTAACGCTTCCCGCAACGCCCCGATCTCTCGGTGAAGCCCTTCGCGCAAGAAGATCGCGTCTGCTTTGTGGATGAACAGATTGGCTCCCATCCCAATGAGTCGCGTGGATTCTTCTGTTGTTCCCCAGTAGTGGACTCCGGCGCCGATGCCTGCATTTCGTGCTGTTGTCAGGATGGTTTCGGCCGCCTTGAGAAACTCCGGGTGGTCATACTGCTCAGGCAAACCCAAGCTACACGAAAGATCATGCGGCCCAATGAGCACGCCATCGATCCCCTTGACTTCCAGGATAGCGTCGAGATTCTCCAGGGCTGGTAAGCTTTCAATGTTCACCATGAGTGTATTCCCCGCAGTGTTCTTGGCGATGTAACTCGCTAACGGATCGGCCAAAGGAGGCTCTGCCACTCCTTGAGCTACCCGTTTCCCTTTTAAAGGCCGCATTCGAGCTGAACTGACCAGTGCTGTCGCCTCCGCTACTTGCTCCAAATACGGAGCGACGACACCACAAGCCCCGTCATCGTACGCCACGGTGACATCATAAGGATTGGGACTGGGAATGCGAACAAGCGGTGGCAATCCCATTGCGGAATACGTTCGACACATCCAGGAGAGACTCTCGCGGCCAATCGCGATATGTTCTGTATCAATAAAGACAAAGTCGAGGCCGCAGTCGCCAATGATCTTAGGCCAAGAAGGCGTTTGAGCTACGAGCAGGGTGCCAATGAGTCGGTCGCCTTGGCGGAGTTTGTTGCGGAATTCGATTGCGTTCATGGATGAGTCAGGCCCCATCATGGTGGGGGCGTCGTGACGGTCAAGCTAGGCTTACCCCGAGAGCGCGGTGACGGAGGCTTTTGGCCTTCCTCGGGGTGGTGGGGTTGAACATGGACCATGCGTCCGCTCCTGGAATGGCCATGACCGTCTTGATGAACAATATTTCCTAGCAGAGTGCGCTTTTGATGTTGAAGATGTTCGGGCTGCTAGAAAGCGCCGAGACACCGTTGCGTCTTCTGATTCACGATCTCCAAAATCAATCGCCACGAGGGATGCGCGAAGACGGACATGATGTCCATCACCCTCCAGCGAACACCGGATTAAAACCGGCCTCAATAAGGATGCGCTTCACCTCATCGCGCTTGTCGCCTTGGATCTCGATGCAGCCGCCTTTCACGGTTCCCCCAACACCGCAGGCTCTCTGCATTCTCTTGGCCAGTTCCTGCTTTTCCGGTAGGCCGATGCCGATGAAATTCTTTATCACCGTCACTCCTTTGCCACCGCGATGTGCGGTCTGACGGAGGATGTCGACGCGTCCGCGGTTGGTGTTCTTCATGCCCCGTTTTGAGGTGCTCCGGTGAAGGGAGGCGTCGAATTCCTCCGAGACTGATTCAACGGGCTTCTGAGGGGTGTTTGGCTTCTTTGGGCCATTGAGCGCCTGGAGTAAGAGTTCTTCTTCGTTGAGGCTGTTATTGCGTCGTCCCATGAACTCTATCCGTAAGCCCGGGCCGCGGTCTTCGCGATCTTAAAAAAAAACGAGCGTGCACCCTATCTGTCACGTAGCGAAATGCAGTCCACTTAGTACGTGCCAAGATTTCCTAGTGGTTACGTTCAGCACCATGGCGACGAGCAACTCCCGGATCCTTTCCCTTATTCTAACATCCTGGCTTACGGTCGATGTCTCCGCTCGGTGGGCTGATACTTAGCCCAAACTTAGCGCGGCCGATTTCCCAATGCCTTCGCCGACTGAGCAGCACACAAAGAAAGTGGCTGCGGTCAACACGGGTGATTATGATTTGGCATTCATCGGAGATCCAATCACACACGCGCTCGATGACTTTGGCGATAAGTACGCGACTCTAACAGCGATGTGGTAAGTGTACTACGCGCCCCACAACGCGAATAACTTGGGTTAGAGCGGCTTTCGTAAGGAGCAAGTCCTGTGGAGCCTGCAGAATGGCGAGCCTGACTTCGCCCGTTCTCCAAAGGTCGCCACGCCATACTTCTCATTGGGGTGAACAATACGGAGGAGCGCCATTTCGAAAATGTGCACAGCGCCGAAGCGGTCTATGCGAGCAACAAGGCGATGGTGGACTACATCAAAGAACGGTATCCGACGACCAAGATCTTGGTGTTGCGCATCTTTCCTCGGCGTCATGTGTCGAGGTCTGTCGCCGTGCGGGGGAACTCACCAAGCATAAACAGGTGCTCTGGTTTGGTGTGAATAACATCTTCCTAAACCCTGACGGGACGATCAATACCAAGTGCATGTGGGACCTCCTACACCCGAGTGCCGAAGCCTGGGCGAAAGCGATGGCTCCAGGCCTGAACCGATTATTGGCCGAGGAATCCCTACTTTCGACTCAAACTCTGCTGCGGCACGATGAGATTAGCAACACGACCACTCGAAATGGGGCCACGCCATGAAGTGCTTTCGTTTAACTCATTTCGCCATGGTGTTCTTTGCGCTCGCGCAAGAGCGTGTCCAAGATGAGATCGACAGATTCAACGATTCGTTGATCCCGCGGCCGCAAGTCGGGAGTGAAGGATTCACCAGTGAGATGCTGTAGTCCGTTGATGTATCTTACCGCGATCTCATTCGCCTGTTCCTTGGAGAACTGTTGCTCTTGCTCTTTCACCATACCGCGTGCGAATTCTTTGGAGAAGGACACCGGCTTGCCATTACGAGTAAGCAATTGGCCGTCATCGTCCAACTTCCAGAATCGGGACGAATCCATGGTGTAGAGTTCGTCGGCTGGGACGATCTGGCCGTCCACATTGATCCCGTGTTCGGTCTTGGGGTCCACGAGCACCATCCCGCGCTGAGCGAGGTATTGGGAAATCATGCCAAAGGCCATCAACGATGAATTCCGGAGCTGGGCATATTGCCCTTCGGTGCAGACGCCGTTCTTGATGAGAAATGCTGCGTCAACGGTACGGTCGACCTTCTCCTTCGTGCTCGGGGTGTCCATTAGATAGGGGAGCGGTTTGTTAGGCGCGAGCGAAGCGACGTCCAACTCGTGGCCAGCGAAATGCATTGTGTGCTGTTCTGCCTCTTTCGCGGCTAATCAATGTTGATAGAGCGAGGTGGAGGTTGAACTCTCCGCCATGTAGAGGCGCAGGACATTCTCGACCATCAAGATCGTAACATTTTCGGCGGGAATGACAGTCGAGGACGAGGCGAGACCTGGCACATCGAACTGCGACGTTCCCAGAACTGGCTTTACCAGTTGGAGCATGTGGTCGTGATTGACTGCCAAGACTTGATCCTTGAACGGAATGGATCCTCGGTTGACGTCGTGGGTGGAGATGCGGTTGTTGCGAAACATCAAGCGGATGGGCCTTCCGGAGGCTGTCTTGAGGGCATCGCTAAAGACGGAATCGGAGACCTTGCCCTGGAGCACGGTACAGCTATCAAGGCGCGGCAACTCGCCATCGTCGATCAGTTGCTTGATCGGTCGGCCTTCATTCACAGCGGCTCCATGAGTCGCCACCAGTTCACGGATCTCTTGTTCGGTTAGCATGAATTCTTAAAGACAGTGCTACAACCTGATCAAGCCGGTGGGTAGTCAAATCTCTATCGCCGAGCCGCGTCGGTGCCAAGGAGTCTGATTCCAGTCGATTGGCCGCACCGGCAGAACTCTTTCATGCCAAGAGATGCCCTCTTTAGCAGAACTCTGTTCTCAAGGAAATAGGCCACTACGGCTCGCGCACAAGGCACTCTACCGCCTTTGGAATCCATCCACTGTCCCAGCGATGAGGCCGTTTGGATTCGAAAACATAGTGGTGTGGAAACTCCAACTTAACCATCAGTTGGTGAAGCTTAGTGCCACCAAGCGCGCGGTTCCCTTTGGTATTATAGTAAAACATCCTAGCTTCCTCGCCGAGGTCGGCGCCTCGCCTTCGAAGCAATGTCGAAAGGCGGTAATCCTCAAAGTTCTTCGCACTTCCAAAGATGCGCTCTACTTTCTCATTGCGGTCATCTTCCTCGATCGGTCCGGTATCGATACGAATGCCAGGGTCCCACCCAGCGGCGCGATGAAATAGTTTCGGATGCCGAAGCAACAAGGTGAATGCTCCCCAGCCAGATTTGCTGAACCCAACTAACAATCGACCGTTCCATCCTTCAAGCACCGGGTAATTTTTCTCGACGAATGGCAAGACCACCTTCAGCAAATGACTTTCGTCCTGCCTTGTGACCTCGCTGTCATGATCGGCATACCATGGCATCGCTGTGAATTCTGGAGAAACACAAATCAACCCATGCTCGTTGTGAAGATCACGCTTCTTGATCTCAAGCATGCCATCACCATGTTTCTTCTCATCCGCTGCAGCGACAACAGGCAGGACGTAGAGAACACGATAGAGTTTGTTTTCCTTAAGGTCGTCAGGGAGCAAGACTCGAACCGTTGTCTCAGCGGACTGATATTCTGATTGTAGTCGGTGCACTCGAAAGCCCCTCTCTTCTAAAGTGTATCCGTCAGCATCCAACATCTGACTCCAGCCTTGAAGAGACCATGCCAACAGCAAGAGACCAATCTTGGAAGGAGCGCCCATGGCCATGAAAGATGAAGGGCTCCGAGTCAAACGTAAAGGCCGGACCTGGAGTCCCCGATTGGATGGCCAAACCGAGGCCTGTTGACTTGACCCTGACGGTAGATCCGCGCCACCTTCGGGCTGTGAAATCAGCTCTCTTAGCCATACTGCTAGGAAATTGCTTTTCGTCTATGGGGTCAGATTCGCCGCATTGCTAGGGATTGGAGGTAGTTCTGCTGCGGAATCGTCACGATCCGCAAAGGCGGGCGCGAACTGAAGATCGATTTGAACGATTAAGGGCGGTTCCTGGCAATCAGCGCAGGGTTACGAGGTAGGCGACGAGGTCTCTTATCTCACGTTTGCTGAGGATCGCTTTGAGGTCGGGCATCGTGCTCAAGGGTGTGCTCTTCGACGCGATGGCAGGATGCGCGTAGCTCTCCCGACGCCCGTCTGGCAACTTCACTTCGATGGCACCGGCGGTTTCATTCATCAGTGTACCGACCACTGAGTTTCCGTTTTTGAGAACCAAGGTGACGACACCATACCCTGCTACGACCGCTGCCTGTGGATCGACGATGGACTGTAGGAGATACGACCGGGGGTAGCGCGAGGCGATTCCTTGCAAGCTGGGGCCAACCTGTTTATCGGCGTCCTTCAGGGCGTGGCATTTTGAGCAAGATGCCATGGGATGGCCCAAGAACAGGGCTTCGCCGATCTCAGGGTCTCCTCCTGAGAGGACGAGATCAAATTCTGCCAGTGGTCCGCCGGTCGTGATCTGGTTATGGAATCCATTCAAGGCTTTTTTTAGGCCTGTGTGCGTCTCGGCCAGGGCTGAAGCAGCCTCGAACACATCGAGCTGCAGTTCTGTCGCGAGCTTGCCGGCGATCAAGTCATCGACAAATGGACGAATGACGGATTGCGGGTTTGGAAGGGAAGACACCCGTGATAGCGCGTATTGCATTTCCCGGGTGTCTTGTGAGTTTTCAAGAGTCGAAATCAGGTAGTGTTCGATTTCCTTTCCGGCGCCTTCCGCCTCGAGCAACTGCTCTGCTGCAGTGCGGCGTAGCGATGCCGACTTTGCCTTCAATGCCGCAATTCCGACCGGTTTAAATTTCCCTGAATCCTGAAGGCGCAGCCAGCATAGCCACTCCGCGCGTACGGCCTCGGCCTTGCCGGGATCCATGACGATTTTGACGACCTGTTGCCAGCGCGCATCGGATGGCTTCAGACTGGAGAGGATCTCAATTGCCTTTTTTGAAATTGCTTCGTTCTTGTCTTTGGACAGCCTCCATAGCCCTTCTCCAAAGGCTACCTTAAGGGCCTCGTGACCGAAGGCTGGCACCGGGAAGTGGCGACCGTCGACGGGATCCAAGACCATTTCTTTTGACCAGGACAAAAGTGTGTTCAGCGCCTCGAGGCGTTCGACACGACCGAGCCGTGGCGCGTCGAGGAATGCGGCGATGCGCTTCAATGCCGCGACTGTTCCCAAGCGACGATTCGAGGCGAGCGCTCTCACGTTGAGCGCCGCATCGTGTTCGGGTCGAAGCATGGCAGCGAGCGCCTTGAGTGCTTCGGGGTGCTCGGAAAATGTCATCGGAGTTGCTTCGTCGTAGATTGCTCGCACGGCCTCGGTTGCGACCTGGGGTGAGGGGTCATTGAGAAATGGCAGAAGCTCGGCGATGGACTGCCGTTGCCGCAGCGCGACCACCGCGGCGAGGCGCATCGCCTCGGATGAATGGCTTGCGAATGCCTGCAGGTCCTGATCCTTGGCGGCTCCCACCAGCCCGTAAATCCCGGCATGGCGTAAAACTGGAGCCTTGTTGTCTGCGGCCACGAGCAACTCCGTGAGCGGGGCAAGTGCCTGCTTGTTCTTCAGTTTACCAGTAGCGATGGCCGCAAGAGCCTGCACTCGTGGGGAAGGGTCCTGAAGCAAGTTGAGCAGCACTCCGTCCGGATCGAAGCTGAGGTCGCCGGCCCAACGCGCCACTTGCGCTCGCAACTCCGGGTCAGGATCCGTGCTGAGTTTCAGGAGAAGGTCCCGGTTCCTGTCTGCCAGCTGACCTAGCGCCCACAGGCTGTGGAGACGTGGAAATTGCGACGCGTTCGGGTCCATCGCCAGTGAGCGCAATTCCTCAAGTGCGCCACGGGCGACCAGTTCGAACTGCGCCCCTTGCCGAATCCGCTTGTCGGCATGGCCGAGAGACAGCAGCAGATCGGCTGTTGGCTGCGCTTTGAAACCCTTACGCAATTGGGTTTCCACCGCTGCCATGGCCGGTTCCTTCTTGTCGCCGGTTTGCAGGGCCCATAGCGGGCTCATCTTCCCCGGTTCCCACAGGACAAGGTACAGGCGCCCGTCGGGGCCGAATGCTGATGCCAACACCTGGGACGAGAGCCCCTGCACGATGGCGTCTTCTCCGCGACGCCTGAAACTGGCACCGTCCGGTACCATCTCGAAGGCCCGGATCACACCTTTGCCGCCTAACAGAAAATGATTGCGGTATTTTCCACCTAAGGCCGTGCCGGGCTGAAACGAAAACGCGGCTGGCGCGTTCCAGCTGTTTTCGATGGGCGGCAGGAAATGGGACGGTTGCGCATCGTGTAGAGGTTCCCACATGCGCTCAGACAACCACGGGCTATAGAGATCCTTTCCCTTGCCCCCCAGCACCCGGTTACTGTGGCGGTATTGGTAGTAGTTCCGCGATCCCGAATCTGATCCTTCGGGAAGATAAACCAGCCGTTCCTGTTCGCCCTGAAAGTCCGCGTCATGGTCGATGGCGAAGATGTTGCCGTAAGCATCGAAGTCGAAATACTGGCAATTGCGCAGTCCGTTGGCGAAGACTTCGAAATCGCTGCCATCCGGATTGCAGCGTAGGATGGCTCCCGTATGTGGGTCAGCCACGCGCCTGCCGTCTGGTCGCATGACGTTGAGACCGCGATCGCCCATGCTCCAGTAAATCTTGCCGTCGTAGCCCTGCACGATGCTGTGAAGGTCGTGGTTGCCATAGCCGAAGTGCGGGGCGAAGCCGTGGGCGAGGCTGGTCCGTTGATCGGCGCAACCATCGCCGTCGCTGTCGCTGAGCTTCCAGAGGTCGGGGATGATGGTGGCATAAACGTCCTTACCGATCGGTGTCACGCTGTGCGCCACGCCGGTGACGATATCATTGAAGCCCTTGGCAAATACCGTGGCCCCGTCATAGATGCCGTCCGCGTCCGCGTCTTGCAGGGTGAAGATCTTTTCGCTGCAGATGGCCAGGTCGGTGGCGTCGATCTTCTGATCGCCATTCACATCGGGCATCCCCTGGACCTTGGCGATCTGTGGGGAGTAATTCTGCTCGATCCATTCGTGCTTCTCCGCGACAGTGGTGATTCCCATGTCGAGCGGTTGCAGGAACGTCGATTGCAAAAGGCTGATCTCCTCTCTCATCTGTCGCACGGTTTCCGTGACGTAGACGGTCCCGTCCGAAGCAACACCGACGCCCATCAGTCGCTTGGGAAGATCGCCGCTCCCCATCAAGGGTGCGGCCACCAGACCGTTCAGTCCCTTCATGATCTTCCGCTGCGGGTCCTTGTCCACGAGCTTGGCCTCGCCGATCTCCTTGAGCACGACGTCATCATACCAAGCCTGCCCGGTCGAACTCCCCCAACCGCCGAAGAGGCAGTTGATCTCCAACTCGTGTAGTTTGTCATTCCTGAACACCGTGCTGACCCGCGTCCATTTCGCGGTTCCTGTCACCGCCTTCGTTGTCACCGCCTGCAGGTTCTGGATATTCAACAGGGCACCAACCGCACCCTTGATCTGGTTCGTCCTAATCCAGCCCGAGAGCTGGTAGGTTCTCCCCGGTTCCACGGCAACCTTGGTCGTCCACGCGGCATCAGCTCCCTTCACGGATACGATCGAAAGACACCGCTCCCCGGTGCGTCCGGGCGACTCCACATCCCAGCGGATTTCCTCTGCTCCTTTCCATGCGTGCGATCCCCAGCCATGAACTCCCTCGCCATCAACGCGCTCGAAAGACGGGTTTGGCAGCAGGTTGCCAGCCTCATCATCCGCCGCCAAAGTGATCAATGGGCCGCAAAGCAGAATGCTGAGCAACATGGATTTCTTGATTGGTGCGCTGATCATGGGATGGTGTTATCGATCGTTCCGGGATTCGGAAGGAGGGAGCAATCTGATCGTTGGGGCGCCTATACTGAAGGGAAAAAATCAAGCGTGACCCTTCTTTGCCGGCTCCACCGTCCCGCCTTGTTTGAACTGGGGTACGGCTATCCGATGAAGCGATATGAAAAGGCCTGTCTCCACCATACAAAAAGCCCATGCCAGAGGATTACCTCTGGCTTTTGATCTTGCTGGCTGCCAGATATTTGTTTTTGTCCGAAGGTTCCTGAATCAGTCGTTGGACGGGAATGAGGGGGGGCAAAGCCTCACCCAAAAATCCATCCCGGAAGCACGATGAAACTCAGAAGAATCCTATTTCTAATCGGCACTGTATTACTGCTAGGAAATTGCTTTTCGTCCATGGGGTCAGATTCGCCGAACTGCTAGGGATAGGAGGGGGGGGTAGTCCCTTTCGGTTTTTCACGTCCCTTTCGGTTTTTCACGTCCCTTTCGGTTTTTCACGTCCCTTTCGGTTTTTCACGTCCCTTTCGG
>JAACDM010000670.1 GCA_009936795.1 Verrucomicrobiaceae bacterium | reverse complement strand
GTGGTCGCGGGATTTCCAATACATCCAGGCTTTTCGCATCAGTTTCTCCAGAATGAAGCTCTCGATATTGCCGCCGTTGTTGTGGCGCACATCGATGATGAGGCCTTGGCGATTAAAGACGGGATAAAACTCGCGGTGCCATTGCTCCAGATCGCTTGACCCCATGGCTTGCAGATGCACCTAACCGATCTTGTCGTCGCCTGCTTCCTCCACTTTAAAGCGCCGGGTGTAAGGTCTTGCCTGACCTCTGCTGATTCTCTACGTTTGGTGTGCGGGAGCGACTGCTGGCTCGGCGGTGCTTCTATCCTAACTTTTTACCCTATATTCACCATGACCATTTTTCGGATCACCGTGTGTTTGATTCTCTTTACGCGTATGAATGGCTTTGGCCAAGGTGCCTTATTTTCAGAGGATTTTGAAGGGTTGACGCTCGGACCGAATGTCGACGAGGCGTTGGAGGGGGAGATGGTGTGGACAAATGAGCCGCCCGCCAATTGGGAGATCGATAACAGCCAACTCTTTGGTTTTGAGGAAGAAGGCGTGGGGGTCACGGAGTGGAAGGGGTGGTCTTTTGCCGACAAGGATTGGTGGGTCAATGCAGCGGGCGATCAGCGTCGGGCGGAGTTTGCTCGTGGGCAGGGCATCGTGGCGATCGCTGATCCCGATGAATGGGATAACATCGGTGGGCCGGGCGCGCAGGAGCAAGGGGGCTACAATACGTTCATGAGTACGCCGCCGATCGATATTAGCGGGATCGAAGCGGGTTCTGCTATCTTGAGCTTTGATTCGAGTTGGCGCCCAGAGTTCGACGACAACTATCATCAATCCGGCAACCTGCGTATTTCGTTCGATGGTGGTGAGCCGATTGAGTTGTTCGAATGGTTGTCAGACTCGAGTTCGCCTAACCACAAGGACGAGGCGATTGATGAGGAAGTGATCGTGCCGTTAAACAATCCTGAAGGCGCCCAGTCGATGGTCCTAACATTCGGCATGTTTGACGCTGGAAACGATTGGTGGTGGGCCATTGATAACATCGAAGTAACGATAGGGGTTGAGATCACGCTGGTCGCCCGGCCGAGTTCACTCACATTGAATATGTTGGGCTCCAGTGGCATCGACGAGGCTTCTCTAGTACTTGAGATCGACGGCCAGCCTGTGGCCGCAGCCGTCACGCGGGTGGATGATCAGGTGATTAGGATTGTGCATGCGCCAACATTTGAGCCTGAATCAACGCACAACTACGTCATCAAAGGCAGTGACAACGCCGGAGCGCCCGTTCAGTTTGAGGGTTCCTTTGAGATCTTACCGACGAACATCTTTGCCGGCGGCTTCCTCACGACCCGGCATGTCTGGGCAGACGGGGATACCATCGCCGATGCCGAGAGCGTGGAGGCGGCCTTGAACGGTGAACTCAACCTCAAGGGCGATGTCACGGTGCGGCATCCCATCGTGCACTTCAGCGATAACTCCGGGCCGGCGTTTGAGAAGGATCTTGCCATTCCTTATCCTTTGTGGGCAGAGCCGGACCAGTTGCCGGATGCGAACATTCTTGCTGGCGAGCGGATTGGTGGTGGTCTTGGGGATCGCGATCACTTTGGCACGGAGTCGACCGGGGAATTCTTTCTCCGAGAGGGTGGAAACATTCAATTCGTGGTGAGTGTTGCCCGTGGATTCTTACTGGAGATTGACGGCGCCGTGGTTGGTGAGGATAACCATACCTTTCGCGGGAACACGGTGATGGAAGTCGACCTTGAAGCGGGAACGCACACCCTGCGATTGCTACACTGGGCGAGTACGGGTGCCGCAGGCGTCAGCCTTTATATGAGCCGCGCTCCAGATCTAGAACTCGTGGCCGAAGAGGAAGTGGCTGGCGATAACTTTGAAGTCTTGGCGGGCTTCAACATCCACGATGTGGTCACGGGAGACACGGACGGAGATGGGATGGACGACTTCAAAGAGAACTTCTTTTTTGGAAACCTAGCCAAAGATGGTAGTGGTGATACCGATAGTGATGGTCTGGCCGATGGCCAAGAGTTGGCCTTCCTCTCGGATCCCACCGTCAGAGACAGTGATGGTGACGGGTTGGAGGACGGCTCAGAGGTCAGTGATTCGAAGACAGATCCCGCAAATCCGGATTCCGATGGGGATAGTCTATCGGATGGCAACGAGGTGACCAATCTCCAGACGGATCCTAACAAGGCTGACACCGATGATGATACCTTTGATGACAACGTGGAGGTCGCCTTGGGAAATGATCCTTTAGACGGGGCGAGTAAGCCGGATGCCATCATCGCGGTGGCAAGAGGCGCGTGGAATGATCCAGCAACGTGGTCGGATGGACAAGCACCCAGCGCTGGCAAGCGTTACGTTGCTGTGGGTACGGTCTCGTCCAAGTTGCTCAGCGCAGCAGGTGAATTTGCTGGAGACTCCATGACCCTGATTGGTCCCGGTATTAGTCTGGATCTTGTGCATGTAGGCGATGCTTCGGCGAATCTCATCGCGAACAATGCTAGCATAAGTGCGAAGGCGAATCTCGGTCTTGGTGGAACCTTGGACATCCAAGGGGATGTGCGTATCTAAGTGGGAGCCAATGATCTCGCCCTGAAATCTCGGCTCACGGGTGCTGGGAATCTGACGATCCAGGGTGGCAACGAAATCGATTTCCAGGGATCTGTCGAATTGACTGGTGCTGGCACGACCTTTACCGGACCCCTTGATATCATTGGCACGGACGTCGCTGGAATCACTGCGGGGTCCTTGGGTACGGGTTCACTTCTCACCGCAGGCGGTGGTATTGCTTTCGGCTATGACTATGTCAGTCCTACGGCTGAATTAAAGATCCAAGGAGATGAATTCCGATTAGACTTCGGGGGTGAAATCACCCTGAAAGACATTGTTGGCGTAGGGCCTGATGGCAGTGTTTCCTTTAGCACGCGTGAAGATGTCCTGGGAGAGGGGCCACACACCGCCGATGATTTGCTCGCGGCCTTTGGATTGTCCGATGTCATCACGGGAGACGGAACTATCAGATTGTTAGGTGGCGAGGGAGACTCTGATGGTGATGGCCTCTTGGATGCTTGGGAGAACGACCAGTTTGGAAACCTCGACGCCACAGCGGATGGGGATCCTGATGATGATGGATTGACCAACTTGGCAGAACAGAGTGCGGGAACCAACCCAAACGAAGGAGATTCTGATGGCGACGGCTTGGCCGACGGCGAGGAAGTCAACACGCATGGCTCAGATCCATCGAAGGCGGACACCGATGGCGATGGTCTCGACGATCCAGCGGAAGTGGCTGCCGGCACAGATCCTCGCAACGTCGATTCGGATAGCGATGGCGTGAATGACAGTGAAGATGCCAATCCTTTGCTGTTTGATGCCGGGAACACCTTGATCGTGCATTACGACTTCAACGAAGGCGATGGAACAACGATAGGAAACGCCGGATCTGGTCCTGATGGAGAGTTAATCAATGCCCACGCGGAAGCGTGGGCAGTCAGTGGATCGCCCAACGGAAGTGGTTATCTCAATTTCACCGCCGATGGCGCGACGAGTTCCGAAGCACAACATATCACGACCGGCTTGGATGCTAGTGCCATTCCTGTCTCTGGAGATGTGGATTACACCATGATGGCCTGGGTGCGCGCGGGATCGACGTCAGGGGACAACATGATCTTCGGCCAATGGGACGGCGCCAATGTCTTGCACAATGGCATGCGCGGAGCCGCTTATTATCAAGGTCACTGGGGGAATGATATTTCCGGTGGAACCGTGGTGATTGGCGAGTGGCACCATGTTGCTTGGGTCTACAGAGCCGGGCAGCAGTCGATTTTCGTAGACGGGATCGAAGTGGCTAGCGATGCGATGGGTGGTCTCGCAGTAGAGAGCGAAGTCGTTATCGGAGCCACTCGGGGCGATGAGAATCGGGACTTCGAAGGTGATTTGGACGACGTGAGAATTTACGCTGCGGCCCTTCCTTTCGGTGAGATTGTTAGGATTGCTGCAGGTGGCGGAGGTGATCCTCAATCTTCAGGGGCGATCAGCAACGTGGTGAAAGCCGGAGCCGGTGCGATCAGTTTCGATTTCCCTGACGGCACCACATTCGATGTCGAGTATTCGACGGACCTGGAAGCCTGGCAGGTCATTGCCAACGATGTGACTGGGAACTTCGAGGATTCGAATCCCGGTCGCAACGGAGCGTCCACCGGCTACTACCGTGGTGTGG
>JAACDM010000105.1 GCA_009936795.1 Verrucomicrobiaceae bacterium | reverse complement strand
TGCGCGAACGGCGATGGCAGGCCTCTGAGGGCTACTCTGTCAGAGCGACGTCGCCTTCGTTCAAGTCGATGAAGTGGCTCCAGCTGTCGCAGGGGAGGGGGCGAGAAGTGGTGCTGAATAGGGGCCGCCAGCTTGGCGCCTTGGGTGGTCTGCGAGGGAACATGCGGGCTTGCTCGGGGAGCTTGTTCGCCTTGCGCGTGTTGCAGGGGATGCAGGAGGTGACGACATTGTCCCAACTAGTGCGACCGCTTTTGTCGCGGGGGATGACGTGATCGAGATTGAGTTCCTTCGGTTCGAAACGATCCTCGCAGTACTGGCAGCGGTAGGCATCGCGGCGGTAAATGTTTTCCCGGGTGAACTTGACCTGCTTCTTGGGAAGCCGATCGAAGAGTGAGAGGACGATGATCTCGGGCACGAGGAACTGGTGGGAGATCGATCGCACTACGGATTTCTCAGGCGCTGATAGGGTGGAGCGATCCATCCAGGACCCCACGTCGTGGGTGAAATACTGATCGTCTTCGTCCGTGCCGACGACGTGGGCGTGGCCGAGAAAGACCAAAGTAATGGCGCGTCGAGCCGAGCACATATTGACCGGTTGCCACAACCGGTTGAGCACAAGCACTTGCCTGTTCAGAGTAGCACTCACGATTCGGTTAAAACCGTGACTGGCAGCGTTTAGAATGCAACTAAATTCGGGTCAAAGTCGGCGTGGGCTTGCCTTATCGCTAAAATTTCTTACGTTTCTATCTTTCCATGCTTTCCATGCCTTTTCCCTCGGTTTTCAGATTCCTGGTGCTTTGTCTAGTGACAGCCACACTTACGGGTGCGCATGCCCAGCGAGAGGTGAAGCCGGGTGATATCTTCCTTCAGGGCCACATGCTGCTCCAGGAGGCGCGGCGTCATGAGGATGCGCTGAACTATGAGTTGGCGGCGGCCAAATCCCGTGAGGCAAGTGAGATGTATGATTCGATTGCCTTGAAGTGGCCGACTTGGCAGACCGAGATGTTAGACAATCGGCGAAAGAAAGTTCGGAGGGACTACGCGCGCTACCAGGACCTGGCTCTAGACCAAAAGAATGTAGATGACATGGGGCTTCCGCAGCGCGGTCCGGGTGGTCCCGGGATTGCGGTGAAACCATGGAGTCGCCCTGGTGTCATCGCACCACTCCCACGAGCGGCCACGCCCAGACAGAAGTATCAACAACTTCAGCGTGAGGTAGACACTTTGCGAGAGTCTCGCAACAAGCTTATCACCCAGAGCCAGGAGCAGCAGTCTCATACGATGGCATCCAATCGTGCTTTGGGGAAAGAGCGAGAGCGTGTGGCGCAGTTAGAGACACAACTGGCAAACGCCCAGGTGGAATTGAAACGATTGGATGGGGTGGGTGTCGTGGCTCTGAAGAATCAAGTGGAGGATCTTACAACGCAATTGGAGACGGCGACAGCCGGGCTCACGGAAGTGAACAAGCAGAACAGGGAGTTTCTAGCAGAGTTCGAAAGAATTGAGAATGAGCGGCAGCAGATGAGCCTTCAACTGGAGGAGGTGACGCGCCAGCGCGATGACATGACGGCGATCATCAAGGGGCTTCAGACGGGGGATTCGACGTTGGCGCTTGCGACCGAGAATTCGAAACTTCGCGAGATGCTCAACGTGGCTCAGCGCCGTGTGGATGAGTTAGAGTTGGACAAGCTTGAGAATGAAGTAGAGATCGCCAGTCTGAAAGAGGAGGTGAGTCAGCTTAAGATGGAGCTGGTTCTGCTAAAGAATGAGAATGCTGAGGCCCAGCAGCGTTTGGTGGACATGCAGGCGCTGCTCGACGGGAATGCCCAGCAGAGCACGTTCAATCCTCCTTCGGTTCAAGATGAAGCCGTCCGCCAAGAGAATGAAGTTCTCCGTGAAATCATTGATCGACAACTCAAGCAGCAGAAATTTCGCCAAGAGAAGCGCGAGATCGTGATCGCTGAGTTGGAGGCTCTTGAGGAGGGGTCGGATGAGCTCATTGCCCAGATCGATTCCATCACGGCAGAGGCCCCACTTACAGATGAGCAGAAGGCGGTGGTGCAACGAGCAGGGGCAGCGACCATGGCGGTGGCCCAGTTGGCTCGCCTTTCTTCAGAAGTTGGTAATGAGGCAGTCGATCGCAAGATTTCTCGCTATGCGGAAGCGGCTGCTTTCAACTTCGAGAAAGAGCGATTCGAAGAGGCGCAGCTGCATTACGCGGAGATCCTCGACTTTGCACCCAGGCATATGGAAACGATCTACAATCTTGGGGTGACGAAATTAAAGCTGAATGATGTGAAAGAGGCGCAACGTCTCTTTGAGCGCGGAGCCTTGCTAGAGCCTACGAATGACCGGGTGCACTACATGTTGGGTGTGTGCTGCTACTACATGGATGCGGTGGACGATGCCATTATGGCGGTCAGGAAAGCCCATGAACTCAACCCGGGTGCAAGCGACGCTACAGGTTTCCTTGGTCTGATCTACTATTTCCGAGGCGACTTGGAAAAGGCGGTGGTGGCGTTGCAGTCGGCCGTGGAGCTTGCGCCGCGCGAACCGCGATGGCACTACAATCTTTGCCTCGCCCTTGGGCGGCAGGCATCCCCTGACCTGGCACGTTCCTTCAAGCACTATGAAGAAGCGAAGAAGCTTGGACTGCAACCTGATGACAGGATGGAAGAGACGTTCCGCAAGCGGGGCTTCTCGCCGGCTGGTTAGCGTGCTTTGTTCGGGTTGGTCAATTCTGGCAACTTCGCCTGCTGTCGACAGAAATACTCTTTGATGCCGAATGTGATAGGCTCGACGTCTTGCTGGGGAAACGGTTTGGAAGTCCCCGTTCTACTCTAACTTTCTGCGAGGATCGGCTTGTCACCAAGGCCAAAGCCGTCGTGAACGACGCGTGCCGCTTCCTCGACGTCCGCTTCATCGACGATGACGGCGGTCTTGATCTCTGAGGTAGAGATCATCTTGATGTTAATGTTGGAATCAGCAAGGGAAGTGCACATGTCTGCGGCGACACCTGAGTGCGAGCGCATGCCAATACCGACGGCACTGACCCTGGCCACGCCTTCTTCTAAAGTGACGCGGGTGCCTTCTGCGAAATCACCGACGGCTTGTTCCAACACTTCCTTGGCTTGGGCGAGTTCGTTCGAGTTGAGTGTGAAGGAAATGTCCGTCACTCCATCTTCAGAGGTGTTCTGGACGATCATGTCGATGATGATACCAGCGTCCGCGATGGCGCGAAAGATGCGGGAGGCGAAGCCCGGCTGGTCAGGCACATTACCTACCCTCACCTTGGCTTGATTCCTTTCGAGGCTGACGCCGCGAATAACGACGGCTTCCATGTGGGGTTTCTCTTCCATGACAACGGTTCCAGGATTTGTATTTAAACTTGAGCAGACTTCAAAAAGGACGCCGAATTTCTTGGCAAACTCGACCGAGCGTGACTGCATCACCTTCGAGCCAGAGCTGGCCATTTCCAACATTTCATCGTAACTGATCTCATCGATCTTACGAGCATTGGGCACGACACGAGGGTCGCAGGTGTAGACGCCATCGACATCTGTCAGGATCTGGCAGCGATCAGCTCCAACCGCTGACGCCATGGCGATGGCAGAAAGGTCTGAGCCTCCGCGACCGAGCGTCGAGATGCGTCCATCAGGGGCTTGGCCTTGGAAACCGGCGATGATGACGATGTTGCCGTCGTCGAGAAGACGATGTACTTCTTTCGGGGAGATGTTCTTGATTCGGGCCTTTGTGTGATCACCGTCCGTAGCGATCCCGGCTTGTGCTCCGGTGAGTGAAACGGCGTTGCCTCCGAGTTCATCGATTGCCATGGCAAGTAGGGCAATAGTTGTCTGCTCACCCGTGGCGAGCAGGACGTCCATTTCTCGCTTGGTTGGGTTGGAAGAGACTTCGCTAGCGAGCTTGAGCAGATTGTCAGTGACCCCTGCCATAGCGGAGACCACGGCGATGACGCTGTGTCCTTCGGCTTGAGTGGCTATGACCCGGCGCGCGACATTCTTGATGCGCTCGGTGCTGCCGACGGATGTGCCGCCGTATTTCTGAACAATAAGCGACATGGATTACAGGCCTAATTGGCGAAGGACATCATCCTTATCGGTCTTCGCTTTGAACATGGGAAACTCGGCCTTCAGAATGATCTCGCTATCTTTTAGGCCGTGGCCCGTGACCGTGCAGACGACAGTGCTGCCCGGCTTGACGACGGCGAAAGGACATTTCTCACAACGGCGATCCTTGTCGAGGCACTTAAACAGCCCGGCAATGGAGGCGGCACTGGCGGGCTCGACAAATAGGCCTTCGTTTGAGGCTAGCCAGCGTTGGGCTTCGAGAATCTCTTCGTCGGTGACAATGTCAAGATGCCCGCCGGAATCGTTGATGGCAGTCATGGCCCCATCCCAGCTAGCGGGGTTGCCAATGCGAATCGCAGTGGCGATGGTTTCAGGATTGGTCACTGGGGCTCCATGATAGAGCGGCGCTGAACCTGCGGCTTGGAAGCCCACCATCTTCGGGAGGCTTTGACATTTGCCTGCGGCGTGAAACTCCGTGTAGCCTTTCCAATACGCGGTGATGTTGCCAGCATTGCCTACGGGCAAGACATGAAGATCGGGAGCATTCCCTAAAGTCTCAATGATTTCACAGGAAGCGGACTTTTGCCCTTCGATGCGAAACGGATTGATGGAGTTGACGACTTCAAAGTTATCTAAGGCACCGATCTCGCGAACCAGCTCGAGCGCATCGTCAAAGTTTCCATCGATTTCGACAACCTTGGCTCCGTAGACAAGTGCCTGGGCAAGCTTGCCTTTGGCGATCTTGCCTGCGGGAAGGATAACGACGCAATCCATACCAGCGCGGGCGGCATAGGCGGCGGCGGATGCGGAGGTGTTGCCAGTGGAAGCACAAATGACTGCTTTCACCCCAGCCTCGGCGGCCTTGGAGATGGCCATGGTCATACCGCGATCCTTGAATGAGCCGGTAGGATTGAGGCCCTCGTACTTCACGTAGACTTGACAGTCCTGGCCAAGCTTCGCCGAGAGGCGTGGTGCGTGGACAAGGGGAGTGGAGCCCTCATTCAACGAGACTACAGGAGTAGCTTCACTCACCGGAAGATAGTCTCGGTAGCGGGAGATGACGCCTTGGTCGTGATTCATAGGAAGCAGTTAAGCAGGATCTTCGAAGGACTCGACGCGAAGCAAGGTGGTGTCCTCACTCGTGCAGGACAAGCCTTGGATCTGAGCGATCGCTTGTTTTACTGAGCCATAAGGGGCACGATCTAACGTCAACACCAAGTCAGCCATGGCCGCCATAGACTCGGGTTGATGGACGGAGGTGATACCGATGTCGTGGCCGCCCATGATTTGGGCTATTTGCGCGAGCACCCCTGGCCGATTCTCCACATGGAGGCGCAAGTAGTATTGGGAGAGCGTCGCTTCGATCGGTTTCACCGCAGCAAGTTCATTGGACGGCACATAGCCACGTTTCTCGTCATGTTGCAGGCCTACAGCAGCGTCAACGATATCCGCAATGACAGAGCTGGAGGTTGGGTTCTGGCCCGCGCCGCTGCCATAGAAGAGCGTTTCGCCAACGAGATCGCCTTCTACCATGACCGCATTGTAGACGCCATTGACGGAGGCTAAAAGGTGCTGTTTTGAAACGAGACAAGGCTGTACCCGCACCTCGAGTGGCTCGTTTTCCGTGCAGCGGATGATGCCTAGCAGTTTAACTGTATAGCCCATCGTTTCGACGAACTGAATGTCGCCGAGGCGAATGTTCTCGATGCCTTCGACGTGAATCTGATCGGCGGGAACCCAGCGACCTGACGCGAGTGATCCTAACAAGACGGCCTTGTGGCCGGCGTCCCAGCCATTCACGTCCAAAGTAGGATCTGCTTCTGCGTAACCAAGCACCTGAGCTTCTTGGAGTGCATCTTGATAGCTCAGACCTTCCTCACGCATGCGCGTTAGGATGTAGTTGCAGGTGCCATTGATGATTCCGGAAATCATCTGGATTGCATTGCCGACAAGCGATTCTTGAACGGCTTTAATGATGGGGATACCCCCAGCAACAGCAGCTTCGAAATAGACGGGCACTTCCATCTCTTTGGCCAGTGAGAAGATCTCCTGCCCGTGTTCTGCGAGGAGAGCTTTATTACCTGTGACAACGACCTTCTTCTTACGAAGTGCAGAAATCACTAACTCTTTCGCTTGATCGATGCCGCCGATGAGTTCGACAATGACGTCGACCTCGTCGTCTTCGATCAGGTCTTCCCAGCGATTCGTGAAGCGATCACTGGGAATGGGAGGCTCGTGATCGCGAGCCTTCTTCAGGTCGCGGACGGCGATCTTTCGGATATTGAGGTGGGCGTTGGCGCGCCTTGATAGCAATTCACTATTCTTGAGGACATTGGCGTAGACGCCCATGCCGACATTGCCCAAGCCCGCCAGTCCGATCTCGATCTTTCTACGTCCCATCGAAGTAGGTGAGGGTGGGGCTTCGCTAGCTATGCTAGTGCTAGCGCTTACCCGAGAATCTTGTTCCAGTCTGAAAGTCGTTCTGCCTGACTAGCAAAGAGCTCGTCTGTAGAATCCAGAACATCAATCCCAGTGATCTTGTCACCCTGAGCGATAGAGTCGACCACGTCTTGGCCTTTCGTCACGTGACCAAACACAGTGTGCTTGTGGTCGAGGTGCGGTGTGGGGCCGTGAGTGATAAAGAACTGGCTGCCATTTGTGTGGGGACCGGCATTTGCCATGGAGAAGATACCCGCTTTGTCATGCTTCAAATGGGGGCGAAACTCGTCCTCAAACTTGTAGCCTGGACCGCTCGTGCCTGTGCCGGTAGGGTCGCCGCCTTGGATCATGAAATTAGCGATCACGCGATGAAAAGTGATGCCGTCGTAGTAACCGCGCTTGGCGAGATTGAGGAAACTCGCCACGGTTACAGGAACATCTCCGCCATAGAAGGTGGCTTCGATATTTCCCTTGTCAGTTTTCAGGACAATGTGGATATCAGACATGGCTCAATGCCTAGGAGCGAATGCCGCGCCGTGCAACCTCAGGTTCGATAAATGATTTCTCGATTTGCCCCAAGCCCGACCGGGCATCTGCACTTGGGTCACGCTTTTGCGGCTTGGATTGCTTGGCAGGCAGCGCGGGAAGCTGGAGGTAGCTATCTTCTCAGGTGGGAGGACATCGATGGTTCTCGCTGTCGGCCGGAGTATGAGGCATCTACCCTAGAGGATCTGGATTGGCTGGGCTTGCCCCCGGACGACGTATCAATGCGGCAAAGCAAGCGACTACCTCATTACGAGCAAGCCCTGGCGACTTTACGCGAACGCGACCTGCTCTATCCCTGCTTCTGCACACGGCGAGATATCCAGGAGGAAATCGCTCAGTCTGGGCGAGCGCCTCACGGGCCAGATGGGCCGATCTATCCTGGGTTGTGTCGTCATCTTTCGGCGGCTGACGTTCAGAGCCGCATCGATGGAGGCGAGGCGCACGCCTGGCGTCTGAAGATGGACCAAGCTGTCGCCATGGTAGGCAAGCTGTCCTGGCAAGATGTGGAGGCTGGTGAGCAATTGGCTTGTCCGGAGATCTTTGGGGATGTTGTGCTGGCTCGGAAAGACATTCCGACGAGTTATCACCTGGCTGTGACCGTCGATGATGCGAATCAAGAGATCACCTTGGTGACCCGTGGGGGAGACCTCTTCGAATCCACACACATTCATCGACTATTGCAGGCATTGTTAGATTTGCCTGTGCCGATGTGGCACCATCACCGAGTTATTTGCGATGCAAATGGCAAGCGTCTCGCGAAACGTGATGCCGCGACGACGTTGGGGACGTTGCGAGAGGATGGTATTACCGCGGAAGACATTTGGCGGCGATTGGACATTGAGGGTAGAAATGCGCGGGGTTCCAGCATATGACTTTGGCAGGATGCCAGAGCTACTTTACGACGTTAGCGGTCTCCCGACTGGCGCATGGCACCTGTGGCTTTGTGGTCGCTGCTGCCAGCTGATCTAGCACTAAGAGAGCCGGAGCTGCCGTTCTCGATGCGCTTCTTGCCGCCAGCAAAGGTGACGATGTCCCCTGACTCAATGAGAGCTGCGAGCGCGGGGTTAGTAAGCGCTTTGGGGGAAACTTGCCCTGTCTTGCCAGGGCCGAGAAAGAGCTTCTTGCCTCCGGGCAAGGGGACGCTGAGAGGCTTGCCCGACTTATTCGTGATGTCCATGATGAGAGCTAGACTCCTAGGTCCGTCTTGGTGAAGAGGGCTTCGAAGGTGTAACCCGCATCTTCGATATTCTCGCGGGCACCTTCCTCGCGATCGATGGTGCCGATGATCTTAGAAATCTTAGCGCCTTGAGCTTCGATGACCTTGGCGGCTTCGAGAATCTGGCCACCGGTGGTACAGACGTCTTCTAGCAGAGCAACCTGATCACCTTCGCCTAGGTTGCCTTCAAGTTGTTTGGCGGTGCCGTAGTCTTTCTTCTGATTCCGAATGAAAACGCAGGGCAGCCCGCTGGCGAGGGAAGCGACGGTCACTAACGGAATGCCGCCAAGCTCAGCGCCGGCCAATTTGTAGACCCCATCTCCAAGGCGCTCGGCGAAGAGCTTACCAAGAGATTCCAGGATGTCTGGCTGAGTGCTGAAGAGGTATTTATCGAGGTAGTAGTGGCTCGTGCGCCCGCTACGGAGGGTGAACTCTCCTTTAAGAAGGGAGACTTCGGCAATTCTGGCTGCTAGGTCTTCTCGTGTCATCATCGTGAGGTTGGCCTACCCGATCAGGCTTGATCTGGCAACCGCAATCCGTTTTCTGGTTGGGCGACCTTTAAGGTCAGCGGCCATTCGACTGATCTCTCTCTTTCGCCCCACGCCGAAGAAAGCGGTCCCTGCAGGGCGTCGGTCGGGTTGACGCCAACTTCGGCCTCATACCGTTTCACCGCAGACCAGGTTTGGAGGTAGGCTAGGCATTGATCTACGGTCCAGGTCAGCTTCATTTCGAAGCGAGGTGTCGATAGTGAGGTTTGTGGGGCTGTTAGAGCGGTGTAGCCGTTATCAATATGGCTCCGCTTGTCTGGCCAATACGAGCCGACCGTTTCCGAGAAGAAGTTTTCGATCAAGGCGTCGATTCGGGTAGTGACCTTAGCGAGTCCATAGCACCACAGGGCCAAGACACCTGAGGGTTTTAAGACACGTTCGGTCTCCCGATAAAATGCATCGAGATCGAACCAATGCGCCGCTTGGGCAACGGTGACCAGATCTACGGAATCGGTTGCGAGTGGAGAGGCCTCTGCAGGAGCGGTTTCGTAGCGAACGTTGGGGTGAGAGGTGGCAGCCTCGACTTGGGGTGCACTCGCGTCGGTAGCGATAACACTAGCAAAGTGGTCTGCCAGAAGAATGGCTGCTTGGCCATTTCCGGTGGCGCAATCCCATGCGAGGTCTTGCGTTGGGCAAAGGCTTGCCAGCTAGTCGAAGAGGGCTGCGGGATACGTCGGTCGATGAGCGGCGTAGTCGCTGGCGTGGGAAGAGAAATGATCTTCGGCAAAGTTCACCGCCGAATAGACATGCCATTCGCAATCTTGGCCACCTGAACGGTTGTTCCGATCAGATATTACGCGATAATGAACTTCATGAATGCCGGGATCTGTCATCTAGCTTCGATTCCAGTACGGCGTTTGCCAGATCTCAGTAGTGAGATGATCAATCAGCTTCTCTTTGGAGAGACCTTTGCGATACTCAAAGAGCACGACCACTATCGTCTCATTCGTTCGCATCATGATGGCTATGAAGGGTGGGTGGATGGTCGACAGACAGAGGTATTGGAAGAGGTGTCGGGATCGGATCAGCCAGTGATTGCGCTAGAGTGCGGAGTGATCTCGAGTGTCGAAGAGAAGTCCGCGAAGGTGGCCATTTTAACGGGGAGCACGTTGCCAGACTATACGGACGGGGTCTTTGAGAGTGGAGGGAAGCTTTTTCGCTACGAGGGGGCTACTAATTGTGGGCACCTCGTGACTCCAAGCACCATCGTTGCTCACGCGGAAACCTATTTAGGCACTCCCTATCTTTGGGGTGGGCGAAGCCCTTATGGAATTGATTGCTCTGGGTTTGTTCAAGTGGTCTGCCGAGCGTTTGGCATCGCACTACCACGCGATGCCAGTGAGCAGATCTTCGTGGGAAGCTTAGTGGACAAACTGACAGAAACCCAGCCGGGGGATCTTGTCTTTCTTAGCTCAAACTACGATGGCAGCCCACACGTCGGGATCGTGTTCGGCGATGGCCAGGTCATCCATGCTTCTGCGGAGGTGCGGATTGATACGCTCGATGAGAAAGGTGCTTTCAATCGCGAGAACGAAACCTACTCGCACGCACTCACGGAAGTGCGTCGGGTTTTTCCTCGACACCAAGACCAAGCCGTCTCGTAGGCAACACGAGCTTGCCTTCCTGGCAGGTGGTGCCGATAAACGGGTCGTTGCTGATGAGCAGGTTGCCGTCGAGATCAATCCAGTCCGCTTTTGGGGCCAGGAAGGAAGCGGCTGTGATTCCTATAGAAGACTCGATCATGCAGCCTAACATCGTTTTGAGTCCCTGGGTTCGTGCCTTCTCTAACATCGCGGCGGCTGGAGTGGCACCACCAGCTTTCATCAGCTTTACATTGATGCCATCATAGACACCAGCGAGTCGATTGATGTCCTCAATGCCGCAGATGTCTTCATCAGCAACCAGTGGTAGCGGCGACCGCTCTCGTAGCCAGGAAATATTTTCCAACTGACCGGTAGGCATGGGCTGCTCTATCAGCTCTACCCCGCGGGCTGCGAGCCAGTCGATCATTTGCAACGCTTCTTCACGGTCGCGCCAGCCTTCGTTGGCGTCGACGCGCAGCGGTTTGTCGGTTGCCTTGCGAACCGCAGAGATGATGTCTTGGTCTTGCTTAGTACCGAGTTTGATCTTGAGGACGTGGTAGGCTGAAGCTTCGGAGACCTTGGCGCGAATCCGTTCTGGAGCATCGATACCGACCGAGAAACTGGTGACGAGTTCTCTGTCAGGCGCGGCGGGAAGGAATGGCTTGCTCGATGCTTGGGTCACCCAGTCGCGGCAGGCAATGTCGACGGCGGCACGAGCTGCGGCTTGAGCTTGTGGTAGGCTTGGAAGCCATTCCTGCAACCTGTGGACGGCTTCGGGATCAGCTTCGAGGATGGTCTTGGCCTCCTCTAATACCGTCTTCACGGACTCAGGACTCTCTCCGTAGCGCGCGTTGTGGGCAGCCTCTCCCCAGCCGGTGAAGCCCTGGTGCTCGACCTTGAAATAGAGGTAATCCTTAGAAGTGGTTGACCCTCTTGCTAGTGTCCAGGCGTGTTTCAGCTTCAGCGTCTTTGAAACGAGCGTGACCTTCATACCACACGCTGATGCCTCTGGCCGAGATTGCTAGTGTTCGGTCACGCGAATCCGGACGAATTGGTGGTGAATGGTTTCCCATGGTAACCGAACGCGCTGTATTGCAAGACGATCTTCTTGAACCGCGTCTCTGGCGTCGTCCCACTGGGTAAGATCGGTGGATAGCTCAATCTGAGTGAGAGCCAAGCGCGTGCGAGATCTGTTTAGCTGAAGATCTAAATACGTGGGCTGGCCGCTATCGGCTCGGATCGTGGCCTTGAGCCCAAGTCTTTGCTCGAATGTAAACGGGTCTCCGTCGAGCGCGTATTCGACAAGGTTGGAGTGTCCGTCGAGATCGGGGTCGGCGGACCATGAAGAAATGTCGCTATTTGCAAGCTGTCCTGGTGTGAAGACCGTAGCTTGCCAGGCGGTCTTGGTTAAGCTCGGGAGCGGTTGGTTGCCGACGTTCTCAGTGCGAAGATACGGCTCTGTCATCCTGGTTGGAAATACGCCAACAATAATACGTGTGTAGGTTAGTGTGGTCCATTCTAGCGGGAAGCCGGTGCTTGATCCAGTCGGCCAATTCCAGTTAGGGGAAGACATGAGAAACCACTCGTTGCTTTCTGTGCCGTAGCCCCAGATGTAGCCACGTTCTCCGGCAAAGAAGGGGGTGTCATTATCATTAATATCGATTCGGCTGGTGAACACGCGGTTGACCGCATCATAGCGCACACGATCTGCCGTTTGCCAATTATTCGCCCATTCGCTGACATTTGACGGAGTGGGAACAAAAGTTCCCGTAAAGATACCGAGCTCAAAGATATAGTTGTCATCAGCGCTTGGCCGGTGCTGGTCTCGTGAGCAGCTCGGGAGCTTTGCTAAATGATCTGTGTCGCTTCAAGCGAGAGGCTCGCTCAACATCAGGAAAGAGCAGGCAACGAGTAGTAACCTAGATATCGAAGTGAACATCTGCAGGAACAGTTTGGCTAAGCCACTCCGTCGACACGACCTCATCAATGACGATACCAAGCGCGTCATCGTGTCTCAGTGTCAGGATAAGTCGTCGAGGGGGAGTTTGGTGGTGTTCTGTTGCCACTTCACTGGTCGATGAGAAGAGTGAGAAGGACGGATCTTCTGGAGGTGCGATGAGAGACGCCAGCGCTTTGCCCGCTGGGTAGTGCTTCCGAACAAGAGCCCAGCAGGTGCCTGAACGGTTTCGATCGTATAGTTGATAGAAGTGATAGTTTTCGGCGAGTCCGGGAAGGGTTTCCACAGAAATACTCTGCACAACGACGCGCATCTCGGTGGGATTGTTGATCTCGTGGTCGAGAAAGTGAGCGAAGGGCACGGCGTTGTGGCCGGTGAACGCCTGCCAATCGAGTGCGAGCTGACCGTTCTCTTCGCAAACGAAGGCGAGGAAGGCTTTGCCATCGGAATAGACGCCCTGGATGAGGTAGGAGACATTCCCCTCGACTCCGTAGTAGCCAGTCTTGACAATTTGATCCAGAAAAGCTCGACACACTCAAGAGTGACCGTGCAGCCAATCTTAGGCTCAGGAAAGCTTGTTACTGGCTCTACGTTGCCTGGGTGGCTGGAATCCCCCTGGCAACGTTATTGACGCTACAGGGCACGCTCGGACGCCAAGAGGACAACTAGCAAAGGAAGCGCTCTTACTAACCTGACGATTCTAGAGCGCCTTGGGTGCCTCATAGAAGCCAATCTAGCGAAGCTTCGGAGAGGGCGGGCTCCAACCATCACACGCGGGCCTTGCGCGGGAGAGATCGCTGAGGTGGATCACATCGTTCCCGTGTCCAAGGCCCCGCGATTCGAGAACTGGATAGGCAACCTTGAGTTCATACCTCGCACGCTGAATCGGCGGAAGTCGAACAAGATGAGTGAGCGGCAAAGGAGCCACCTGGCGAGGCTGTTGGATACAGAATAGGGCCAATCAAGGCTCATCGTAGCGCAGGAATAGAGTGAGCAATTCTAATACCGAATGCCTTTATTTGGGGGTATTCAGAATAAGCAACCTGCCGAGGTAGCTTCCTCTCATAGATCTATGAAATGCACGCACATCGTTAGTCTGTTCCTAGGATCAGTGGTTTTGCTGGAAACGCTAGCTTACGTCCAGGGGCAGACGCCCGGTATGCAAATTGCGGCATTAGAGCAGAAGATTGAAGATT
>JAACDM010000669.1 GCA_009936795.1 Verrucomicrobiaceae bacterium | reverse complement strand
GCTCAAGTTGGGTTGGATTTCCCTTGGCCGTGACAGGGGTGCTGCTGGCCCAGATAAGTTTGGCTTTGGGCAGCTTCGTCTTGAGTATGTCGACATAGGCTTTTGTTAGAGGTTCGAAGGTGCCATCCACAATTCGGCCTTCGGTCCAACCATGCAGGCCCATGTTGAAATGGACGACGTCATAAGGAGCATTGTTCGTGAGAAGGTCTGCCAACAATTTGTTAGTTCCTTCGGACTGCCAATGCGGGTTGACCCAGGCATCGACGTAAGCTTTGCCTTGCAGGGCGGTGACCACGCTCATGAAATACCCGTTTAGGATGGAGTCACCGATGAGCAAGACATGCGGACGCTTGGGATCGGTGACCTTGGCCTTGTCGAGCCGCCAGCCTTTGCCATCTGCGTGAAGCCGGGCGTCGGGCTCATGCGCCTTGGCTTGAATCAGTAGTGTAGCGGGCTTGCTAGTAATGGTGAGTCCTGGCACGGTGAGGAGACCTCGCGCATCGCTCTTGGCTTGGCCTTGAGAGGTGCCGAATTGCCAGCGAAAGCTTGTTCCAGGCGCATGCTTGAAGTTCTGCAAACGACGCAAGGAGACATCAGCGGTGGCCGTCTTGGGAATCTCGAACCTGGTCTGCAAATCATCGGCCGAGATTAGGAAAAGCGAGGTTTCCAACACCTCTGTGGTGTCTTCTAACACCTTCCAACGAAAGAACGCATTGATCTGTCCAGCTTCGTTGCTCTCGAGATCATCCGGCCAGGGAAGCGGCGAATTGGACGAGGCGTTGGTGAAGACGGGGTAGGCTTCATTCTTCTTCACACTTAACCAGTCGAAGGAATTGAGGAGGTCATTCACCTTCATGACCCTTGCTGAATTGTTCTCGTGACCGAACGGGCCCCAGTAGAAAAGATAGGGGTACTTGCGTTCGTTCATCGCGTTCGCCAAACGATCGTGCCCGAACGACCAGTCATCGTTCTGAGCGGAGTAGTCGAGGCAGATCGGCGGATCGGGCAAGGTCATGCCTTCGGGAATCGATTTCGGCGGGAAGCATAGACGCTCGGCCACGTGGCCGATGCCAGCTGGCACATTCGCTTTGATCGCTGCGAACACGTCCCCATGCCGCATGCCAATCCCAAGCGCGCCGCTGCCGCCCATGGAATTTCCGGAAAGGTAGACTCTGTTAGGATCAATCTTGTAGTGCTCGATGGCCCACGCGACGGTGTCAATGACACGCTTCTCGACGGGCACGGTGTCTTTGCCAGAATTCTTAGCCACTAACCCTTTGTCTCGGCGATGCATTCCGCCCCACCACCAGTCGTTGGCCTCATGCTTACGGCAATCGAGGAAGAGCGCGTAGTGGTCGTCGGGCGAGTGGTAGATATCGTGATCGCCGATTGTCTTCGTGCACTCAATGGAGGAGAAGGCATCGTGCCCGGCAGAGTGTAGGACAACATACAAAGGAGCGTTCTCGCGCGCGGTCTTCGGATGCACCATGGCAAATGTGTCTACCTGCGGCGTCTTGTAGCCCCACTCCGGCTTCGAGGCGTGGTCGAACGTTTCCACCGCCCGGCCATTGATGGTCGAGTCCTTGGAGGAATCGATTTCAGGAGGCCACCCCGCGGCGAACAGTGAGAAGTTTCCGAGAAGAAGGAGGGTGAAGGTGAGTATCTGTTTCATGGGCAGGGTTTCATCAAGCATCCAACAACAAATGAAAACCAACTGTCGATGAAATCAGTGGGTCTTCTATCAGGCGTCTTGCTGCTCGCCTGCTCAGCAGCCATCGCTGAGCCCGCTGATCGCATCGTGGACCCCCACCTCGACAGCCATCGCTGAGCCCGCTGATCGCACCGTGGCCCCCCACCTAGAAGAACGACGCGGGCAAGGACGGCCCCAACAGTAGTTGGTGTGATTGCTTCATGTCCCTCCACTAAACGGCAAGGGAGAGATTTGTTGCTCCTAACTGAGAATACCACCAAGTCTCAGCCTTGGCTGTGAAGTTTTCGTAATGTCAAGACGGTCAATAGAAGCGCTAGGTCTACCTTTCTCGGAGCGAAAGGAAAGGGCTAAGCTATCAGCTCTAGTGTTAGGGAAGTGTCTCATGCGCCTGAATTGGATTCAAGAAGTTCGCATTTCGGTGTCACGCGGATGGCGGACAGGGTGGGATTATCCTTCGCTTCTCTCAGGCTCTCTCCGCTTTGCTCCGAGTCGAACGGCGTTCTCATCCAACCTTC
>JAACDM010000668.1 GCA_009936795.1 Verrucomicrobiaceae bacterium | reverse complement strand
TTCACAACCCAGATCTCAAGCTGATCTTGGCGGGTTTGTCACCTATCCTGTTAGGATTTCATCCAGCAAACCTGACGGAGAGCCTGAAAACAGACTACTTCATCGAGGGCAATCTCCCAGGGCCCATCATCGCCTTACAGAAGATCACTCGTAAGTCGGTGAAGATCCCGCTAAACTTTGACGGAACCAAATTGACCGGAAGACTTCACACAAGTGGGAAGGCCGCCGGTAGAGCAGGCCAAATGAAGTTGAGCGCCTCGAATCTGACACGCACACGCCCAGAGAAGCCCTTACCATGATCCAAGCAACAGCGAAGAACGCGCGTACAGCCGCAAGATCTGCGTGGCCTTGGATTCGAACTTAGACTAGGATCAAGCCCTCCAGCATGTCCTATGAAGAAACGGATCCTAATCGTCGACGACCATCCTGTGATGAGGATGGGACTCCAGCAGCTCATTAACTCCAAAGCAAATCTGGAAGTATGCGGAGAGGCCGGCAGCGCGAAGGAGGCCATGCAACAGGTCGCCGAATTAAAGCCTGATCTCGTGTTACTCGACATGGCGTTGCCCGATGGTCACGGTTTGGAAGTCCTCAAAGACCTCGCCGTGATGCACGACGAGGTCGACACCCTCGTTCTTTCTTCCAACGACGAATCCGTTTATGCCGAGCGCGCTCTGAAAGCCGGCGCTCGTGGCTATATCATGAAAGAAGCCGCCGCCACGCATCTCGTGACGGCCATTGATACCATTCTTGACGGACAAATCTATGTCAGCAAGCAGATGTCGCAGCTCATCGTTGAGATGTTCACTGGCAAGAAGCGCAAAGGGCACACGTCTTCACCGATCGAGAAACTCACCGATCGAGAGTTCGAGGTCTTTCAACTCATTGGAGAAGGCAAGGGATCCCGCGAAGTCGCAGGGCAACTCGGCGTCAGCATTCGAACGATCGATGCACATCGCGCCCACATTAAGGAGAAGCTAGCATTGAAGGACAGCAACGCACTCGTTCGCCAAGCTGTCCGTTGGGTTGAGACTAAGCAGTGGGACTAGCAGGGATTCCTTGCGAATATCACTTCCAACGAGACCGCCCCCAATAATCACCCTTGGCAGGTCAACTCCGGCTTGGCTTCATTGATCGATCTCTACTACAGTCCCGCAATTGAATGTCCTTTCCCAGATTGAAGGTGGCGCCAAGCGCCTGAGCGAAATCATCAGAGTCCTCACGAAGTACGGCATCGCAGGCTGGCTGAGTGATGTCAAGATTGACTGGGTCGCCAAAATTCTTACAAGCGAGCATGGAGAGCGTCTGACACACCGTTCAATGGAAGAGCGTATCCGGCTTGCCCTAACGGAGCTTGGCACAACGACAATCAAGCTAGGCCAAATGCTAAGCACTCGACCCGATCTGGTAGGCGTCGATCTGGCCCAGGAGCTTACCAAGCTTCAATCAAGCACACCACCAGACAATCCTGACGATGTCCTAGAAACTCTGCAAAGCGAGTTCGGCGCCAGTGCCAACAAAGCGTTTACTTCCTTCGAAACAAAGCCGATTGCATCTGCCTCGATTGGCCAAGTCCATCAGGCCGTGCTGAGCACAGGAGAACGTGTCGCGGTCAAGGTCATGCACAAGGACATCGAAGAACGCGTACATCGTGATTTGGACTTGCTCGCATTTCTCGCCGACCTCATGGAGAAACATTCCCCTGTCCTTCGCCAGTATCGCCCGGCAGCTACTGTGCGGCACTTTCGTCAAACCCTTCTTCGTGAATTGGACTATGGGTATGAACGCCGCCACCTTGAAGAGTTCGCCCAGAACTTTCGTCGAGATTCCACCGTCCATTTCCCCGAAGTCTCCCCGAAGTGGAGCACACGCCGCGTGCTTACGATGGAACTATTAGATGGCATTCCCATTTCCGATCGGGAGGCACTTAAGGCCACGGGAGCAGACCTGACAGAATACGCACGACGCGGCGCCACCATGTATCTTGAGATGATCTTTCGGGATGGCTTCTACCACGCTGACCCTCATCCCGGTAATTTGTTCATGTTATCAAATAACACCGTCGGCGTAGTCGATTGTGGAATGGTGGGCAGAATAGATGAATCTCTCCGCACCGACATCGAGAGCATTCTACTAGCATCCGCGATTCCAGATGCAGAAGAAATTGTAGAGATTATATGTCGCATGGGACTCGTTCCTGCCGAACTCGACACTCGGGAGCTAAAACGCGATCTATCCGAGATCCTTGCTGATTACACGAGTCAATCTATCGATCAATTCGATCTCGCTGGCGCGCTCAATCGCGTCACCGATCTCATTCGCAGCTATCATATCGTTCTCCCGCAGGGATTCGCCATGTTTTTCAAAACCCTGATCATGCTTGAAGGAACGGCTCAACAAGTCAGCCCCGCCTTCAGCCTAACTGAGCTCTTAACCCCCTACTACAAGAAGGCGGCGAAACGCCGACTCTCTCCTAAACGACTCCTCCATGAGACGGCACGCTCTTATCGAGACTGGCACCGTATGCTCAACGCCCTTCCACGAGACCTAACGAACATTATCTCTCGCGCTCGCCATGGGAGCTTTGAGATCCACCACGAACATCGCCGCCTCGAAGGAACCGTGGATCGTCTCGTCAAAGGCATCCTAACATCCGCACTCTTCATAGGATCCTCCATGATGCTTAGCAGCGCCGTGCCCCCCGTCATTAAAGAGGTCTCCATTCTCGGCGCGCTCGGAATACTCGCTTCTCTTGTTCTGGCAATCCCGCTACTATTAACAATCCGCAAATCAACCAAGAATCGAGACTAACACACCTGCTTCACCATGACTGAACCCAGTTGCCCCGAAGAGCCATCCCTCAAACAAGGCGAATTGGAGAAGGCCCTTGTTACCCATCGGCTCGTTCGCGACAGTGACAGCACACTCCTTTCCGGC
>JAACDM010000667.1 GCA_009936795.1 Verrucomicrobiaceae bacterium | reverse complement strand
GCTGAATCGCTTTCGTTTCATGAGGTCTGTGGGGTGGATATTACCACACAGACTCCAGTTCAGGCCTGTCTACTTTTCGGGGAGCAGATCATGACCTTATTCAAGAATGGAGAGAAAGCAAAGACCGCATCTATATCCTCAGGACGAAGCAGTCACCCCACCATCCCGGGCAAGTATGTCATCACAGACAAATCCAAGATGCATCACTCCAACATCTATAATTCAGCTGAGATGCTTTACTTTCAGCGATTCAGCTGTAATGCCATGGGCTTCCACCAGGGCTCCCTTCCAGGCTACGCGGCTTCTCATAGTTGCGTTAGACCATCGATACCGACAACCAAGCTCCTCTGTAAAGAATCAAAGGTTGGAGACAGAGTCACCATCGAGAAATAACCGGTTAGGCCTCTCGGCTCCAGTAGGCAGCCGCCTCTGGAAGTGTTTCCGTTAGAATCGACAAGATCCCCTCCCTTTCCTCCTGGCCGAGGTGTTCAAAGCCATCTGCATCATTCGTCAGCACCTTGTATAATCGGTGGTAAACCTCCTCTCTAAGCGAGAGAGGAAGCGCAGCAAACGCCTTCGAGTAAATCATATAACTGCAGCGATACTTGAAGATGCGTTCACACAATTTAAGATCTTTGAGTGAACGCCCATCCACTGTTTGCCTCCGATCAGCCAGAAACACCTTCCGATAGTCGCCTCCATCTTTCCAACTCTCTTCTCCCATTGGCGCCTCATCCGCGAAGAGCAGATAACGCATAAGGCGATCCACGCAGGCCTCCAGATCCTCTCGCTCGCCACTCTCAATCGCCTCAAGCGAAGCCCGAGACGTGTCTTTAACTTTCGCGTCATGCAGCCCCTGACGCACCCGATAGTGCGCCTCCATCATCCAATGATGCATGCTAATTTGGTGATCATGTAGGAGCATTGCCAAGACATCACTATCTGGCCGCAGATGAAGTTCGGCATTGAAGAACTTAGACGGCTGCTTTGCTTGTCCCAACGTCGCCTTACCATCCTCCACACTCGCCAAGGCATTGGCCATGTGGCGCGCCGTACCCACCTCGCCCGACAGCAACCAGCCTCCCCAGCGCTCATCGAAGGGCACTTGATGACCAATCCGATCAAACGTCTTTACATTCTTCAGGCTACGCCCATTTCCATCAGGGAAGACCGAACGCGCGAGCAATCCAGGTAAGAAATTCGTCGCGCTACCCGCATGACAGCCCAAGCAGGACTCCTCTCGATGAAAAATCGGCTGTTCGCTATCATCCAGCGGCCGCTGAAAGTAAAACACGCCTCCAACCTTCGGATCCATGCTCGCAATCTCGATGCGACCATTCGGCATCCAGCCGAGGTAGACATCCTCATTGAAATACAACGCACGCGGACTCTCTGGATTCACTACGCGGCGCTGTAAACTCGTCTTTGTGAACACGAGTACTTGGGACTCCATCGGAATTCCGAGCTCTTTGAGCAGTCGCCTCACTAAAGGTTTCCCATTGGGTTCACTCAGGGCCTCGTTCGGATCACCCAGCCGCTTCAATAAAACGGACATCGGATCGGTTAACGTCGCCCCAAAGTAATCATGAGGTCCGATATCATAGTCATTGAACGATTGCCCATAGGCCGGGAGCGCCATGAGCGCCAAGAGAAATCCTCGAAACATGCGATGACTGTAGACCAGCAACTGCTCAAGGTGAAAGAATTTATCTACACCCGAATTAAGCCGTTGAAGCCGCCGCCCCGTCCAGCACAGATCGTAACGTCCTAGCCAACTCCTCGGAATCGTAAGGCTTTTGCACAAATCCCTCGGGCTTAGCGCCTGTTTCATCAGCAAACTCGTCGAGGTCAACCAAGTAGCCACTACAAACCACCACCGGAATCGGAGGATAATCTCCTGCCCGCAAATTCTTAAAGGTATCTCTTCCCGACATCTTCGGCATCGTCAGATCCAACATGATGACACCTATTTCGTCACCGTACTCGCCAATAACACTGAGAGCCTCCTCCCCATCGCCAGCCAACAAGACCCTGTACCCGTGATGCTTGAGCACACCCTCGCCAACCATACGTACTACCGGCTCATCATCGACTAGCAGAACCGTCTCACTTCCACCGACTACCTGTTCTTTCTTAGTTTCCATAACTTCAGGGAAATCCTTCAAATCACCTCTTGGTATATAGATGTGGAACGTGGTGCCCACCCCTTCCTCAGATTCACACGAGATCCAACCACCGTGCTGCTGGATGATTCCATACGAGGTTGCCAATCCAAGCCCAGTGCCTTTGCCCTGCTCTTTGGTCGTAAAGAAGGGCTCAAAAATCTTGTTCTTTACCTCTGAGCTCATACCTGAGCCTGTATCCTCCACTGGAATTCTAACATAATCTTCTGGATTGGCATCGTTCACCAAAGATGCATGAAATTCATCGATCTCAAGATTCGCAGACCCGATGCGCACGCGCCCTTTTACCTCACCGATCGCATCCTTGGCATTCACAGCCATATTCATGATCACCTGCTGAAGCTGGTTCGGATCTGCAGAGACATCCCAAAGATCCTCACGCAGGTCGAGAACGATCTGAATACGAGGATCAATTGAATGGATCAAAAGATCTTTCACTTCCTCGGCTATCTCATTCACCTTGCAGCGCTGCAGCTTTAGATGGCTTTGACGGGAGAAACCAAGCAACTGTTTCACCAACTCCGCCGCTCGCTGCCCAGCATGCTTGGCCGACGCCACAAGATGGCCCATTTTCTCGGGATGGACTTTCTGGTTCATCTGAGCCAAGGAAAGATTCCCAATGATACCCGTTAGAAGGTTGTTGAAGTCGTGAGCAACCCCGCCTGCAAGTCTCCCCACAGCTTCCATCTTCTGTGCCTGCCGCAAACCATTCTCCAATTGCCGCTGTTCCGTGAGATCCCTAAACATCCACAGCCTAGCAAAAGTCACATTGGAGGCATTCTTCACTGGCGCACTGTAGATTGTAATCACCATTTCCCGAGGACTCACCACAGACCACTCGTCGTCATCCACAAAACTCAGACTATCGTTGCATCTCCTCCAATGCTCGCCAAATCGCTCACTCTCTAAAAAGCAGCCCTCCACTTGGGCTTCAAGCTTCGCGGAATCTAGTGCAGCCGCGCTGTCGATATCGAACAACTCACAGAATCGACGGTTTGCCGTCAGCACTTCTCCATCGGTCTTCACAACGAGGATTGCCTCTTGGGTCGAGTCATAGGATGCTCGCAATTGCGCAGTCAAGTCGGACAGCTGCTCTTGAGATTCACGCAAATTACGCGTCCTTTCCTGCACTAGAAATACCAATCCCTCGCGATGTTGCCTCAGCTCTCCAACCATCAGATTGAAGTCGCGAGCAAGGTCCTTCATCTCTTGAGGACCTATTTCCGGAATGCGTGTACCAAGCTTCCCTTTAGAGACCAATCGAGCAGCCTTGGACACTCTTATTACTTGT
>JAACDM010000104.1 GCA_009936795.1 Verrucomicrobiaceae bacterium | reverse complement strand
CGATGAACTCGATGTCACCCTTCAAATCCTCAATTCTCTGCTCTAATGCCGCATTTAGCGTGCCAGGCGTCTGTCCATGCGCAGAGGTGAGAGTAAACACCGTGGTAATGGCGAAGAGCCAAATAGATAGATGAAACTTCATTGTCCAAGCGGATAGAGTTCTTGGCATTCTTGCCAAGGTAGTTCAGGCTGCTGACCGCCTGGCGTCATCTCCTCATGCGCAGATTACCAAAAGAAACGGACATGGGTTTCAAGGTTTCTCAGATGCTGCCCTGAGCTTCCCAACATCGCTCGTTGCCGCTCACCCATCTTGTCGCTCTTCCTGCGGTTGAGCGTTTGAGGCATGAACTCAAGGTTGCCGATCCAATTGCCAAACTCGGGTGCAACGGACACAGGCACGATATGATCCACCTCAGCGATCTCTCCCGCGTACGGCCCGCGTGTGATGGTGGGAGCACGCCCTCTACGAAGTTTGGCTAGATTGTCAGGTATGAAGCATCCGAGCCGCTCCAGGATGGTGAGATTCCGTAAGAGCGACTCCTTCGCCACTTGTCCGCGTGGCGTCCTGGCGTGCCCTGTAGCATCGACAACAGAAGCTGGGGGAATTCATCCATCTTGGCAACGTGGAGCCAGTAGCAAGCTTTTCTGAGCCTAGGGTTGGCTGCACGGTCACTCTGGAGGGTGTCGAGCTTCGCTGGATCGATGAGAGCAGAGAGAGCTCTCGCGATGATAGAGTGAGTCACCAGTTGCCGGCGTTCGGTTTCGAAGAGTGTCAGCACCTCCGTAGTGTCCTCCTCCGGCTTGACGACTTGGATTGTACCTAGGCGTGAAATCGTTTCACTTTCCTCAGCTATCCACACGGCACCGAATCCACTTTCACCGTTTTTTATCCACAAGATGAAGGATACGACTTGATTGCCATCTTGTTCGGCCAAGGAATTCCAACGGGATTCTGTTGTTTCAAGTGTTCTGTAATGGTGAAGGTCGTTTTGAGAGTCCATCGTCAAATCACATTGTAGATGGATTTTAGAACTTGATTGACTTGGCGTGTAGGAGGGCGGAACAGGATTATGAATGGAAGCTAGGAGTAGTGGGGCTGGCGTATCTGTCTGGCGAACTCTTTGGGCACGCAATGCGGCGGCAGCGAAGGCGAACCTCTTGCCTGGGCTGATCTTGCAGGCTGTCGGGTCGCTTGTCGAGCTCCTCTATTATTACTTCGAGCCCGCAAGGGATTTCTTTATGAGTGTGGCGCAGCTGAAAGAGCAGCACGGCTACGTTTATTCTGGAATTGCGACCGTGGTCTTCGGCGGGCTTATTCCCTATGTCGTGCACTTGCTAACCGGGCAAGTGCCTAACGGAATGGTCCGAGCGTATGCCTTGTTCTCGATCTTCTTTTGGCTTTGGCGTGGTATTGAAGTGGATGCGTTTTACCGGCTTCAAGCTGAGCTGTTTGGCAGTGAGGCTTCCGCGTCAGTCGTGATCAAGAAGGTGTTGGTCGATCAGTTCATCTATTGTGTGCTGTGGGCTTCGCCGGTGTGCGCCTTCTTCTATAGTTGGCGTGACTATCGCTTCTCGTGGCGATCCTATCGCGCAGCGAACGACAGGAAGTCTTTTCTTATTGAAGTGATGAGTTTCCTCGTGGCCACCTGGATCGTGTGGATCCCGGCGACGGCGATCATCTATTCCTTACCGTCTCCACTGCAGATTCCTTTGTTTAACCTAGCGCTCTGCTTCTTTGTCTTGCTTATGAGTGTGCTGGGAAATCGGAACCAGCATCGGAAGAGTCCCTAGCAGTACTGCTAGGGATGCCGAGCTGATTTCGCAAACCCGTCATTTCCGCCTGCAGGGTGGCGACGGTTTCTTCGAGAGATAAAATACGTTCCTCAGTGATCGTGTCAGGAATGGCAGGAGCAGAGGTTTCGTAGCCACTGGGCACTGATGACAGCTTGGGTTCACCCGAGAGTAGGTGCGCGTAGCGTCTCTCTTTCTGACCTGGGCCTGGTGGCAACAGGATGACGAGGGCACCTTCTTCGCGTTGAATCAGTTCGTCGAGGTGCTCAATGACTGCTGGGAGGGAATCGAAGCGAGCCATGCGCTCGGTGCGCGTACGAAGTTCGCCAGCCGTCTGAGGGCCACGAAGCATGAGCACACCTAACAAAGCCTGCAGTTTGCCGTTGAGGCCATACTTGTAAGCGAAGTTGTGTTTGTACTTTCCGGAACGCGAGCTGCCGGGAAAGACAGATTCGACCAGTCGCTTGTCACGTAAGCTATCGAGGGCGTTGCTGGCCGTTGCGTCGTCGTAACTGACAACTGGTAGGCGATTGCTCTTCTGATTGCACGCGGTGACGACGCTGTTCAGAGTGAGCGGGTAGGAAAGGGGAGTGGTCATCTCCTTCTCAATGAGTGCTCCGAGGATGCGGACTTCAGTGTCGGTAAGTTGATATTCCATGACAGAGGTCAGTATTTCTGTGTCCTGCCATTTGGCAAGATGTTGTGTGTGCGGGGAGTTGCTTGATGGAATCGTAGCAACTCCCAATGAGTTAGAACTTCCGCCGCATGTTACTTGGCAGGATATTCAGTTCTTTCCGGTACTTGGCGACCGTCCGGCGTGCAATGGGGATACCCTGCTCCTTGAGCAGTTTGACGAGCTCGAGGGCGCTGTAGGCTTTGCCGGTAGGTTCCTCTTTTACCAGGCTAAGGAGGGCATTCTTGACGCTCGTGTTACTCAAAGATTCACCGTCTTTCGTCTGGTAGCCGGTGGTAAAGAAATACTTGAGTTCAAAGACCCCTTGCGGTGTGTTGGCATACTTGCCGTTCACTGCGCGTGAAACGGTGGTCTCGTGGACTCCAATGGCGTCGGCCACGGTCGCCATGTTGAGTGGGCGCAGGTGTGCTGGGCCGTTGAGGAAGAAGTCTTCCTGATGTTTGACGATCTCGCGAGCGATCTTCTCGATCGTTTCCTGACGTTGGTAGATACTTCGAATGAGAAACTTTCCACTGCGGATTCTCTCTCGGATGTAGCGGCGCGTCTCGGTGTTGCTCCCTCCATCAGACATGACGTCCTTGTAGGTGTTGCTGATTCGTAGCTGAGGAATATGCGTGTTGTTTAGCGTGATCGTCCAGTCGCCTTGTTCACGGCGGATGGTGACATCTGGTTCGACGTAAGTATTCTGGTCCGGGCGAAACTGATTCCCAGGCCAGGGATTGAGGGTGCTAATGAAGTCAGCCGCGTG
>JAACDM010000666.1 GCA_009936795.1 Verrucomicrobiaceae bacterium | reverse complement strand
CTAATGGAGGTAAGTTCTTGCTCGTCATCGCCTTTCTAGCGACGCTGGTGGTAACCACTCGGATGCTGATGGCTTGGCTGAGAATACGACACACGGAGTACGCCGTGTATCCAAATCAGGTCCAAGAATCCTCATACCTTCTAAAAATACTTGGCGCACGAAACAACACAGTCAAGCTCAACGAGATCAAACAACTCCACTGCTACAGCAATGGCTGGTTAGACGTCTGGTTCTTCAATTGCGGCAAGATCCAAATGGTCACTTCGGGAGACCAAGTCGACTTCATCATGGAAAATGTCTTTGACCCCATGAAGCTTAAGGATCAGCTGGAATTGCGGCTCTTTGGCGAGATCGCCGAGAACGCTCCAGGTCTCCGTGCCAGCCCCCGAAGCCCTGCCTAGTTCTGGGTTGCGCCTTTACAAATTCACTAATGCCCCTTTTCATCAATAGGCTCTAGACTCATGAAATCTCTCCTCTACATCACGTTTTCGGTCCTCGCCCTCTTCAGCGTGAGCTGTGAAACCAACAAAAGCTACAAGAAAAAGAAGGCGAACAGTGGCCTCTCCACGGGCTATCCCACCCCAGGGTTCGACTCAAGCTACTACGTCAAGGCTTACCGGCCGACAAACCCTGCAAATGTCAGGGTCAAAGTTAGCACGTCAAACCAATCCGTTTACGTCATGGAAGGCAACAAGCCCCTCATGGTCTTGGCGTGCACCGTCGGAAAAGCATCGTCACCGACTCCAAAGGGCCATCTCAGGATCAGAAGTAAGCAGAAGTACCGCCGCCGCCAATCGCAGCCTGGCCGCGGTTATCCCATGGGCTACTGGTGCGAATTCAAGTCTGCAGCTTATGGCATTCACGCAGGATGGGTTCACAATGCGCCTCGCTCGGCGGGTTGCATCCGCTTGCACTTCAACGCCGCTCCCAAGTTCTTCAATTTGGTCCGCGTGGGCACACCACTTCACATTGCAACCGTCCAACCAGAGGACGCGACCATCGGTCAAAACATCCTGCGTCCACGCGATGCGGCGGCACCAGAGTTCCCACCAAGTATTCAGAACACAAACGAGGTCTTTCACATCTACAAGGGTCCGCTCTTCGACGATTAACACCCCCGTTAAACAACCTTTAAATCCTTACAAACAACGATGACTCCCACGACTCCACCTCTTCGCCGAAAGCCCGTCAATGTTCGTACGCCTGAGGTCATGGATCGCGTGAAAGCCGAAGTGGAAACCCACTACCGGAGCCACATTGTTGAGAAATTGCGCAAAAAGGGTGGTGTTCTCACAATCGGAAACACCACCCTACGCCTGGCGAAACAGTTTGGCTTTTGCTATGGCGTCGAGCGAGCAATTGACCTTGCCTACGCCTCACGCCGGGTTTTTCCAGACCAGAATATCTACCTCATCGGCGAGATCATCCACAACCCCGAGGTGAACCGCCAGCTGGTCGAAATGGGCATCCGCAATCTCGTCGGGCCCGATGCCGATGCCTCCGTGGACGAACTCACCCCAGAAGACGTGGTCATCGTCCCCGCTTTCGGAGCTGAAGCCGAGCTCATCGCTAACATCAAAAATAGCGGGTGCCAGATCGTGGATACCACCTGCGGCGATGTCATGAGCGTTTGGAAACGCGTCCGCCGATATGCTCGCAAGAACTTCACTTCCATCATTCACGGCAAAGCCTCACATGAGGAAACACGAGCCACCGCTTCCCGTGCGACCAATGTCGAAGGCGGTCACTACCTGGTCATCCTTACCCTTGATGACACTGATTACGTCTGCGACTACATTCGCAATGGCGGTGACAGCAGCGCCTTCCTCGAGCGATTCAAAGGGGGCTACTCAGACGGGTTCGATCCTGACACACACCTCTATCAAGTAGGTGTGGCCAATCAGACGACAATGCTCAAGTCTGAGACAGAGGAGCTCCAACGTCGCGTTGCCGCTGCCGTGCGCGAACGGGATGGGAACGAGAACACCGAGAACTTCGAATACTTCGACACGATTTGCGGCGCGACTCAGGAGCGTCAAGACGCGCTCTTCGAAATGCTTGAGCGCCCGATGGACATTCTATTAGTCGTTGGCGGATACAACAGTTCGAACACCACCCATTTGGTAGAGATTGGTGAACGCCAACTTCCCACTTTTTTCATTCGCGATGCGGAATGTCTCTGTTCGTTCAAGGAGATCGTTCATTTTGACCTCCACAAGAGTGAGGAGGTCACCTCCATTTACACAGAAAGTCTACTTGGCGAAGGACCTGTAACGATTGGTATTACTGCGGGAGCTTCTTGCCCAAACAATCTTATCGAGGCCACTATCATCCAGGCCTTCGAATTGCGCGGTATTTCACGGGATGATATCCTAGAATCCTAACAAAGATCTAGAATCATCCGCTAACCACGATGGCAAACGCATTGTGGTTGTGAATGGATTCGAAATTCTCTCCTTCAATGCAGTAAGAATTCACACCTTTCATATCCTGAATCTTGAGCGCTACATTCCGCACAAGATCCTCGACAAAGACCGGATTGTCATAGGCACGTTCGGTCACTTGCTTCTCATCTGGACGCTTTAGCACGCTGTAAAGCTCCGAACTCCCACAGGTCTCCACGGCCTCAATCAAAACACGGGCGGATGGCAAGGCATCAGCTTTTCCCTCCACAGTAAGTATAATCACCCCACGCTGGTTGTGAGCGCCACGCACGCTGATATTGCGAGAGCATGGACACAACGTCGTCACCGGCACTCTCAAAGTAAGCTTGGTCGTGGTCGCCTCCCCATTGCGTTCACCTTCCAAAGTTAAAGCATAATCCAGTTTTCCAGCGCTCTTAGTCACTGGCGCTTCCTTCGTAAGGAAGAATGGGAAATCAATGAGAACAGTCGCGCCACGGGACTCCAGCCGCTCAATCATGACGTCGAGCAGCATAGGCAAAGTGGGGACGGAAACGCTATCTGCGTGCTCCGAGAGAATCGATACGAACCGGCTCATGTGCGTACCACGAACATCTGCCGAAAGCGCCACTGACATGGCAACTGTCGCTACGGTCGCTTGAGCAACAGCCTCGCCATCCGTGAATAGTATCGGATGACTAAGATCACGGATTCCAACCCTTTTTATCGGGACCCGCCGCTCATCGGGTTGGTTCTGGGTATCTTCGAGCTTTGACATGAGAAGAATAGCCTTAAAGGGGAAGTGCAGCTTGGCGCGGCCCGATAAAAAAAGCCTGACCGTGAGGGCAGGCTTTTTTTAAGACCGCTTGGACGAACCTCCCGGAGAAGGCACCGCTCAGCGGGCGAGTTATGGGAGCAAATTGATCGAGCGAGCCCTCTTGATCTCGCGAGTAATCTTGCGGTGAAGCTTGGCAGAGACCCCAGTGATCCGGCGAGGAAGAATACGACCTGTTTCAGTGGTAAATTTGGACAGCAAGTCCGTATCTTTAAAGGACACACGAGCTGGCGTGAGGTCCAAACGGCGCCGCGGCATCTTGCGATTCGAGCGGCGGAGATTGGCGAGGCGTTCCCTATTCTTTGGTTCCATGATGTTGGCGGAAAGTAGTGCTTGGCGAGGAGAGAGACGAACTACCGGCGCTCGCGGTGCAAGGTGCGGCGTTTGAGGAAGTGGTTAAACTTCACCTTCTCAAGGCGACCAGGCGTGTTGAGGCTCTTCTTGTTGCGCGTCGTCACGTACTGGGAGGCCTGTTTGCCTTCAGCCCGCGCTTCTGTGCACTCTAGTATGATAACGTCTCTAGCCATAGCGGCCTGGAAGCTAGGAGCAATCAACTCGGCTGCAACTAAAAAATGCGAGTTGTCAGCAGGTCTGCTACCAGCTCCCAAACACCCATAGAAATCACCTTCAGCCAAGCTTCCAGCACGGCTAGATCGGTCCCCGTGGCCTTGCCATCCCCTCCGACACCTCGAAGATGGCCGCCTGGAGCCCCTCTTCATTCGGCAGCCATTTTAGAGAGGTCGTCGTGACCAGCTTCTGACTCTCCCTCGGGAGGGCCTGCATCAATGCGTCGCGGCGTTTCGGATCAAGCTCGCCAAACACATCGTCTACAAGAAGGATCGGAGTCTGATCCCTTCGATTACGCAGAAGTTCCATTTGCCCCAACTTCAGCGCGAGCGCAATGGTACGCTGCTGCCCCTCTGACGCGAACTTACTCGCGGGTCGGTCATTGATAAGAACCCCCACTTCATCCCGATGCGGTCCAGCATTCGTCTGGCCACGACGTTGATCGCGATCTCGCATGCTGGACAACGTCTCCGCGAAATCCTCTCCCGCCCCGGGCAAATAATCGATGGAGAGCACCTCACTAGATCCGCTGATCGCTTGCTGCGCTTCGCAAATAGGCTCTTTCAAAGAGTCCACCAACCCTTGCCGCTGCCGAGTCAATTGGTTCCCATGAGCTAACAAGATACTCGTATACGCATCGATCTGCGCCCAATCTGGCCGCATCTCTTTCAACAACTCATTTCGCGAACGCAAGGCGACCTCATAAGAGCGCAATGCCACCCGATAATCAGGATAAAGCTGCGAGGCCTGAAAGTCCAAATAGCGCCGACGGCGACTTCCACTGCCAGTGATCAAACCGAGATCGTCGTTTCCCATCCACACCACCAACCCACTGTGCTCCAAATACTCTCGACTGCGATCGATCAAGTTTTCGCCGTGGTAAAGTTTCCGTCGTCGTCTCACTTCATTCACCATCCCCAGTGACTGATCGCCCCACGTTCCAGAGAGGCCGAAACCTGTTTGATCAAACCGGATCAGATCGTTCAGAGACGTCGTCCTCGGGGACTGGAGACGCAGCAACACGCACACCGCTTCGAGAATCGAGGTCTTGCCCTGCGCATTCTCACCGATGAACGCCGTCAAGCCTGGGCCAACCTCCAAACGGAGGCTATCAAAGCAACGAAACTGGCTCAGTTTCAGCGTGCGTAGCATGCTGCGGAGCCAACGCCAGCGCGCATCTTCAAGCAAGTAGGATCTGCTAAGAAGTCGGACTTACTGGTCAGGCGTCTCGTAGCGCAGGCGAAAAAAGCGCTGATCAGATTGCTCACGCTGCACTGAGATCGTCTCAAGTCTCACGGACGGATCAAACCAGCCTAGGTCACGGTTGGTCGGATCCAAGATCACCTCGG
>JAACDM010000665.1 GCA_009936795.1 Verrucomicrobiaceae bacterium | reverse complement strand
GGTCTTTTCCGTGGCGTAAAGCGGCTCTACGGATTCGATGCCGAAGAGTGGACGGGGTGGTGGAGGCAGAGCAATGGCGCTTTCCCTCAGGTCGAGGAGAAAGAGGAAAAACTCAACTTCTTCCGGTCGGATCAGTTTGTTGATGAACTTCATCGTTCCCTTATAGCAAGGACAAAAAAGAGGGTCGACACCCCAAGCGCGCGGCATGAGATCGCGCCAAAGAGGCCGCAGAGCACGGGCGCTTTGGGCGGAGGTCGGTGGTCGGTGGTAAAATGTTGAGGGATGGCAGGCCATCGCGAAAGCGGCTAGGAGGGGCCGTGGATCCGGCGATGACGGGACTCGTAGTGGGCGAGGAAATCGTGCCAGGCGTGGTGGACGATCTGCCAAAGGGGTAAAGCACGCGGGCGGTAGATGGGTGGCGACACAATCTGTTCTGATGAATGGCTTAAGTATTACCGATGGAGGAAGATTGTTGTATCTCCTGCGGGTAATGGCTTTATCCATAATCAGTGTTGCTCCTATTCTGTAATACATGGGCGCTTCTAGGCGAAAGAGATTCCTGCCTGACAACCGTAATTTAGCCGTGCCCGAAATCCCATAGACTCCTAGGCTTTCTGATATGCGTCCACTCCTCCCCTTCATCTTGCTCCATCTTTGTGCCACTCTAGCATTAGCGGACGATTCCGAAACGCCCAAACTTCTACCTATCCCTGACAAGCTCGTCGTTCTCACCTTCGACGACTGCAACAAATCCGATCGTACGTTCGTCGCAGACTTGGTCAAAGAACACGCCTTTGGCGCGACCTTCTACATCACGGAGGGGCTCGGCTTCCTGAAGAGCAAAGAGAACTACATGACATGGAAAGAAATCCGCGAACTGCATGACATGGGATTCGAGATTGGCAACCACACGAAGGCACACCGCAACGTCACCAAGCTGACAAAAGAAGCGCTCTCCAAGTCCCTTGATCACATTGACACGCGCTGCGCGGAGAACGGCATCCCTCGCCCTATCACATTCTGCTTCCCCGGCTTCTCCCACAATCTAAGTGCTGTCGAAGTTCTCATGACCAAGAAGGTCTTCACCTTCGCCAGGCGCGGCATCCGACCGGAATTCGAGGATGGCGGCCGCGGTGGGCTCGGCCCCGCCTACAACCCGAAGCTCGATCACCCGCTCCTCGTTCCCACGACCTGGTATTCCGGCCCGGAGTCTGGGACGGATGATTTGAAGAAGGCCGTGGCCAAGGCCAAGGACGGGAAGATCACTGTGTTATGCTATCACGGAGTGCCCGCCATCGAGCACCCTTGGGTCAACACCGATCCAGAAGTTTTCAAAGAGCAGCTCCAATTCCTCAAGGACCATGGCTGCACCGTCATCGCGATGCGTGATCTCAAGAAATACGTTGATCCCACGAACCGACCAGAAGATCCTTATGCGCAAATTGAGCAGCGGAAGCAGAGGTAGGCAACTCAGGGATTGGAAGCCACACCAAAGAATCTATTTCCGAGCCACTCTACATTGCCTTTAGCTTTCGGATCTCTACCTTGCGGAATTCTACCTTGCCGGTCTTATGGTGCATTTGTAATAAAATGCTCCCTTTCAGCAGGCGATCTTTCTCGGGAAGTTTGCAATCGGCTGCGGGCTTGTTGTTGACCCAGGTTTGGACGTGATCGCCAACCACTCGGATACGCAGAGTCACCCATTCGCCATCTTTCAAGTCAGCGAACTTTGGAGCCTTGGCCCCTTTGGTGCCCAGATTGTAGATGCTGCCAGTGGGGTTGTTGCCATCCCCGTGATCGAGTTGGGCTTCGTAGCCACGAGGGAATTCTTGTGTCTTGTCGGTATGCGGGGCGCAGCGGAAATAGACGCCGCTGTTGCCACGACCACTACCAGTGTCGCTGATGCGTGCTTCCACGACGAGTTCGAAGTCGTCGTAGTCTTCGACAGTTGATAGGTAGCCTTGGCCGCCATGACCCATGAGGACGCCATCGACGACCTTCCATTCGGGCGCATGTTTGAATCGGTTCTCATGCCAGCCTTTCAGGTCCTGGCCATCGAAGAGCTTCTGCCATGCTGTCTTGGCCTCAGGTGTGTCTGCATCTTTGGCAGTGAGCTGGACGAGGGCTGTGGCGGCGATGGCGGTGATGATCAGGAAGGTTCTCATACAGCGAATTTAGGGAAACGGCATTCGGTCGGCCAGAAGAATCCTCCATTTGAAACTAGCAATGCTCTTGGGTTTGTCTTTCGCCTATAAAACACTGTCAGATCGCCGTGGATTTCTCCGAAATCCACGACAAACACACCACCTCCAGCTACTTCAAGTAGATGTCCTTGAACTGTACCGTCATCGGTTTGCCCGAGCGTAGCTGCAAACCGAGGATTCCTTGAAGATCGAAATGAGCCTCTTCGTTGTCGATGAGCTCCGACGCCGCCACGCCATTGATCCGCAAGACCATTCGGTGGCCCTTGGCGTAAATGTGATAGTCATTCCACTCGGGCCACTTCTTGAAGGTCGCCTCCGTGTCGAATGGGGTTCGCGTGCGTCTGCCGTCCTTGTCGATCACTGTCTTGGAACCGTTGGCGCTGAGGAGTTCCGGGCCGTCGCGCGTGTGGATCTCATCACAGACCCCACCAAGGTATACTCCGGACTGGTAGATGTCGGCTTGGTAGCCGATCGCCAGACCGTCCTCGCGCATCTTGCTACGAAACTGCACTCCGGAGTTGCAGCCGTTCCCCTCGACTCGAAACTTCAGTTTGACTTCGAAGTCGGCCACATCGCCGCCCTGCCAAACCATGAATTGATTCTGCTTACAAGGGTGCTCGTCCGTCGACTCGCCGGTAATGGCGCCGTCGCGAACGGACCAGTAACTCATGTCGAGGGCGTTCCAGCCTTCTAACGTTTTACCGTCGAAAATCTTTTGAAATTCGCCCGAAGGGAGACTTGGCGGAGGAGAGGCCGTTGGCAGTTTTTGGGCAACGGGTGCCGCGGCGCCCCCTTCGTTGACGAGCGCTCGCAGTTCAGCGACGGAGAGCGCTCGGTCGTAGATGCGGACATCGTCGAGGAGGCCATGAAAGAGCCTTCCCATGGCCTGCGCGTTCGCGCCAATGAGCACGGCGTAATCGTTGACGCTGATGTTAGTCGAAGCGTTCATCGACGCGTCGAGAGCACCATCCACGAAGATTGACATCTTGGTCTCGTCGAGAACGCCAGCGACGTGGTGCCACTTGCCGTCATCGACATCTCGTTTGCCATAGAGATCACCGACCTGGTCACGCGAGAGATCCGAGCAGGCGAAGCCCGCGCATTTCGTTTCGTTAGCTCTGTGCAGTCTCCAAGCGCGATCGCCCTTCGTCACGATCGATTGCCACGGCTTCGTGAAGGACTCGACTTGTATCCAGGCCGACACCGTGACGCTGCCCGTAAGGTCGAACATGCTCTCATTAGGAATCGACACGAAGTCATCCGTGCCGTCGAGGTGCAGGGCACCACCAATGATTCCCTCGGTCCATGTCGCGCCGCCCATGACCATGCCGTGGTTGTCTCGACCCGAGACATCGCGTGCGATCGTTCCCATGCCTTCATCAAACGTCCAGCGACCTACCAGTCCACGCGCGAGGTCCAGGGACGCGCCACCTTCGTTATCGGCAGCCTCAATGATAGAGTGATGAGCGCACAGACTCAGCATCGCCATGGCCAGAACGGCAATCGACGTTTCTTTCCGCACATCCGTTCGTGGTTTCGCTACTCGCATGGTCACCTCGTTGCTGTTCATCTGTTTATCTGGTAAGCGTGTATTATAGTCACGCGTTGATGACCGTCGAGACCGATCGAGTGGCTGCTGACGTGATCTCTGGTTCAACGTGACCCCTGTTTCAGTTTCTGAAGGCGTTGCGGTTGAGGTTCGCGATCGATTTGTCCTCGTTCTCGTTGGCCGGATCCGCGACGCCCTTTGTCTCCCAAGTCCTTGCGGGCTGCTTCTGCCATCTCCGTCAGCCTGGCGATGACGCCCGAATGCTCACTGGCAATATTCTTCGCGCAACCAATGTCGTCCGTCAGGTGGAAGAGCAACGTCTCCGGTTGCTGTGTCTCGTTAAAGTGGGGATGCGCACCGGAGGGTGTCACGGGGAGAAATATCTTCCACGGACCGGACCGGACGGCTTGTAACTGGTCCTGGTGGTAATAGTAGAAAGCCTCGTAAGAAGACTTTGTCAGGCCGTCCTCAAACAAAAGTGACGAAATATCGTGGCCATCAGCTTGTCGGTATCTTTGCGCGTTCGCTCCGGCAAGCTTTGAAAAGGTGGGTAGCAGGTCCATCGTTGTTGCCAGTTCGTGGCAGACCGTTCCGGCTGGAACTTTTCTAGGCTGCCAGACTATCGTGGGGACTCGGAACGCGCCTTCGCTGGTCGTGTAACCGCGACCGTGAAGGGGGCGGTTGGAACCTCGGTTAAGATCATTGGAATCGCGATTGATCGGAGCCCCGTTGTCAGAGGTCCAGATGACAAACGTGTTCTCGGCGATTCCCAACTCTTGAAGTAGATCTAGCATTACGCCTATCGACCAGTCGAGCTCCTCGATAGCGTCTCCCCAGGGACCGTTTCTGCTCTTGCCTTTGAATTCCGGACTGGAAAACGGCGTCGACGTGCTGCCGGGCATGGCCTGCGGGAAGTAGAGAAAGAATGGCTCATCTTTGTGTTCGGCGATCCACTTCATGGCCCGCTCGGTGTAGCGCTTCGTTAGGCCATTGCGATCGCAGGGAGCCTCGATGACTTCTTCGTTCTCCATGAGTGGAAGAGGCGGCCACTTTGAGCCGTCTTTCTTCCACACGCGCTCGGTCATGTCGTCTGAGTAGGGCACGCCGAAGAACCAGTCAAAGCCCTGCCGAATCGGGAGAAACTCAGGCTGATCGCCGAGATGCCATTTGCCGACAATCGCCGTGGCATAACCCTGCTCTTTGAGAACTTCCGCGATCGTGACTTCGTCAGGGTGAAGCCCATGCCGCGAAACCGGCCTCAGCACCCAGCCGTCTCGTTCGTTGAAATGCATGCCGACCCGCTGCGCGTAGCAGCCCGTCATCAGACTGGCTCGGGACGGCGTGCAGACGCCAGCCGTGACGCAGAAGTGCGTGAACTTCCGGCCTTCCTTTGCCATGCGATTCAGGTGAGGCGTCCGATGAAGCGTCGATCCAAACGGCTCGATGTCCCCGTAACCAAGGTTGTCGCAGAAGACGACGATGAAGTTCGGCTTGCGCGGAGAGGCTGCAGCCTGACTAAAGGCAAGGCCAACCGAAACGAGAATAGCCGGAATCAAGAGGGCGAGGCGACTACGATCCATCATAGTAAGTCGGCGAAGTCGGGCCCACAGGCAGGCCGAAGACGAATACCCAGAGATAGAAGAGAACAGTCCAGCCAATCATGAAGGCGATGGAGTAGGGAAGCATCATCGCAATCATCGTGCCGACCCCCGCATTCTTCTCGTAGCGCGTCACGAAAGCGAGTATCAAGCCGAAATAACTCATCATCGGCGTGATGATGTTTGTGGTCGAGTCACCTATCCGATACGCGGCCTGAATGACTTCCGGGCTGTAGCCGATGAGCATCAGCATGGGAACAAAGATGGGTGCGGTGACAGCCCATTGCGCCGAGGCGGAACCCAACATCAGATTGATGAACGCGCACATCAGAATGAAGAGCACAAAGATCAACGGTCCGGTCAATCCTATCGAGCTTAGGAAGTCGGCACCCGTGACCGCAGTAATCGCGCCTAGATTGGTCCAACCGAAGTAGGCGACAAATTGGGCGGCGAAAAACACGAGTACAATGTAAAGCCCGAGCGTGCTCATGGCGGTTGCCATCGCATTGATGACATCGCGATCTGATTTGAACGTTCCGCGAACCCAGCCATAGACGATACCGGGGACGAAGAAGAACACAAAGATGAGCGCCACGATTCCACGCAGAAACGGAGAGTTGGCGACTTTGCCCGTTTCGGGATTACGAAGCGGCCCCCACGATGGCACAACTGTCAGGGCTATCAATGTGGCGACGGCAAGACCCGCCAGTGCCGCCCAGAGTAGCGCACGCTTCTCAATGCGATCGAGCGGCTCAAGTTTCTGTTCGGAGAGGCTCCCCGATGCATTCGCCGGATCGTACGAACCGAGCTTCGGCTCGACGATGGACGTGGTGATCCAAGTGCCGAGTGCGGTGATCATGAACGTGCTCACGATCATGAAATACCAGTTTGCTGAAGGATCGACGATATAGCTCGGATCGATGAGTTGAGCTGCTTCCTGCGTGATGCCCGCAAGCAGTGGATCCACGGTACCCAGTAGTAGGTTTGCACTATAGCCTCCGGAGACGCCGGCGAACGCCGCTGCGACTCCCGCAAGCGGATGCCTTCCAAAGGAATGAAACACGACAGCGGCTAGTGGTATCAGCACCACGTACCCCATCTCAGAGGCCGTGTTTGAAAGCACTCCGCCACAGACGATCGTCATCGTCACGGTGTTCTTCGATGCCTTGAGCACCATCGCCCGAATGGCGGCGCCAAGCAGTCCCGAGTGCTCGGCGCCCCCAACACCGAGCAAGGCGACAAGAACGGTTCCAAGTGGTACGAATCCCGTGAAATTGGTGACGAGGTTCTCAACGATCCGCCGCAAACCTTCGGCATTAAGAAGACTAATTGCCGTGATTCTTCCGTCTTCGGAGCGACCTGCAGCACCCTCAGGTCTTGGATCGAGCACGCTGAGATCGAAGGCTCCAAGCAGGCCCGAGAGTAGGAGGATGCCCAGCGTAAAGATGGCGAACAGCGTCACGGGGTGCGGAAGCAGATTCCCGAGCCACTCCACGGTGTTGAGCAAGCGCGTCAGTGCGGTGCCTTGAGGCTGTCTTCTCTTTGTTCGGGCGGCGTCATCATTGGCGTTGTTCTTGGATTCATTCATGGCGTGTAGCTTCATCGTACAGCAAATCGACTCGCGTACTTCAACGATTGTGGTATCGATCTTCGTGCTCATGAAGCGCTATTACTCGATCATCGCGACTGTTTTCGCAGTCGCCAACTTGGCCGCCGCCGAGGAGGAACCTGAGGCTCGGATGGCTGCATTCCACGGAGAGATGGAGCCGGTGCTCAAGCGGGTCTGTGTGGGGGGCCATGGACCGGACAAACAGAAAGGGAAATTTCGCTTAGACACGTTGGATCCTGATCTGGTGACGGGAAACGATACCAGTTGGTGGCTGGAAGTGTTTGATGTGATCAGTAATGGCGAGATGCCGCCTGAGGATGCCGACGAGCCGCTCCTGGACATCGAGAAGTCGCAGTTGGTCGATTGGTTGGCGGGCGAAATTCAGCGAGCGTCGCAGGTGCGACGAAGTGAGCAGGGGAACACGTCGTTTCGAAGGATGACGCGTTATGAGTATAAGTATACGCTGCAGGATTTGTTAGGCTTGCCGCATGACCTCTCGCGTGATTTGCCACCCGAGACGGCGTCGGAGGATGGCTTTCAAAACAGTTCTGAGATGCTGCAAATGACTGTGGTCCAGTTTGAGCAATACCGACAGCTGGCGCGGAAGGCGCTGAAGCTGGCGACGGTGCGTGGGGAACAACCTGAGCCCGTCTACTATGGCATCTCGATGAGGGAGGCGGCCCAAGCGATCAATCCAAAGTACACGGCCAACGTCGAAGGAACGCGGCAGAGGATCGCGGAGGAAGGGCTCGCGGTTGAGGACGCTTTTGAGCAACAGGGCGAGAAATTCCCGCGCGATCACAAAGGGCTGCATTTTCGCGATCTCGTGACCGGCCAGGGCATTGGTCCCAGGTGGAGTTATGGTGGCGCCAAGTATGCGTGGACGCCGACCCTAACCAAACCGGAGTTGCCGCCGGTGTCGCCTGACATTGTGGTGATTCCGAAGAACGCGAAGTACATCATCGATGTCGGCGATGGCTTGCCGGATAGTGGCAACATGCGGGTACGCATTCGCGCCGCGCGCTACTCCACGGAGGACAAGAACCCGCCAACGTTGCGATTGTTCTTCGGCAACCAGGCGAGCAACGACTCCCGTGTCGCGGTGCGCGCGGGCGAAAATGACATTACCGTTACCGCCTCACCAGACGAACCGGCGTTCTATCACTGGGACGTGCGGCTCAGCGAGATCGCCCGCAATGCCTATCGGCACATTACCAAGCTCGGCGATCTACCGAACCCTGCGGAGTTCCTTTATTTCCAAAACATTTCAAGCTCGAAGGCGGCGGCGCAGATGGATTACGTTGAGGTCACTGCTCCGACTTTCGATCAGTGGCCACCAGCCTCGCATACACGGATCTTCTTTGAGAGCGTCAACCAGGCGGATGAGGAAACCTACGCCCACGAAATACTCAACAGATTCATGCGCCGCGCCTGGCGGCGTCCAGCGATGGCAGCGGAACTCGACCAGAAGATGGCGCTCTTGGCCAAACTGCGACCGCAATGTGAGAGTTTTCAAGAGGCCATGATCGAAGTGCTTGCCACGGTGCTATCCTCGCCAAAGTTTCTCTACCTTGTGAGGGCAGGCCAAGAGGACGGGCAGGGGATTTCGGATTTCGAGCTGGCCAGCCGTCTGACCTTTTTCCTGTGGAGCAGTACACCGGACGACGACCTTCTGAACCTCGCCGCTGAGGGTAAGCTGCACGACCCGGCAGTCCTGGAAGGGCAGATTCAGCGCCTGTTAGATCATCCCAAAGCTCAACGGTTCGCCAAGCACTTCACGCGACAGTGGCTGGGCATGGAACTGCTAGATTTTTTAAAAGTGGATGCCAAGGCCCACGGAAAGTTCGATCCCATTCTCATGGAGGCCATGCGCGACGAACCGGTCGCATTCTTTGGCCACGTGCTCGAGCAGAATCGCAGCGTGATGGATTTTCTCCATGCTGACTACGCGATGGTGAACGACCGGTTAGCGCGGCATTACAGATTGCCGGAGGTCATGGGCGTTGGGTTGCAGCGGGTCAACCTGCTGCCGGGCCATCGACGAGGCGGACTCCTCACCCAGGCGGGATTATTGGCAATGAACTCGGATGGCAAGGATTCGCATCCACTCAAGCGTGGCATTTGGTTGCTGGAGAGAATTCTCAATGATCCGCCACCACCGCCACCACCGGCGGTGCCGGAGATCGATCTAGCAGATCCCGAAATCCTCAAGCTCACGCTGAAACAACGCATGGAGGATCACCGCAACGATCCTGCCTGCCATTCGTGCCACGCAAAGATCGATCCTTGGGGCATTGCCTTTGAGAACTTCGATGCGGTCGGCCGATGGCGCGATAAGATTGGCAAGTCGCCGGTTGATGCGACAAGCAAGCTGTTCAACAAACATGAGCTGCATGGCATCCAGGGATTGAAGGACTATCTCTTGAGCAATCGGCAGGAACAGTTTGCGCGTGGGCTCGCCCACAAGATGGCGGCCTATGCACTGGGCCGTCCGTTAACGTTTGGCGACCGCTCGGAGATTGACCGCATTGCAGGTGATCTCCGAAATCAGGGCGAAGGTTTAAGAGACCTGATCGTTCTGATTGTTAAGAGCGATCTATTCAGACGGAATTAACTGCTTTGACTCGGTTGGGTTCTTGTTATCGGATGGAGAGACCGCCGCCAAGGCCCTGAATCAATTGCACCGTGGCTTCGAATTGCTGGCCGCGAATTTGCACGGAGCGGCGCTTGGCATCGAGCTGTTCCCGCACTGCATCGACAACTTCAAGAGAACTGACGAGTCCGGCCCGGTAGCGCTTACTGGAAAGCTCCAAGGCCCGGCCAGCCGCCTCGACCGCCCGATCCTGGGCACCGGTCTGATCGCGCGCTGCGGTCAAATCGGCCAAGGCATTCTCCACCTCGCGCAGGGCATTGAGAACGGCCTGGCGGTACTGCGCCACTGCTTCCGCAAACTCAGCCCGGGCTCGTTTCTCGTTCGCCCGAAGGCGGCCGCCTTGAAAAATCGGCAGGGTGACTTCCGGACCGATGGCAAACGTTCGACTGCTCCATTTCAGGAAGTCACTCGATTTTATGTTAGAATACCCTCCGCTTCCAATCAGAGTCACCTGCGGGAAATACTCCGCACGGGCTACACCGATTCGGGCGTAGGCAGCCACGAGTTCGGCCTTGGCAGCGGCGACGTCAGGACGGGCCGCCAACCTCTCCATGGGAACCCCGGCACGGATCATGGGAAGCCGTGCGTCGAAGGCACGCGCCGCCAACTGGAAATCAGAGGGGGCACGACCAGTGAGCACAGCGATGGCATTCTCCAGACGTGTCCTTGGCCCATGCAAGCTAGCCAGCTCCGACCGTGTGGTCGCGAGTTCAGTGTCGGCTCTCGCGACATCGAGTTCCGGCGTGATTCCAGCGGCAAAGCGCCTCTGCGCGAACTTCAAGTTGTCCTCGCGAGTGACGACGGCTTCTTCTAACACTAGGCGCTCCTGATCGAGCGTCCGCAGAGCGAAGTAGTTGCGTGCGAGCAGACCGCGAAGCGCGAGTCGGACATCTTCAGTAAGCGCGTCCGCAGCGGTCGCTTCCGCTTGGCCGGCCTCCACGAGCTTTCGCACCCGCCCCCAGAGATCGATTTCCCACCCGAACGCCAGCTCACCGCGGTACTCGGTCGAGGGATTGGAAGAGAATCCACCACGATCATCGCCGGAGCGTCGTCGTCGTTGCACGGAGCCTCGGCCATCCAGGGAGGGATAACGTTCGGCACGCACGAAGCCCAATGCGGCGTAAGCCTGATCAGCACGCGCCACGGCCATCTGCAGTTCAAGATTGCCACCGTCGATGTGCTTGATGAGTTGGTTTAATTCACTGTCTTGAAAGCCCTGCCACCAATCTGGCCGCAGCGCTTCCCCTGCACCTTGACTCTGGTCTTTGAAGGCCGCTGGGTTGGCCGCCTCAGGCATCCGCAGGTCGGGCGTCATCTGGCAGCCTACCAATAGAGTCGCGATCAGAGCCGCATGTATGGTAGAAGACGGCTTCATGCTCGTAAAAGAGGGATTATGGATCGATGGTGGTGCAAGACAGGGATCGTTGCGTCTTGCCGAGCAGGAGATCAACTTTTATCCATGAGCATGCCTCGATCTCAAGCCGTTGCCCACCCATTCCCGCTGTATCGGCCAACGGTGCCTATTCTGCTCGCCCTCGTGGGCCTGGCCTTCGCAGATGAAGAGCGCGCTGTCCCGGTCGAGGTCATGACCGTCTTGCGGTCAGACGAGGTGGTGGAGGAAATCAGACTGACCGGCACGGTATCCTCGCAGCGGCGCGCGCGTTTGTCACCGCGCTTGGTCGGTTTGGTGGAATCGGTCAAAGTCGACGCGGGTGATGAGGTGGAGAAGGGCGACACGCTGCTACGGATGGATTCTAGACTGGCAGAGATCGAACTCGAACTAGTCCGTGCGCAGATTGAAACGGCGGAAATTCAGCGCAAGGATGCCATTCGGCGTTTCGACGAAGTGAAAGAGCTGATCGACGATGGCGCCTTTGCCAAGACAGAAGCGGGAACGTTGCAAGCCAGCGCGGCGATCAGCGAAGCCGATTTGAAGGTTCTCAAAGTGAAGGAACAACAGGCGCAAGAACGGATCGAGCGGCATCAGCTGGTGGCGCCGTTCTCTGGAATCATCGCAAGGAAAGCGACCGAGTCGGGCGAATGGGTGGACACGGGCACGATGGTTCTTGAATTGGTGGAAACGGAAGCCTTGTGGTTCGACCTGCAGATCGCCCAGGAATTCGTCGCCGCCATACGTGGCGCGGAAAGGGCCGAGGTGACCTTGGACTCCTATCCGGGTCGTGCCTTGGAAGCCGAGGTCGAAATGATTGTGCCAGTGAAAGATCCCGTCTCGCGCACCTTTCTCACTCGGCTGACTTTCAAAGATGGCGAAAAGCTCGCTTCGCCAGGCATGTCCGGCAGCGCAACCCTCTTCTATCGCCCACGCAATGAATCGGCGACCGTCGTGCCGCGTGATGCGGTGGTGCGCACAGCAGATGGCACCGCTACCGTTTGGATAGTGACCGAAACCAACGCCCAAACGACGGTTCGCCCGGTGACCATTCGCACGGCAGGCAGCTTGGGCAAAGTGGTCGAAGTGATCGAAGGCTTGCAAGGAGGAGAGAAGGTCGTGGTGCGCGGAAACGAGGGACTCACTGAAGGCCAGACGGTTTCAGTACAGCAACACGACCCGGCGAGTGAGTCGACCTTACGATGATCGACGCGCTCTTAAAACGAGGCACCCTCGTCGCGGTCGTCGTGGCGATGATTCTTCTGTTAGGCATCGTGGCGGCCACTCGGGTGCCCGTGCAGATGATTCCTGATCTGGAAACACGTATCATTTCCGTCGACACCGCCTGGCCCGGAGCCACGCCACAAGACATCGAGAAAGAGATCCTCATCGAGCAGGAGCTCTACCTCCGCACCCTGCCAAACCTACAACGGATGACCTCGGTAGCCACTACCGGCCGAGCAGAAATCGAGCTCGAGTTTCCCTACGGAACCGACACTCAGAAAGCGCTCATTGAGGTCAACAACGCCCTCAGCCAGGTGCCATCCTATCCGGAGAACGTGGATGAGCCTATCATTCGCACCAGTTCTTTCTCCTACGCGCCGTTTCTCTATTTCCGCACCGTGCCCCTGCCGGGAAATCCAAAGGGCATTGATTTAGAAATGATGCGGGACTTCATTGCCGACGATATCCGGCCACCCATGGAGCGCGTCGAAGGCGTCTCCCGGGTCAGAATCAGCGGCGGCGCGGCACGCCAAATCCGCATCGAAGTCGACCCTGCGAGATTGGCCGAGCGTGACATTTCACTCACACAATTGCGCACGGCCATTCGCCAGCGCAATACTGACATCTCCGCCGGCGATCTGGACAGTGGCAAACGGCGTTACCTCATGCGCACGGTCGGCCGTTTCAAAGACCTCGACGACCTCCGCGACTTGATTGTTGTGCGACGTGGCGACGCCATCACGCGTCTGAAAGACGTGGCCACCGTGAAGCTCGATCATGCTGAAACACGTCGCCACAATTACTCCAACGGTGCCCCGAATATCTGGGTAAGCGTCGTTCGCCAAACCGGATCGAACGTCATCGAAATCAAGAAGAAGATCCTCCCACTCGTCGAGCAGCTCAACGAAGACGTCCTGAATCCCGCCGGTCTGGAAATGTCCTTGAGTAGCGATGACGTCGCCTATGTCGAAGCCTCAGTCCGCAACGTTGTCCAGAACATCATCCTCGGCGCCGCCCTCGCCGCCCTCGTGATGTTTCTCTTTCTCCGGTCCGGCTCCGCTACCTTAATTGGCATGTTAGGCATGCCCATTTGCATTGTGGCAGGATTCATCGGACTGCTCCTGCTCGGACGCACGATCAACGTCATTTCACTAGCGGGGATCGCCTTCGCCATCGGCATGACGATAGACAACACGATCGTCGTCCTTGAAAGCATCGCCCAGGAAAGACAAGCTGGGAAACGCGCCTTTGAGGCCGCACGTGATGGCGTGAAGAATGTCTGGTCCGCCGTCTTGTCAGGCACCATGACCACCGTCCTCGTCTTCCTGCCTATCTTGTTCATCCGTGAGGAAGCCGGCCAACTCTTCTCCGACATCGGCATCGCCATCTCCTCCTCGATCATCGTCTCCATGATCGTCGCCATTGCAGTCGTGCCGGTCGCCTCAGCGAATCTGCCAGGCAGAAAGAAGAAAGCTACTTCCCAGTCGCCCAAACCATCGCGTCTGCTCCGCCTCTTACAGAAACTGTTAGCTTCTCCTCTAGGCCGTCCTCTTTGCATCGCCGCCACGCTCGCTGCCGTCGCCTCCATCTTCATCTGGCTCACGCCGCCTGCCGAATACCTGCCCGAAGGCGAGGAAGCCAAAGCCTTCTCCGGCATGACCGCGCCGCCCGGTTACACGCTGAAAGAAATGGACCGCATCGCCAAAGAAATCGAGGCCGGTCTGCTCCCCGCCCTCGATGAAGAACCAGAGATATTCGAACGCGGCGAGACCGAAGTGCCCGCGCTCGATCGGGTGGACATCATCGTCTCGGCCGGCTCAGTGTTCACCATCGCCGTGACCAAAGATTACGATCATATCGATGAATACATGGAACTGATCAACCGCCGCTATAGAGCCTACCCTGGTATGCGCGCCTTCTCTTCGCGCGGCTCTATCATTTCCAGCAACGACGGCGGCACCCGTGCTGTGGCGCTTGATATCAGTGGCCCTGATCTGCCCGAAGTTTACGCGACGGCGCAGGAAGTTTATCGGGAAGCCGAAGTCCTCATCGAGGGCGCGCAGATCGATTCCGATCCTGGTTCACTCGTTCTTGGTCAACCGCTGCTCGAGATTCAACCCAATTGGGAACGCCTCCGCGAACTCGGATTTAGCACGCAAGAGTTCGGCTTCGCTGCCGCGGCCATGAGCGACGGCGCCTTCGTCGACGAGTTCTACACAGGCGACGACAAGATCGACATTTTCCTCTACAGCGACGTCGGCAACGCCCAATCCCTCGACCGCCTTGAAACGCTACCCATCTACTCACCTCAAGGAACCGTTATTCCGTTAGGCTCGATCGCCAAGATTGAAGAAACCGTTGACGCCGCCGACATCCGCCGTGTCGACGCCCAACGCACCGTCACCCTCTACGTCATCCCCCCGCGATCCATTGCTTTGGAGACCGCTGTCGAACAAGTTCGCAACGAAATCATTCGACCCATGCGCAGCGAAGGCCGCCTCCCTCCAGGCGTCACCATCGATCTCACAGGTGCAAGCGATCAACTCGACGCCACACGAACCTCGCTCGGCCAGAACCTCTGGATCGCCGTCGTGCTCTGCTACCTGCAACTCGTCATCCTCTACCGCCACTGGGGCTACCCCTTCCTCATCCTCCTAACAGTCCCCCTGGGAATCGGCGGAGGTATCGTCGGGCTATGGCTACTCAATTTCGGCGGCGGCTTCCTCCCTCGCTTCGGCATGGACGTCATCCAGCAACCCTTCGACATTATTACTATGCTAGGCTTTCTGGTCTTGTTAGGCACGGCGGTAAATAATCCCATCCTCATCGTCGATCGCACCATGCGAAACTTCCGCGACAAAGGCCTCGACGCTATCACGGCCGTGAAGGATGCCCTCGCCATGCGCCTACGTCCTGTACTCATGACCACCGCCACCACACTCATGGGTCTATCACCCCTGGTGTTCCTATCAGGAGCGGGAACCGAGCTCTACCGCGGCCTCGGCGCCATCGTCCTTTTCGGCCTCGCTTTCACAGCGCTTGTGACCCTAACCTTTCTGCCCTGTCTCTTGGTGACGTTGCTTCGGCTGGTTGAAAGATTCAACGTCAGAAACTGCGACGTTCGACGAACGAATACCTAAAAGCTGGATGACACTGAATGCAGGCCACCGGCTTATATGGCGAGGTGCAAGCTTGCTCGCAGATGGCAGAGACTTGATAGTTCTTTTCTTGGTTGTGAGACATGATTTGATTGAGCTAGAATGACGATTTCAGGACCAAGGCCATGAACACCAGCTTCTCTACACTAGATCGCCGGAAGTTTCTCCGGGGCACAGGCCTGGCGCTTGCCTTGCCGTGGTTCGAATCCTTTGCCGACACCTCGTCAGCGGCTTTACAAACGGCGAGGCGCAAACGCTTGGCCTGCTTCTACATGCCGGATGGAGTCCCCATGCCCCTGGAAGCGGATCCCAGTTTTGCGGACTGGAGCTGGTTCCCACACGGCAGTGGGAAAGACTACACATTAACCAAATGCATGGAGACGCTGGAGCCCCTGCGCGATGAACTCACCGTCTTCTCCGGCTTGTCGCACCCCGCTGTGCGGCGCGTGCATGGCCATTCCAACGCCGACCAGTTTCTGACCGGCGCAGATACTGGTGCGGATGGCGATTATCAGAATGCCATTTCGCTTGATCAGGCGTTTGCCGCCGAAGCCGGCAAGCATACCCGACATGCCTCCCTCGTGATGTCCACCGACGGCGGCACCGGTTCGCCCCGTGGCGCACAGACCATGTCCTACAACCGGAACGGCAGACCCATCCCAGCCGAGCACAAGCCCAAGCGCATCTTCGACATGCTCTTCGTCAAGAGTGGCCCGGACGCCGCGCGCCAACTTGCCCTCAGCAAGAGCGCGCTCGATGACTTGATGGCGGACGCCCGTTCTCTGAAGCGTTCGCTCTCCCAGCACGATCAGGAAACTCTTGCTGAGTATTTGCAGTCTGTCAGGGATACTGAAGTGAAGGTGGAGAAAGCCAAGCGTTGGCTGAATATCCCGCTTCCGCAGGTTGAGGTCGATCATCTCCAGCTCGACGTCACCCCAGATGATCCACGCAATTATCTGCGGACCATGTACGAGTTGATCTACCTGGCGTTTAAGGCCGACTCCACGCGCGTGGCCACCTACCAGCTCGGCCGTGAGAACGGCGTCGGCATCAGCGATTATCTCGGTCGCGCCGTCGGCTTCAAACTAACACATCAGCTATCTCACGAAACCAAGAAACCCGAAGGCTACAAAAACTTCGGCACCTATTGCCGGTTCATCAACGATGAGTTAGGCCGCTTTGTCAGCAAGCTCAAGGCCACGCCCGAACCCGGCGGAGACGGGAACATGCTAGACAATACGGCAGTCTTGTTCGGCTCCGCTTCCAGCGCCTTCCATCTATCGCGCAACTATCCGCTCATGCTCTTCGGCGGCGGCCACCTCGGCTTCAATCACGGTCACTACCGCCGCTACAACACAAGCAATCAAGCCACCTCCGGCATCGCCAACGACTCCGGCTGGCGAGCCGAAATGGGCGGCACCGAGCTCCCACTCTCCAATCTCTATCTAACCATGCTCCACAAGCTCGGCGTAGAAACCGACAGCTTCGGTGGCAGCACCGAACCCTTAAGCGGAGTCTAGCGTTAGGCCGGACAGCATACTTCCAACCCCACCGCGTTGAGCAGCGCCCCTTTTAGGCGTAGGGTCGCCGGCATGCGCACAGTGCCCGTACTTTCCCTACTGATCCTGGTTCAGGTTCTATGGTGCGCCGATTCCGAAGCTCAGGAATGGACGCGCTTTCGCGGACCGAATGGTTCGGGCATCAGTAAGGCGACCGGAATCCCCGTCACCTGGACAGATAGCGACTACAACTGGAAGATCGACCTTCCGGTTAAGGGGAGCAGTTCACCGGTATTGTGGGGCAGCCAGATCTTTCTCACCGGGGATGACCCCGAGAAGAAGCGCCGCAGCATTCTCTGCATCGATGCGGACAGCGGTCGCGTTCAGTGGCGCCGCGACTACACCTTTGACGATTTCTACCTGCACCGTGACAACGACTTCGCCTCCGCCACCCCCTGTGTCGATCAGGACGGAGTGATCGTCGTCTGGTCAACGCCGAAACAGGTTCTCATGATCGCCCTCGGCCTGGACGGGAAAGAAAAGTGGCGTCGGGACCTCGGCCCATTCCGAGGATTGCACGGCTCGGCCAGTTCGCCGATCATCGCTGACGGGTTGGTTCTGCTAGCGAACGACCAGATGAATCCCAAGCGCTTCTCCTTCTACCTTCCCGAGGATACAGATTGGGATCCGGGGAAGAGCTTTCTGATTGCGCTCGAACGAACAACCGGCAAGACGCGCTGGAAGATCGATCGAAAGTCCGAGCTGGCTGGTTATGCGACGCCCTGTATCCGGCGAATCGGTGATCGAGCGGAAGCCATCTTCACCAGCACGGCTCACGGTATCACAGCGGTCGACCTAAAAAGTGGCCAGATCAGTTGGGAGATCGACCAACTCTGGGATGACCGCACGGTCAGCTCCCCGCAGCTGCATGATGACCTCGTTCTCGGCAGTTTCGGTCAGGGTCTGTCCGGGCAACGTCTCGTCGCGGTCCGTCCCAATAAGGCCGGCGGTGCGAAGGGCGAGCTCGTTTACGATGTCACTAAAAGCGTGCCCTTGGTTCCCAGCTTCGTGGTCAAAGATGACCTCCTCTTCTTGTGGACGGACGGAGGCATAGTCACTTGCCTTGAGGCGTCGACCGGCGAAGTGCATTGGCGGGAGCGGGTTGGCCGCAGTTGCTACAGTTCTCCCCTCTGGATCGATCGGCGTATCTACGGCATCAGCAAGCGCGGCGAAGTTGTCGTCCTCGCGGCCAGCAGGGAGTTTGAAGAGCTGGGCAGGGTGGATCTCTGTGAAAAGACCTTCGCGACTCCAGCCATCGCCGGTGGCGTCATGTATTTGCGCACCCAATCGCGTTTGTACTCGCTGGGAAAGGCGAAGTGATCAGGATTGACGCGCGGGCCAGCACACCCATGATCGACAACGAGTCCGGTCAGAAAGAAAACTCGGACAAAGTGCGATCGACGAATGGTTCAAACGCTGAGCCGCTGCAGGCCAGGATACAAAAGTCTTCCGCGTCGTCGAACCCGAGAACACCGTCAACGTCCGCCTTGCCGACCTCGCTGGGGAAAATCGTCCATGCCGAGTGCGGCTCTGTCCGTCGCTCAAGGAAGCTGGCTTTACCGCAGTCTGTCTGGAACTGGCCGGTGCGCTGAGCGAGCCCGTCATGATGCTGGCCCGCGTTGGTGAGCAGATCGGACTAGCATACGCACTGGAAAACGTCATTCCTCGGGCGGCGAGCCGCTGTATGTTCGGCGTCTCGTACAGCGCGGTGTCTGCCCAGCCGTGATCGTTGGCTAGGATGAGGTTTTGGGGTTCTGAGCTGCTGCGTTGGAAATTGCTGCCAGAGTCAGAAGAAGGCAAAGAATACGTTCAATTGTAAGCATGTTAGGCATCCGTGAAACGTGTCGGCCTGTATCGTTCGGGATCGACGACACCAGGAAATGACTCAATTAAAACAGGTTTCGTTAGATTTCTTCAAGGACGTCCAACGTGTGTTCCGTATCGGATGGTGATAAGCATTACCTTTATGCCTTCACTCGATCGTCACGCCCTTGGGGAGGAAGGTGACCTTGCGGTCGTTGGGGATCTTGCTCCCGGGGGTGCAACGACCGTTGTCGACTTCCGACTGCAGGATCTTGAGGAGTTCTTGAGCACGTTCGGGGTGCGTCTCGACCAGGTTCTTCTGCTCGGCTTTGTCCTCGGCGAGGTTGAAGAGCTGCATGGATGGTAGGCCTCGTTTCTGGGCATCTCTTTCGCGGGGGGCGCTCCAGCCGCCACTGCCAGCGGACAGGCAGAGCTTCCAGTCGCCTTGACGGATGGCGAAGTGGCCGCTGATCGAGTGGCTGATGAGGGTATTGCGGCCAGTGGTCGTGGACTCGCCGTTGAAGACTGGGACGAGGTTGTAGCCGTCTTCGCCGCCGACATCCTGGCGTATCTGACCAGTGATGGCTTCCATGGTAGGATAGAGATCGGTGTGGCAGGCGATGGCACTGGTCTTCTGGCCGGCCTTGATGCCCTTGGGCCAACGAACGATGAAGGGGACGCGGTGACCGCCTTCGTAGATGTCGGCCTTGTGGCCACGGAAGCCGCCGCTGGGATCGTGACTGTGCTCTTTGAGGACCTTGAAGTTGCCTTCGGGTGAACAGCCGTTGTCGGTGGTGAAGACGACGAGGGTGTTCTCGTCGATGCTGTTCTCCTTCAGCGCGGTGAAAAGCTGACCCATGTGATGATCGCACTGCATGACAAAGTCCGCGTAGGAATTGATGCCGCTAGCGTCCTTGAAGGGAGGCACCGGAACGATCGGGGTATGCGGCGCGGGCAGCGGCAGATAGAGGAAGAAGGGCTTGCCCTCCTTGGCAGCGGGAGCTTTCTCGTTGATATACGCCACCGACTTGGCGAAAAGGTGAGGGAGCACGTCGTCGATTTTGAAGTCGGGACTGATGGGACCTTTGCGGTACCAACCGTAGGGATCTTGCTTCTTTGTGACGCCTTCCTCGCGGTCAGGGACAGCGGTGCACTTGCCAGTATCGACCCAGACGTAGGGCGGCATGTCGAGGGAGCCGCAGTGACCGTAGTAGCCGTCGAACCCATTGATGTCTGGTCCGTTGTTGACTGGCTTGGTGAAGTCGATCTTCTCACCGTCCTTGTGCCAGTCCCAGCCGAGGTGCCACTTACCGATCATCTGGGTGGTGTAGCCGGCCTTGCGCAACATGTGCGCGATCGTTGGCCGATCCGCTGGGATCAGGTGAGGGCTGGTACCGCTGAGGACGCCGCGAGCTTTGACGGAACGCCAATTGTAACGGCCGGTGAGCAGACCGTAGCGGGTAGGAGTGCAGACGGCGCTGGTACTGTGGGCGTCCAAGAAGTGGATGCCTTCGTCGGCCATCGTTTGCAGGTGTGGGGTCTTGATCTTGCAGTCGGGATTGCCAGGTGTCAGGTCGCCGATGCCCATGTCGTCAGCCAGGACGATGATGATGTTTGGCTTGTCGGCCGCCATGACCAGGTGCGGCAGGAGGAGTAATGTCAGCAGGCGTAGAATCATTGTAGGTGCTTGTTAGGGGATTGTGTTTGCTGGAATTGTAACTCAGTTGTGTTGGGCTGGGCCGATCGAACTGCGATCATTGACTGGGCGATCAGCCTTCTTTGGATCAAGGCTCTCGTCCTGGCCATGACTCAAACTCGCTAACAGAGAGCTAAGCTTCAGGAACAAGACCAAATCTGTGATTTTTCGCATCATTGTTATTCCAAGTTCATTCGCTCTTCACCTCAGCCGTGACTCTCCACTCGAAGGCTTGGCTGCATTTGATCAGGCTCCATAGCAACCGCCATCTCTTTAGCCGAGATCATCAGCCCTGATGATGACGATGTTTGAGTTCTGGATGTAATCAACGGCAAATGCTGTCGATACCGTAGGCCGAAGCAAACGCATCGCGCTTCCGTACCACCGCTGGGATGAGCAAAAATCCGACTTATTTGTCCATAAATCTCGCCTGGCGTGGACCTGTAGTAGATTCGATCGTTTCGCCAATGTCCCTGACCGACCAGAACGACGCTCACGAGCGTTTTACCCGCCTCCTCCTCGAGAGTGAGCCGGTGATGTTGCGCTCCACTCTCGTTCTTGTCCCCAACCGGGCCGATGCGCGGGAGATCGTGCAGGAAACGGCGGTTGCCCTCTGGCGGCAGTTCGATTCCTACGATCCGGAGCGCCCGTTCCTCCACTGGGCAATGGGGTTTGCGCGGATCGAAACGCGGCGCTTCCTGGCCCGCCAGCAGCGGCGGGCGCAGCTCACTGAGAAGGCCATGGAGGTGCTCCAGGAGGAAATGGAACAGGATCCGGGATTCGTGGCAGCGATCGAGCGGCATCTCACCACCTGCCTGGGCAAACTGCCCGAAAATCAGCGCCGGCTCATTCGGGGCTATTACCATGACGGCCGCAGCCCACAGTGGCTCTCCGAACAAGAGGGCCGGACCATCGAAGCGATCTACAAGGCGATCCAACGCATTCGGGCCGACCTCCAAACCTGCATCGAAAGCCAGATGAGAAAGGAACTCGCCTAAATGGACACCATGGACTGGGATTCCCTTATTCAGAAACACCTCGACGGGCAAACGAATGCCGAAGAGGCCGAGGCACTCTCTTCACGAATCGTGGCCGACGCCGGGATTCGTGCACGCTACCTTCAGGCCGGCCAGGTCCACGGCGCCCTCGCGGATGAAGTGCTCGCGCTCGGCCTCGGGGATGATCCGAAGGTTGGCGTGGCATCGATGGAGAAGAACAAGCCCATCCGCTCCTTTGCTTGTTGGCCGCAGCAACTTGCGGCCGCGATTGTAGCCGGAGCGTTCGTGGGCCTGCTAGGCATTGGCGCCGCTTGGGCGATTGGCAAGCCGAGGGCAGAAGTGTCCTCCTTGAACGTCGCCCACGGCACCTTTGACTCCCTCCTACCAGGCCTCATTGTGAGGGGTTTCTCCTCCCGGTTCGGCGAATGGAGCGGGGATCCGGTCGAGGTGGTTGAAGAGTCGGATGGCAACAGGCGACTGCGCTTTATGGAGACCGGCAATGTGAAGGGAGTTCCCAAAGGTGGAGCCTCTGCCTGTAACGCGTTTCAATTCATCGACCTGGCTGCCCTGCGTCACCAGTGGCAAGCGAGCGATTCGAATGCCCGGCAGACCCTCGAGCTTTCCGCAACGTTTGAGCGGAAGCCCTCCTCAATCGATGAAGCGTTTCCGAAACTCCGGGCGACTCTTCGCATCTACTTGTTCGAAGCCGACCCAGACATCATCGCCGAGGGCTGGCCCCATGTGCTAGCCGATGTCATTACGGCCGGCAAGAAAGTGGTCCGGCTCGAGCCCGGGGAAACATCCGGAGAAATCTCGGCAGTCTGCCTGCTGGAACCCGAAGCCACGGTGGCGCTGATCACCCTGGGCGCCGGCGTGGGCATGGAAAGCAACACGCCAATCGCACTGGGGAACTACTATGCCGACGATGTGGAATTGACCGTGACTAGCAGTCCGAAACTACCGGTTCGCATCGTGAAGTGAACCGTCTGCCCCTAGAACTTCATTCATCCATCTTCCATGAAATCTTTATTCAACCGCCGCCACTTCCTCCGCGGAACGGGAGCGCTCGTGGCGCTACCCGCGCTAGAATCCATCGGGTTTCGCCGTTTCGTATCGGCCGCTTCCCCGGCACCTAGCACACCGCCAAAACGCGCTGTATTTATGGGCATCGGTTTTGGAGTGACGAAAGAAACGTGGTTTCCTGACATCCATCAACCGGGTACGGATTACAACCTCCCCGAAGGCCTCGTTCCGCTGGTGCGTCACCAGTCAGATCTCACGGTGGTGCAGGGGTGCTCTAACCAATACAGCAACGAAGCCCACTGGGGCAGCACCTTCTGGCTCAGCGGGGCGAATCGCTTTGCCCTGCCCGGCCAGAGCATGGCCAATAGCATTTCCGCCGATCAGGTCGTCGCCCAGCAACTTGGTCAGGACACTCGCTTCACCTCGATCCAGCTCAACAGCACGGATGGCAACGCCTCGGGACATGGTCCAGGACTATCACTGGCCTGGGATCAGCGTGGCAAACCGGTGGCGGGGCAGAACGATCCGGTTCAGGTCTTCCATAAACTGTTCTCTGCCGATGATTTGCCTCTGGAACAACGTCAGGCTGCCATCGCTGAGAATCGCAGCGTGCTAGACGCTGTCCTCACCGAAGCCAAACGCGTTCAGCGCGGCCTATCCAAGACCGACACCGACAAGTTGGACGAGTATTTCCAAGGCATCCGTGACATCGAGACACGACTGGGGGAAGACGAAACCTGGCTCGACATTCCCAAGGCCGAAGCGCCCATTGCAGAACCCGAACCAGGCCTGAAAGGAAGGGAAGAAATCAAGGTGATGTACGATCTCATCGTCGCCGCCCTACAGACTGACAGCACCCGGGCGCTGACCTACCGCATGCCCGGCCAGGCGCTCCTGCAAAGCATGGGCATTTCGTTGAGCGCTCACAACGTGAGCCACTACTCCCAGGGTGAGCGCAAGCAGGCGAGCCAGACCCGAGACAAGACCCACAGCGAATTGCTGGCCGGCTTGATCGACAAACTCAAGGCGACCAAAGAATCCGACGGGTCGAGCCTGTTCGATCATACCGCACTGGCCTTCGGGTCTAACATCAGCTCGATCCACTACCTCGACAATTGCCCGACCCTTCTCACCGGCGGTGGAGCGAATCTGAAGCTGGGGCAGCATCTCGTTCTGCCGAATGACACGCCACTATGCAACGTCTGGCTAACGATGCTTCACGGCATGGGAATCTCTGTCGAACGTCATGGGGACAGCTCCGGGGTGGTGAAGCAATTGCGGGCATGAAGACGATTCAGGCAGAGAAATGGCAGCAAAGAATGGCATTCGAAAAATGGCGGATTCTAACATCAGAGCCCAAGGGGCTCGTCTCATCCTAGCCCAGGGCAACGCCCTGGGGATGCGTAGCCAAACCAATGCAGGCTGAAGGCCTGCTTCATAAGCCCACCTAACTAACCAATGCCTCAATCCCTCAACAAAGTCATCCTTCACATGGTGTTTAGCACGAAGGATCGCCGACCGTTGATTGATTCGGGCATTCGCCCGCGACTCCACGCCTACATGGCGGAGATCATACGCGATATCGAACCACCACAATCCCAAGCCTACCGCGTTGGCGGTGTGGCCGACCACGTTCACATCGCTGCAACGCTCCCGCGCACCGTCACGATCGCGAAGCTGTTCGAGATCGTGAAAAAGGAGTCGTCCAGTTGGATCAAGAAGCAGGGACCTCAATACAGCGAGTTCTATTGGCAAAACGGGTACGGTAATTTTTCGGTAGCCCGTCGCAACTGGATCAACTCATCCGATACATCGACAACCAGGAAGAACATCACAAGAAGGTCAGCTTTCAGGATGAGTTTCGGAAGCTACTGCAAAAGTACAACATCGAATACGATGAGCGATACGTCTGGGATTGAAATGAAACCTCTTTGGAAACCTCTATGCAGCAGGCCTTCAGCCTGCCCGTTGTTCTGTGACCCTATTCCCAGGGCGTTGCCCTGGGCTAGTCTGCGTTGAGCCCGTTGGGCTCGGTTAAACGTCTGGGATTGAAATGAAACCGATTGGAAACCTTTATGCCGCAGGCCTTCAGCCTGCATTCTGTTTTACGACCTCGGTCCCAGGGCGTTGCCCTGGGCTAGCATGCATTGAGCCCGTTGGGCTCCAGGATTGAATCGATATGATGTTGTCCAAGACGAAAACCATAAGTCTGATCCTTGGCGCGCTGCTGATTGCGGGCGCCCCGGCTCTTTCCATTGCCGCCGAACCCAACCCCCAGCTCCCCAAGAAACACCTAACCCTCTTCCAAAACTATTGCTTCGACTGCCACGACGCGGAAACGCAGAAGGGCAAGATCAACTTGGAAGCCCTGCCGCTTGAAATTACCCCCCTACGGCAGGCCGAACTCTGGCAGAAGGTGCTTAACGCCATGAACGCCGGTGAGATGCCGCCGGAGGACAAACGCCAGCCTGACAAATCGGCGAAGGCCGACTTTCTCGAGGCCCTCGCCCAGACCATGGTCGCGGCGCGCAAGGTTCTTTCCGACTCGGGTGGCAAGATCACCATGCGTCGGCTGAACCGGCGGGAATACCAGAACACCATCGAGCACCTCACCGGCGTGCGGGTCGCTGTCGCATCCCTGCCAAACGATGGCGGAGCTGGTACCTTCGACACCGTGGGCGCATCGCAATTCATTTCGAGCGACCAGTTCGAGCAGTATCTAAAACTCGGGCGAAGCGCGATCAATGAAATGTTAGAGCGACAGGCGGCTTTGAAAGAGGACGCACGCGTATTTCGCGTGGAGCCGGAAACCACCGTCAATGTTCAGAGTGAAAAGAACATGCGGAGAATGGAGGAAACCAACGAGCGCTACCTTCTTTGGAAAGCCGAGGTGGATAAAGCAGCGCTCGCTCCTGAAAATCGGGAGGTCATGGCTCAACTTCGCGAGAAGTTTCCTGGGATCGATGACCGGTTGCGCCTCCGGCTCTATCAGAATGCTGACCGTCTGAACAATGGCCCCGACGCCAAAGAGTTCGGTTTTAAAGATGCCAACGCCGCCTCCTTTTCGCATCAAGGCGGCTACGGTCGGACCTATGCCTACATGAAGCACTACGCCGAGCTCCCTGACAGTGATCGAGGCACCTATCTGAAGCTCACGTGGGCGATCCAACGCATCGATGTCACACCCAAGCCAAATAATCTGCCACCCGGAAACTACCGCATGCGAGTGCGTGCCGGTACTGTAGACGGCTCACCGGCCTATCGTCACTTCATCGAGATCGGGCACCCGCAGCGCGTGAACAGGGTGCCTGGGGGATTCGCTGGTTTCCCCATCAGCAGCCACCAGGTCACCGGAACTATCAAACACCCAGAGATCATCGAAACGCAAGTGGAGGTCGGCCTCCACACCCAACGGGAGTTTGGCATCCAGGAGCGACAGCCGACCGATCGCAAGCGTCTACGAGATGCCTACAATCGAGACAAACGCGCCAACGGCTACGGCACGCCGCCAGCGATCTGGATCGACTGGATCGAACTCGAAGGCCCGCTGCCCCCGCCCGGACCTTCATCCGTACTCCAGCAGCTATTCGCCAAGCACGCGGACAACGACGACGCTTCCGAAGCCGCCCGCGCTATCCTCGCCGACTTCGCCCGTGCCGCTCTTCGACGGGTCGAACCCGCTCCCAAGTTCATCGATCAAATCCTGACGCTTTACCAATCCGGCCGCAGCGCTGGAGAGTCCTTCGACGTCGCCATTCGAACACCCCTCAGCGTCATTCTCGCCTCACCCGGATTCCTCTACTTCAATGAGCCGGGTGATGAATCGGCACCGCGCCCCCTAACAGACCGTGAGCTGGCCGTGCGCCTTTCCTACTTCCTCTGGAGTGCCCCACCGGATCAAGAACTGCTGGATCTCGCAGAACGCCACGAACTGCACCAACCGATTACCCTCCGCCAACAAGTCGATCGCCTCATCGCCGACCCACGCTCCGATGAATTCGTCTCCGGCTTCGTCCACCAGTGGCTCGACATGGAGCGATTGGACTTCTTCCAATTCGACGTGAGCCTCCATCGCGAGTTCGATGAGAACACCCGTGGCGCTGCCCGCGAAGAAGTCTACCAAACCTTCGCCCACCAGCTTCGCCATAGGGAAAGTGGCAGACTCGGCAAGCTTCTGAAAAGTGACTCCGTCTTCGTCAATGGCCTGCTCGCCACTTACTACGGGATCGAAGGTGTCACCGGCGATGACTTTCGCGAAGTCCCCCTGCCTGCCGACTCCCCACGCGGCGGCCTCTTGGGCATGGCAGCCATTCACGCCATGGGCAGTGACGGCGTCGAGAGCAGCCCCATCGAGCGCGGAGCCTGGGTGCTGCGTCATCTCCTGCACGACCCACCGCCGCCCGCTCCACCGAACGTCCCACAACTATCGCGTTTGGCAGACAAACCGCTCACCACCCGCGAGCGCCTTGCTGCCCACATGGAAGAAGCCCAGTGCGCCAGTTGCCACCGCAAGATCGATCCCATCGGCTTCGGCCTGGAAAACTTCGACGCCGCCGGCAAGTGGCGCACTACTAACAGTCATAGAACACGGCTCAAAAGAGGCTGGAAAGAAGGGAAGACCTGGGAAATCGACGCCTCAGGCGCGTTCCACAACGGCCCCGAGTTCGCAGACTATGGCGAGATGCGCAATTTGATCGCTGCGCATGAGGAGGATTTCGCCCGCGGCTTCACCGAACACCTCATCGCCTACGCCCTCGGTCGCCCTTACGGTTTCACCGACGAACCTCTCGCCAACCATATCATGGCAAGCGCAGAAGAGAATGAATTCGCCGTCAGTGAATTCCTACACGCGCTGGTTCAGAACGAAGCCTTCAAATCGAAGTAGAAAGAGGACAAAGAATCTCATGGTTCTCGCAAACGTCGAAAACCTTGAATGGCCATTCAGTTAGAATCGTAGTGGTGACTTTCAGTCGCCACCCCTATCATAACAGGTCGGCGACTGGAAAGTCACCGCTACGAGTGTCAACCAATTTGCAAAGTGTGCGAAATGCGGGCTAGCAGACTCACCCTATGGGTGAGTCTGTCAGAGCTGGTTGCATGGGCGCCGATTTCTCCGAAATCGAGTGCCCTCAAATGGATCAGCAACGCTCCCTTTCGGAGGGGGCGACCATATGGCAGCCCTTGCCGTTGTTTGGATAAACTCATCAGACTCACTTCCACCGGCGCAGGCCGTCGACGTGGTGAAAGTGTTTATCAAAGGTGGCTAGCGCGGCGCCCCGATCCATCGCATGGGTGGCATTCCAGACGTCATTGGTGGGGATGGGTGCCTTCTTGGCTTTCAGTGCGGATTGTAGCTGACATCAGCATAGCCTTGGTCGTCTGTGAGAATAATGACGATGTTAGTCTTTTCTTCCGCCAAGACGATGGAGGCCATTCCGATCAGACTAAGGATCAGTGCTTTCAGTAGGTGTCGAAGTCTCATGGTGACTATTCAGGATTCTTTTTCAGGTTCAAACTCTTGGGGTGAGTTTATCCGAAGAAGGCAAGTTCGCCGATTCGTCCGCGCTAGAAGCCCAAGCTTCGATTTTGGTTCGAAAGGACATGGTATTTCGGGCGCTCCACGGCATAGAGATGTCTTGACCATGGCAGGCCGAAGGGGACGTCGGCGCGCCCAGCAGGAGGGTTATCCTGAGCGTCGTGGATAGTTACGAAATTCTATGCCTAGCAGGTCATTCGGAGTTGGATTTCGGAGAAATCCACGACATTACCCTGCTGCTATGCGAGGAAGCCGCTGAGCGGGCCAGTGCTGTCCCCGAACTCGGTCATGCCGGTGCCCATTAGCTGGGCTTGGGTTAGCCAGAGGTTGGCTAGGGGGGTGTCTTTGGGACAATTGAGCACGCGACCCGTCTTGATTCTTCCGTTGGCAGAACCGGCGACGACGACGGGAAGTTCGTTCATGGTGTGGTCTTTGCCGTCTCCTAATCCTGATCCTAGGGTGACGATGGAGTGGTCGAGGAGGGTGCCTTCTCCTTCATTGATAGCGTCCATTTGTTCTAGCACTTCGGCAAACAGTTCCATGTAGAAGCGGTCGACCTGAACGAGTAAGTTCTTCACGCTCTCGTTGTCTTGGCCGTGGGTGAGGCCGTGGTGCGATTTGGTGAACTTCAACTCGTGGTATTCTTGCGGGGAACCCCAACGTTCGGGCGCGAGCATGAAGGTGGCGACGTGCGTGAGGTCACCTTGAAAGGCCACTACTAGCAATTTACCCATCAACCGGATGTACTCGCCGCGGGTCATGGGGCCTTCTTCAGGCTCGGGCACATCGGCCTTCTCCCGCATGCTGTAGTACTGGTTCAGCTTCTCGATCTGCCTTTCGATTTCCCTAACGGAATCAAAGTATTCATCCAACTTTTCTTTGTCCTGATAGGACAGGTTCCTCTTGAAGTTGGAGGCGTCTTCTAGAATCAAATCGGTGATGTCTTTGTCGGCTTTCTTTGTTTTGAAGAGGCGTTCGTAGACTTTCCTCGGGTCCTTCATGGAGGTCGCGACATGCTCCGGGCCGTACCAGGAAATGTTGTCGAGGTAGATCGATTCTTTGAGGTCTTTGAAACTGTTGCAGTTCAACTCCAGGGATCGAATTGGCGTGCGATGACTAACCTTGTCCGCGATGAGGTGGTCGAGCGTGCGGTCCATGGGGTAGGCCGACTTGAACTCTCCTTGTGCATTAGCCGATGAGAGGAAACAGGAACTGGCCTGATTGTGCACATCGACCCCGTTGACTTTGACGGTGGCTAAGCCGGTGATCAGGGAAATCTTTTCGCCGACGTTCTTGAGCGGGCTCAAGGTGGGCATGGAGAGAAAGTCCTTGTTGCCCTTTCCGGGAAGAAGTGATCTCGCACGAAGCCCATAGGCGAGTAGAAGGATGCGAACCTTAGAGGCGGCTCTTTGAGCTTCTTCTTGCTCGGGCCGGCGGCGTTGATTTCGAGCCACGGGAGGGCCATGGCGCTGCCGCTGGCTCCAAGGAGAAACTTCCGTCGATCCATAGATTTCATGGCTTACTAGTCTGGGTGAAGATGGGGTGAACGGCAATGTTTTTGATGACGTCGCGCATGCGGTAGCTTCCTTCTTTGCTCGCTGCCGTGATTTCACCGACCGCCACGCGATCTGCCAGGGTCAGCTCTCTCCCCAGCGCGTAGGAGAGGAGATGGCCGATGAAGGCTTTGGCGAAGGTGTCCTTTTCGGCCAGGACGGCGTCCTTGAATCCAACGACGTCCTCGAACTGATGCCGGCCAAACAGAGTTCCGCTAGCATCCACCTTTAAGCCGGTTCGGTAATCGTCTCTCCAGCGGCCCAGCAAGTCGAAGTTTTCCAGGGCAAAGCCTAACGGATCGATCTTGGCATGGCAGCCGGCACACTGGGGCTCGCTGCTGTGTTGTTGGAGCTTTTGTCGAACGGTCAGGCCTTCGCGTTGCAGCGTGTTGTCGTCTGCTCGCAAGTCGGGGATGTCGTCTGGCGGAGGCTCGGGAGGATCATTGAAGACGACGGCGGAGACCCAGGAGCCTCGCGTGATGGGGAGCGAGCGGAAGGGGCCAGAGGTCATGGTCATGACGGCGGCGGTGGTGATGACCCCGCCGTATCTGCGATCACTGAGTTGAGTGCGGGTGAATTCGATGTCGCGTAGGTTGACGTTTATTGCGTAGGTGGCTGAGCGGCCTTCGTACCATTCCGCTAACAAGTGACTGCGGTAGGTAAAGTCGGCGTCTACCAGTTCCGAGATCGGTCTGTTCTCAATGAAGACGGTTTCGAAATTCAAGAGCGGCTCTAACATCATGTGCATGCCACGTTTGTAGGAGATCTTATCGTCCCCTCCGAAGTAGTATTCCCGGTAGGTTTTGAAGTCGGGTTGTGCCGAGACAAGGCTGTTCAGTTTCAGCCATTGGGGTGCGAAGCTGTCGCAGAAGTTTTTCACGCGACGATGGTTGAGCATGCGATCGACTTGTGATTCTAACACGTCGGAATTATTGAGATTTCCTTGGCCGGCTAGCGCAAGCAATTCGTCGTCAGGAATGGAGCTCCAGAGAAATAGGGCGAGTCTGGCCGCTAGATTGAAGGCGTTTTGGTTTTGCGAGGCTTCGTCCGTTTCGTTGTGGACGAGCATGAATCTCGGGGAGGCGAGGGCGGCCGAGACGACGGCTTTCATGCTTTGGGTGAAGTTACCGCTCTTCTGGAATTGTTTATCGAAGTATCGCTGGTAGAGCGCTCGTGTTTTTTCGTCGGGAGGTGAATGGAAGGCTTTGAGGAGAAAGCGCTCAATGCGCTCGTGGGCGATTTCTTCGACGGGCTGTTCCAGTTTTAGCTTGGCTACCGTGGGTTGTTTCCAACTGCCTACCATCTGATCTTCGGCGCCGCTTTCTTTGCTTGCTGCGAGGCTTTCGATCTGAGTTCTCGTGAGGCCTGAGCGGTAGAGGCGGATGTCGTTCAAGCTTCCGTGGAAGGGCTCTGCTCCGTGTGCGCCGATGGCCATTGGGCCGGTGCTTTCCATTTGGATCTTGCCCTCTAGCGCTTTGCTGCCGACCTGTTTGCCGTCGATGTAGAGGGTGATTTGTTTGCCGTCGTAGGTCCCGGCCAGGTGATGCCAGTTGCCGTCGATTAGCGATTTGGGGTCGACCGAGGCGCCAAATTCTTCGTAGTTGCCAGAGATTCCGGCGCCGATCCAGAGGCCCCAGGTGTCGCCGGTGCGGCCAATGGCTAGTAGTTGGCGACGCCATCCGTCTTCACGGCGCACGATGGTCTGCCAATGGTCTGTCACTTTGGAGGGTTGGATCCAGGCACTGATGGTGAGCCCGGTGCTGCGCGTGGCGACCGACTTGTCGATGGTGATGGACGCCGGCCGGGGCCTGGTTTTGGTGCTCAGGGGGTCTTGGAATAAGTCATCCCAAACGCCGCAGTGCTGGTCGAAGTTCTCGGCATGAACGATAGATCGGCTGAGGTCCATGAAGGACTGCATGAGGACTGGTGACAGGCTTAGGTGATCACCACGATTGTTGAATCCATTCTCGGCCGGAGGATCCTTGGGAAAGGCCATCACCCCTAACAATCGATTTTCTAGCATTTGCTGAAGTCCCATCACGCGATTGCCGACCTTCGCGACCTTGGGCATCTGGCCTGTTTCTGGTCTGAAGTAGTTGTTGTCATCCCTGATGACCCGATCGCTGATGGAATAGACCCAGCATTCCAGATCGAAGAGGTCCCGAACGGCGTTCCCGTACTCAAAGCGATTCATACGCCGCAACCGCATTGGGACCAGGGCCTGGTGATTGGCTGTGGCTCTGTCAAAGGCACTGTTCAGCTCCGATAGCATGAACGTGCGCTGATCGTCGCTGGGCTGCGCTTCGTCTTCGGGAGGCATTTCGTTCTTGGTTAATACCTCTAGCAGTTTTTCGATCAGCTCTGGATTTGCCTCTAGATCTGACCAAAAGGCATAGGAGGTGAGATCGACCTTGCCCTTGGTCTTCTGCCGCCCGTGACAGTCGTAGCAATGCTTTTCAAGCAGGGGTTGGATTCCATTTTGGAAGTTATTTGCCTCGGTAGGCGGAGTCTGAGCTTGTGTGGTGGACGCGAAGACAAGAACTGCCAGGACCAGCGTCCATCGCCAAGATGATTTTGAGGAAGTGCGCATGCTATCTTTGAGATAGTTTGGCATTTTGAGCGCCTAGGTCGAGGTGGAAAGGTGGCTTTCATGTTCGTCATATTAAGAGTCGGCGGCGACTGAATGTCACCGAGCTTGGGGACCACGCGGTGCTCAAGGGTGCTGAGGCATTTTTTGCAGACGCCTAAGCCATCACGATTGAGGCTATGCCCATTGCGATGAGCTTCTGATGTCTCGATTCCATCCAATTGAACCATGATGAGAATACCGATTGGCAAACTAAGCGAACGCACGGCTAGAGAGGATCTAACAATACTCCGAGGAATGGCATGGCGAAGTTTGAACATTCCCTTTAGGGCCTGAACCATGGTTGACGCCATGTTGATGGCGATGGCTCCGCTCAGAGGAAGTCCGATCCAGACGAGCAGGGGAATCGCTACGATTGCCATGGCGAATCCGATCAGGCCTTGCACCACGGCTGCGACCTACAGAATAATGCCGATGAATAACATCATGAGTGGGTGGCCAAGGTCGAGGTGGTGATCTTGTCGCACCAGCCCCTCAGGGAGCAAAGATTTGTTGTAACGCTTCAGAATTCTACCGTGTATGAGGGACGAAACGTGTCTGCCATAGCCGAAGAAGACGCCGCCTGCGTGCGTTCGATCCTAGCGGGTCGCCCTGAGCGATTCCGCGAGCTGGTCGAGCGGTACTAGGATCGTGTCTTTGCCATCCTTTCGCGCTACGAGCGTGACCGCGGCCGGGTGGAGGACATGGCGCAGGACGTCTTTGTCAAAGCTTGGCGGCACCTGAAGAAATTCGACCCATTGAAAGCACCCTTTGAAAACTGGCTGTCACGCATGGCGACGAACGCGGCACTCAATCATGTGCGTGCCGAGAAGCGCTTTCGTGAACAGGTGCCGATT